>CALGJU010000305.1 GCA_937928685.1 uncultured Granulosicoccaceae bacterium
GCAGTGGCAAGCCAAATGCCGAGCTCCCGCAGGGGCGATTAATCAAAGTGCACACCACATTCGTTGCAGGCTCTATGACTTACTGTTGTCCCGATTTATCTATTAAAATTAGACACTTTGATTGATTGACTCATATGTGCAATCTATTTGTTCCAGTACACTAGTTGTCGTAGCCTACTTTGTCTGCAAGCTTCACCGCATCGGATCGATATCGGGCGATTTCTGCCAGTGGTAACTCATCCGTTTTAAAGGTGCCCCAGGATTTCACCAGATCAGACCAGGCCACATCTGCTTTTACCGGGTATTCATAGTTAGTTTCAGCATAGATGCTTTGTGCGGTATCGGATGACATAAACTCAATGAGCTGTATAGCCTCTTCACGATTCGGTGCACCCGCAGTCAGTGAGGCTCCACTGATATTCATGTGTGTGCCGCGATTAGATTGATTCGGAAAAATAATATTAACCGATTCAGCCCAGGCTTTTTGCTCGTCATCTGCGAGCATCTTACCGATGTAATAACTGTTGATGATCGCGATATCACATTCACCCTGCGTTATCGCTTTAACCTGACCCCTATCATTACCCTGTGGCTTACGTGCCAGATTGCTTTTAACACCGCTTAGCCAGTCGCTTGCCTGCTCAATACCGTGGTGCGCGATGATTGAAGCGTTTAAAGCCACCATGTAAGTGTGCTTACCGCTGCGCGTGCAAATTTGAGATTTAAAATCTTCTTTTGCAAGGTCTTCATAGTCTTGAATGGCAGAAGCTTCGACCCGGTCTTTGGAGGTGACGATCAGCCTTGCTCTGGTGGAAAGTCCGAACCAGTGACCTTCAGGGTCCCGAAACTCAGCAGGTATGTTTCCTTCTAGAAGCTCGCTGTTGACGGCTTGTGTCAGACCCTGTTCTACGGCCTGGTAAAGGGGACCGCTGTCGGTGGTGAGCAGTAGATCTGCAGGGGAGTTCCGACCTTCGTTCTTTAATCGTTCAACCAGGCCCTTTTTTGCAAAAACGGTGTTTACTTCAATGCCAGTCTCTGCAGTAAAGGCATTAAATATCGGCTCAATCAGGAAGGGCTGCCGGTAAGAGTACACATTTACCTCAGCTACAGCGGCCAGTGGCGCGGATAGGGCCGCAGCAATTGCCAATCTTGTAAGGGTGCGTAGCAGGTGCATGTTGCTTCCTTTTTGTGCAAAGTGAACTCTTAATGAGAAGAGTAATGAGAATTATTCGCATTGTCAATTAGGTTTTTGTCCAATTGGTGATTGATGCACTACACTGACCATGTGCCGGTCGGCAATACAAATTATCGGCAATACAAATTAAAAGAGGTGTGCATGATTGCGCTTTGGGATTTGGGCAATGTGGTTGTTCAGTGGAATCCGGAAAAAATTCTTAGCCGGTTGCAACTGTCAGCGGATAAAAAGGCAGTAGTAAAATCTGCACTTTTCGAGAGCAATTTATGGCTTGATCTGGATAGAGGTGTGACCACTGAGCCCGAAGTGGCAGCGCTGCTGTCTGCTGAAAGCTCGCTGTCAACAGATGAGGTGGTGCACTGTTTTGACACCGTGCGTGAGTCGCTGGTTAATTTCCCGCGTTCGGTTGAATTGATCAATCAGATGAAGGAGGCTGATATACCGATGTATGTGCTGTCCAATATGTCGGCGGTGAATGCCGGTTATCTAAGATCGCGTGAATATTTTACGCTCTTTCAAGGCATCGTGATCTCCGCAGAGGAAAAGCTCATCAAACCAGATGCTACTCTATTTCAGGTGGTGCTGGATCGCTTTGGCCTTGATGCCAATGAAATGGTTTTTATAGATGACAGCTTGCCTAATATTGAGGTAGCTCAATTGCTCGGCATGCAAACGGTGCACTTTAAAGCCAGTGATAAATGCTATGCCGATATAAGAAAATATTTCAATCTATAGGGTTGTCACACTGCGTTTAAAACACAAGGTATAAGCAATGTCTGAAGAACGTCCCAAAGCGAGACCCACAGTGCAGCTTAAAAATGATCGCGTGGTGGTAACCGAGTGGCGTTTTCCACCGCAGGGTGAGACCGGCTGGCACCGGCATGGTTTTGATTATGTCGTTGTGCCACAAACAACCGGTCAGTTATTGCTGGAGACGAAGGACGGTCAGCACCGTGCTGATCTGGTGACCGGAATTGCCTACTATCGAGACCATGGTGTTGAACACAATGTGATCAATCCAAACGACCATGAGTTTGTTTTTGTGGAAACTGAAATTCTGTAGCAACCAAGTTGCCACTGTTAACTTGTCGGGTTAGTCTGCTGTTTCTCTATAAGAACGCTTTCGCATGTCCAAGCTCTATTTCTATTACTCGTCTATGAATGCGGGTAAGTCGACCTCACTGCTGCAATCCAGTTACAACTATCGCGAACGCGGAATGAACACATTGGTTTTGTCACCGATGGTAGACGATCGCTATGGCAATGGAGTGGTGGCTTCAAGAATTGGTTTAAAAACTGATGCGACCATCATAAAACCGTCGGATAATATTTTCGATGTGATCGATAGCCATCACACACGGCAAACTCTTCATTGTGTATTGATCGATGAAGCGCAATTTTTAAGTCGTGATCAGGTGTTCCAGTTGGGAGAAGTGTGTGATCGACTGAGCATACCGGTTCTTGCCTATGGGATTCGCACAGATTTTCAAGGCGAACCTTTTGAAGGCAGCAAGTATCTGCTTGCCTGGGCAGACAATTTAAAAGAGCTAAAAGCGATTTGCCATTGTGGCCGTAAAGCCACTATGGTGATAAGGCGTGATGCAAAAGGTAATGCCGTCACAGAAGGAGCGCAAATTGAAATTGGCGGCAATGATCTCTACGAGTCCACTTGCAGGCTGCACTTTAAAGAAGAGTATTTTGCAAAGTAACGCATCGGTTTAGCGCGAGACCTTCAAGGGTGGTAGTGAAACTGCAGTGAGTGGTGGTTAAGGAAAATAGCACCACTCAAACCGCTGTCGTTCCATTGATGGCAAAGTCTCGTTAAGTATTGAGCAGGGGGCTGCTTTGCGCGGCTTCACGAACAGTGAATTGTTGATTCTTCAGCAGCTTTTCCAGCTGTTATTAAGAAGGCAGATTATCTTGCCACCAGCTCAGTGCCGACTCACGTACTTCCGGGCCGTGGAAGCGTGCGAGGTTATCAGTAGGTTTTAATGCCTCTGCATAGAAGAACTCTGGTAGTTCGTCGTCAATTACTTCGAAGCCTGCTTTCTCATTAAACTGGTTTTCAAGGTGCAATGTATCTACCCCCAGCTGCCGGTAGAACTCCGGTGTGAGATCTGTGCCGTGTGCGTCGTTGAGTGCATTGACGATGAAGTCAATTTGAGCGTAGGTAACTGAACGGCCGAAGATACATAAGCCCAATGAATCGGTTGAAGCAGTCAGTGCCTGCATATCGAGGCTGGCGTGTACTAGCTCCTCAGCAGGTTTTCCAACCGAGTCATACTGTGGCAAATTGCCCGCAGTGTGATCAGCTCCCTGAGCTGTCATCATCATGGTAATACCGGTGACTTCAATTACACGCGGGTCGTAAGCGCTGATAGTTTGTTTTTTTACCACAGGTACTCGCTTCAGGCCGTAGTGTTCGCCTACCCGCGCTGCTCCCTGTGCTACCAACTTGCCGTGGTCTGTACCGTTGCGCAAGTGGTGATCAATAATGTTTTCCATATAGGCGACATCACCGAATTCTGCTTCACCTGCGTCCATCAGAACGGCCAATGTGCCACCGAGTTCAATGGTATCGACGCCAAGGTCATTGGCCAGCCAGTTTAGTTTGGCCAGATCATCGGGGTCCTTTACGCCACAGTTAGTGCCAAGGAGTCCGATGGTTTCGTATTCGACCGGTGACACGACTTCGTTGCCATCTTTATCTGCATATACATTGCTGCATTGAATCAGGCAGCCCGGCATACAGGCATGAGTAGTTTCACCGCCGCGCTCTATGTTTTGTTCACGGAGGTAGTCACCGCTGAGCTTGAAAGTTTCAACACTGGTATCTGCTGCCTGCCCACCGGTGAAGTTGCGAACCGGGATGCCGCCCAGTTGATTGATAACGTCAGACATCATCGCCGTGCCGGTTTTCGCGAAGTTATCGATCGCGGGTTCTGCCTTAAGCATTTTGTTGTATTCACGTACGGCACCCATTAATTTTTTGCGTTCGTGAAAGCTTGGCATTTTATGCAGATCGACGACGATGGCTTTTACTTTCTTACTGCCCATGACAGCACCCACGCCACCGCGGGCGCTCAGCCGCGAAGGTCTAAGATCGACATCACTGAATGATATGCCGCTGAGCATGCCTTGATATTCACCCACCTGGCTGCAGAGCCCGATACTGACTTTCTTGCCGTATTTTTCATGCAGTTTAGCGGCGGTTTCAAAATTGCCCATGCCGAGAAAATCTTCCGCAGAGTCAAAGGTGATCTCGCCATCCTTGGTGATGCGGATGATGGTCCAGTCATCACTGCAGTTGTATAGAGTTAATCCCGCGAGCTCTAGCTGGCCCAGCGCGAAGGCAAACGTGCCACCTGAGTTGGCTTCTTTTATTCCGCCTGTGAGTGGACTTTTGCAGCCGACGCTTAAGCGATTGGCGTTGGAAAAATTGCTGCCCGCAAATGGTCCTGCTGAAAATATCAGCGGGTTGTCTTTTGATAGTGGGTCTGCGGTGGCAACATTCTGCTCTACCAGTGCCTTGGCGATAAAGTATCTTCCTGCACGAATAATTTCTTCGCCTTCCAGCACTTGTTTTTCTACAGACTGAGCAGTTAGATCGATGTGGCAGAAAGTGCGCATAATTGTCCTTCAGGGCTTACGGGTCTTAAGCCAGATGATTGCTGATTATCAGTATACTGGATTCGGCGTGCGCAGCCACTTGCCTGGAGACGAAGAGTGCAAAGTGTACTGGACCAAATAGAGTGTGCATATGTGCAATCTATTTGTTCCAGTACATTAGCTCCTGCTAAGCTTGAGTAGTGGCGTGCGGTTAGATGCGGGGTGTGATTTGCATTGTTGACGCGCCTGGTGGTCTTGACCACCAGGTACGAAAGGTAGTTCTAGCGCCAATAAAATCGTAGACCCAGGCCAATCGCAGAGTCGTCAGCAATATTGGTTTCGAGTAGTGCAGAAAACCCGGTGGCCACTTCATATAGCGCGCGCAGATTGATATTTAAATCTGTGTCGCCAATGGTGTTCAGATTGACTGAGCCATTGACCTCTAGCGCGTCGTTGACGGCGTAGCGTATACCTGCACCGAGATAGAGACCGGTATCATCATTGAAGCCGGAATCAGCGGTTTGTAGTCCGGCATCAAAGACCCAGTCAGCCTGCGGATAATTGCTGGTTTGAATATGGTAGGCAACACCGCCGGAAAGCGTATCGAAATCCAATCGACCGGCACTGAGCTTGGAGTAGCCCACCTGAACCGCAAGATTTTCTTTGAAATCGGCCGAAAAGCGAAGGCCGAAACCATCGGCGCCGTCGTTGTCAATGTATTCAAGATCGACGTAATCGTAGTTGAATACGCTTGGTCCGGACTTTAGAAGCCCTTCAGCCTGTGCGTTACTAAAAATCAGGCTGCTGTTTAGTAAGGCCAGTACGCCCAGAGTCTTCAGCTTGTTCATTACATCCCCCATAGAAAGATTATTGCTCCGACAGGAACTGCCGGAACATAGGAGTCTAACTCAATTCGATGCGGGGGTTGGCAAGTGGTGCGACGCGGGTTTTTGAGAAATTTTTGCTACGGCTGTTGAAAGCCATCGTGGGCTGGTGATCGAAGGACGTAGAAGATGAAAGCAACAATTAGACATAAAGACATGGTGGGAACCTTGGATTCGGCGGAGATAATTTGTAATGTCATGACACTATAGGTCATATAGCGCGTCATGACAAAAAACATTTAGTTATTTTGCTGTCATGCCAATTTGTTTAACAATTGAACAGTGACTGAGCTTATAACTGCAGTCTGCCTGACGAATATGAACGTGATGTGAATTCGGTGAAAGAAAATACCAACGTCAATAAAACGGCGTTACGGCGCACGGTATGCGGTTAGATAATTCACCTTAACTGACATAAATGGCGGGATAATTGTGGGTCTGAAAAGTGTAGAATTGCGCGATATCAGGGGAATAGAGAATTCTTTCGTGATAACTGAGGTGTTAACAACAATTGACCATTGAAAAACACACTACTGTGCCGGAGCAATGAATGGCCGCAGATGAATTACACGATGATAGCCGTGACTGGGATGCGTTTGTTCCACCCGGGCGTGGCGGAGTCTGGCCATGGAGTAGTGCACTGATCGGATGGCTAGGCTTACTCGCACTTGTGTTAGCGGCCGCTGCCACTGGCTGGTGGGGAGTGACCCATTTTGAAAACCGCCTAGAGCAAAGTGTCCGTGCTGAACTTCAAAGCGCTGGGATCAATCCGCAGTCACTTAACTTCGATTGGGACTACAGAGACGTGTCAGTCACCGGCAAGCTCGACGGTGCAGCGCAGGATCAGCTGTTAGCTGTGATGCGTGAAACTGATGACAGTGGTATCAGACAAATTGATTTACAGCTGGCGGCAGCTGACGAAAAGCCACAGGAGCTTGAACAGCTAGGCGTGGTAGATGTCAGCGCCAGTCTTGAAGACGGCAAGATGCTTCTGCAGGGCACAGTACTGACGGCTGAACAGCGTGATCGGCTACAAGCTGCTGCGGTCCAGGCTATCGGTGCTACAGGCGTGGTAAATGACATCGTGGTTTCCGGGTTGCAGGAAAAGACACCCGGGTCTGATCAACGGGTCGATAGCCTTGCGAATTCAATCGCGGGTCTCGATCAGGCGGAGTCGGCAGATGCGCGCTTGTCAGCCACTGATTTTCGTTTTAATGCAACGGTTGCCGATGAAACGCAGGCGAATGATCTGTTGCGCTTGCGCGGCAATGCCGGTGATATTGGCCTGATCATCAGTGGAGATATTGTCACCAGAAACAGAGTCACCAGTCGAGTGGTCGATGTGGCTGCGGTAAAAGAAAACGGCAGAATTGTATTAACAGGGGTGGTAACCAGTGAAGCGCAAAAGCAGGTGTTGCTGCAAGCGGCTCTGCGCGCTTTTGATCAGCAAAGTGTGACTGATGAAATTGTAGTGGCCGAAGCTGGTGAATCTGCAGCAGCCGATCGGTCTGTCTCTGTGCTTGCCTCAGCAATCAGCTACTTTGATGATGTCATTGAAGCCGATGCGCGGTTAACTGATGAAGAGTTTGAATTCAACGCGCTGCTTGAGTACGAAGAAGACAGTGCGCCACTTCAGGCGGTGAGAGAAAATGCCAGAGGTATTGGACTGAACCTGACGGGTTCAATAGAAGCTCGGCAAATGTCTCTAAGTAAAGAAGTCTCGATGTTGCAAGCTGAAATAGACACACTGACGAGTGAAATCAGAGAAAACGTGATATTTGAATCGGCTAAGGCTGATCTCAGTTTTACTGCCAAACAAACACTCGATAAAGTCGTTGACGCAATGAATCGGTATCAGCGTCCGGTCGTTGAAATAGCGGGCCACACAGATAACAGCGGCCCTGAAGAAGCGAACCAGAAACTCAGTCTTTTTCGTGCTACCGCCGTGCTTGAATATTTAAAGCTCAGCGGTATCGACGGACTTCGGTTACGAGCGCTTGGTTATGGTGAACTATTGCCAATCGCTGGTAATTCCACAGAAGTCGGTAAAAAACAAAATCGCCGCGTAGAGTTTACCGCACGCGGTAGTTTCGGAAACTAACAACCCTTACCGTGCCGTCGATAGTGGCACTTCATTAACAGGTGACTGACATGCTTTGGGTGCTGTGGGATATCGTTTTACCTCTAGTAGGCACATTTTTACTGGGATTATTCATTGGGTGGTTGTTGTGGCGTTGGCGCAGAAGCCGTATTGGCGCAGAAGGAATCAGTACCTTGCGTCGATCAAGTGCGCGTTACAAAGCCGATGTTGAGCGCTTGCAACAAAGTAATATTGAATTGTCTGATCGTCTTCAGGCGGCAAGTGGTGCGAGCGGTGGTGATCTGGCCAATGCCAACAAGCGTATTGATATGTTGGCTGAAGAGTTGAAATCATCGCGCCGTGAAGTGGCCGAGCTCAAGAAGACAGACAGAGACTCTGGTGGATCCGGAGCTTTCGAGCGAAAGCGAATTCTTCAGCTTGAAGCGCAGTTGCAGGAGGCGCGACAAGTCACTGATGCAAGAAGTGCTCAACCTAATGAAATGGCGGATTTGCAGCGTGAAATTGAAGCTCGTGATCGGATGATTGTGACGCTCAGGAACTCACTGGATCAATTTGGTGAACATGGTGGCGCTACTGTGTTAATGGCGGATGTGGCGTTACGCGATCGGAAAATTGATGAACTTCAGCGAAAGTTAGATGAGTCTCTGAAGCGCTGAGTAGTTTTTTAGTAGAGTAAAAAAAAGCCGGGCAATGCCCGGCTTTTTTGTTTCTTAATGTATCCCTGACTACAAGTGCCAGGGACTACCTGATTAACGCTTATTAAGAACCAGGTATTTGACCGCGGATAAAGCCGCTGCCGTCTGTGGCATGTGCATTGAAGTAGGTGTCGCCTGCCATCAAAGCAGAAAGCTGCTCAGTAGTCAGTTGACCGGTCGCAGTCCACGTTACTCCATCGCCACTCAGGTTTTCCAATGGAACGATGACAGGACCGTCTTCAGTGGCTGCTGCCATGTGTATATGGCCTGCAGAGATCGTCTGTGAGTTACCATCTGCATCCAGATCATCAGAATTCAAGAATATCTTCATCACTGCAGTCATATCACCAGTGACTGTGTTGACGTTGATAAAACCCTGGCCGCTGGAATTCACGCCCTCAGCATCAATAATGGTGAACTTTGGCTGTACACCATTGAGAAGAACGAGACCGTTCTGTGTACTGCCGTCCGCTAGTTCGGCCTGGATATACAAGTTACCTCTGATTATCGCGTCAGCGATGGCGGCAGTGTTATCTGCCGCGATTCCACTCGGTACGAAGCGAGATGGGCCGGTACCGTTTAATGCAATAATAAGCTTTCCGTTGCCTGCCGCCGCAATGCCTGAGTAAAGCGCTGCAGAGTTCACGGTGACACCGTCTGCAAGATCAAATTGACCGCTCAGAGTAGTGCCGTCCCACGTTAGATTTGCGGCGCCTGCATTGCCGACGGTAACGACATTTAGCGCACCGGTTTGGCTATCCGCTTCGCCACCTTCAGAGCCGCCAGTTTCAGAACCGCCAGTTTCAGATCCGCCGGTTTCAGAACCACCGGTTTCAGAACCGCCAGTTTCAGTGCCACTGCCATCCAGAGTTGCTGCGGCGTCGTCGTCGATGCCGTCAGCATTAGCGTCTGTGCCCATAGTGAGCACAGCTTCGAAAGTGTCGTCGATATTATTGTTGTTGCTGTCCGCATCTGTTGCATCTGCGGCGGGCTCATAAACGTCAGCAATCAGGTTGCCGTTGGTGTCTGCAGCCGCATCAGTGGATTGGAATGCGTCAGGGATGCCATTGCCATCGGTGTCACCGACAACCGTTGCTGCGGGTGTATCAGTTTTGTCGTCATCGCTGCTGCAACCGACCAGAACTGACACGCTGAAAAGAGGTACCAGTGCCAGTGGCAGCCATCTGAGATTCGTTTTCTTTGCTATGTTCATTTTTGATGTCCGGGGTGGTGGTGAGTCGTAAAAAATCATTCGCTGATTCCGGATACCGGTTTTTGGCCGTGATAGGGACTCTGCAAACTTGCCACATCGGTTGAGCTCTCACTCTGCTTCCGAAGGGTGTGATGGTGGATGGTACCGTACGGAAATCGGAACGGCTATTTACAAGCTGGTGATTTATATTGCTATTTTGTTAGTAGAGCGATTGAAATGACGGTTGAATGTCGCTGGTGGCACGCTGATCCGTAGCCGCGGTTTGCGGTATCAGCCTTTGAAAGTCGATGCGGCCGAGCTTTGCCTGGCATCAGGCGTCTCTACATTCCGACCGGATTAGTGCCCGCCTGGAGCTCATCCAGATTAGAGGTGCCGTCGCCATCGGAGTCGAGTGAAAAATCAAAATCATCGTCAGTGAGTGCAATAAAGATATCTTCTTCACCCGGTGGCCGTTCCGTAAGAGCACGTGCGACAATTATTCTCTGGCCTTCGTATTCTTGTGTCAGCCTGATATCGATGCCGACGGGAATGGTGCTTGAAACCTCCCCTCTAAATGCAAAGGTATTGGCAAAGGGTCTTGAACCGGCTCTTGGCACGTCGGCAAACAAAGCGATCACTTGAGTGATACCTGGGTCGTTAATGATCTGCGGAATGTTGAGCTGCACAACGACCACCCGATTGACTGCATTTTCAGGTATGAACGGATCACTTCCGTTGTTGCGTTCAACAATATTGCTTATTCCGTCGCCATCCGCATCGTAGTCATAGCGGTACTCTGCCTGTAGGATTTGGCGGGTTTGATTGGAGTTGCCAATGGCGATAGTGATTTGATCTGTATAGGCTAAACGCAGTGCTTGGCCGTCTGGTAGTTGTTCCTGGAATAACAGATTGAGCTGAACGTCACTGTTGATCGGTATGTTGTTGATAGTGGCGCGATAGCCTGACCCGGACTGAACCATTTCGTAGGTTCGTCCATTTACATTGGCGACGCCTGTCACCTGACTGAAGTCAATGGCCAGCGACTCACGGATTTTAATAGGGGACGCAAGCGTTATCCCGGACGCGCCAGGGTTCAGAGGAACTGCATGTTCGCCCGAGTCACCGGTGCAACCGGACAAGATCAGCAGAGATACCCAGAGTAAATGGAAGGATTTGCAAAACAACGCTCGTTCCTGTTTGGCCGGTAAGTCTAAAAGGTATCATACCATTGGCGTTTGTTTTTGCATCGATACCCAATCGAGCTGCCCTCTCGGCACATTTAACCGACAGTCACAATGTGTAGTGTGGCGGGCTTTATCACCAGGCATCACCACAGTCCATTTAGTGTGCTCGAACTCGAATAAATGTCGTAAAGATGAAGCGCGAGTCTAGCCTCGCTTACGCTGGCGGGTTTGCGCGGGCGTTGTTGTCGATACGACTCAAGCACTATCCGCACACCGGAGCGCAGAGCGCATGCATTATTTTCATGCCAGAATATAAAAAAGGCACAGAATATGCGTTGTAAATGCGATGTAGTTCGTCAGAAACCAAACGGAGCAAGCAATGCAGTCAGTCCCTTCACGAAAAGCACTAGGTGTTC
>CALGJU010000306.1 GCA_937928685.1 uncultured Granulosicoccaceae bacterium
TTGATATCTGGCGTAGCAGTTTTACATCCTTCGCACAGGCTGCCAACCTTATTAAAGCCAGTGATGAAGACATTGATGCTTTGGTCGGAACTGCAACCGGGGCCAAAGCCGAAGCACTTTTTGTCGCAGACTGTTTTAACCACGGTGCAGAGATTGTTTATGTCACCCGTGGTGCAGAAGGCGCGAGTGTATACACACCGGATGGTAAAAGTGCTTCCGGTCAGTCAAAACCTGTAAAAGTTATGGATACAGTAGGTGCAGGAGATACGTTTCAAGCTGCCGCATTGCACTGGTTGGCCACAGAGAAACACATTAACGCAAGTGGAAATATTCAAGGTTCTGTTGACATAGAGGCAAGCCTCCAATTTGCACTGGATGCGGCAGCGGTTACTTGCAGTCGTTTCGGTGCAGACCTGCCAACTCGTGCTGATTTGCAGTAACGAATAGGCCAGTATGCATTTCAAGCTATGAGCAAAGCCCTGATGATTGCACTGCCAACGTCAACTTTACAGAACAAGAGAAATAACCAATGCCACTTACGCAAATCTCGCTACGTGAAGGCAAATCACCTGACTTCCGCCGCCAATTAATGGAAGAAGTCTATCTGGCCTGCATTATTCATGAGGATTCGGCAGCCAGGGGAAATCTCGCTAAACAGGTCAGCTGATCGCCTGAGAAGCGTGGCCCGCCACTAGCGATGCGGATCGGCTGAGATGTGACGCGAGATTTTCTCTGATGTCGAATAGACACACTGCTAAATCGAAATAATTCGTTTATCGCCTTAATACACTGCATACAAAGACTTAGCGCCTATTTCACTGGTCGCCTTGTGAATAATGCAGGCTAGGCGCTATTTTTTAATAGCAATCAAATTCAGCCCGACCACGCACCATTGATCAGAGTGAGTGACTTTTCTACCTGGCGTTGATTTTCAGTATCAAATACTTCAAAGCTCAGTTTCAGTGGTCGTTGATTCCAGTGGAAGGTAATCTTGCTAAAGTTTTTTCCGAAGTAACTGTTTTCGTCACCATAGACATGTCTGAATACCCGGGAGACACGCTTACGGTGCATATAGTGAGTTAACCCGCTGCTCATAAATTCATGAAAGGTTTTACCTTTCACCTTGCCTTCCAGGTGAGAGGAAAAATGCCGATCACCCGTTAAAAACAACACCCCCGGTAAGTCGTGTTTACTCATCAATTTAAATAACTTCTTACGCGACCACTTAAAATCATTCCACTCCTCCGCAAACGGAAATTGTGGCGACATCACAGACACACTGGATACAAACAGATTCACCGCCGCTTCACTGCCGCGAATTTCTTTTTCCAACCATTGCCACTGCTGCTTGCCAAGCATGTCTGCACGACCGGATCCGGTACGATCTCTGTGGTAGCGCGTATCGAGTAAAAAAAGTTTGACGCTATGGTTGCCAACGCCATAGGTGTAAGACGTGTACACCCCTTGTTGCGTTCGCCTTGCAGTATTATTTGGCTCATCGATGAAATCGAGAAAAATCTGCTGAGCCGCTGCCTTAACCGGGTTGCCCTTTCCTCCGTTATTGATGCCATAGTCATGATCATCCCAGACACCCACTATTGGCACAATCGATTGGAATCGTCGGTATTCCGGCACGTTCAGTTGCAGCTGATACTTTCTACGCATTTCTGCGGCATCAGTGGTATCTGCATAGACCACATCACCTGTCCATAGAAACAGATCTGGCTGATGCGATTCAATATTGGCCCAATGCGGCTGAGCCAGGTGGGAATGGTTACACGAGCCGAATGCGAGCACATTGAGGTTCTTCTGTGCATCCGCTGTCGATCCGGTCGCCCAGAGCATCATACAAGCACAAATCAACCGCAATAACACACGGCTTTGCTTTTGTATCATCAGGGGTAGTTTATGTGGCATCTGGAAGCAACATGGGAATGGAGCAATGGCCGGTTCAAGCGAAGATCAAGCCAGCCCGATTACATTATAAGATAATAATCACGTACATTAGTACAGTGGTTGGCCACCGCGAGCGCGATTGCTACCATAACAATCAGAACCAGGAAGGAAGTCAACCATGAGCCACACTGAAGTTGTGATAACCCCCGCCGATGGCGTTGGCGCATACATTAGCGGGTTTGATCTAGCCAATGCCGGGAAAACAAATAATGTAAGCGTTTTGCGTGAAGCGCTGGGTGAGTACGGTGTATTGTTTTTTCGTGATCAGGACCTGACCGAAGAACAGCATATTGGATTGGCAGAAGCTTTTGGAAACATCAACATTAATCGCTTCTTTCCCGCAGTGGATGGTCACCCGAAAATCGCGGCGGTTCGCAAAGAACCATCACAAAGCACAAATATAGGTTCAGTCTGGCATACTGATCATTCCTACGATGAAGTGCCGGCAATGGGGTCAATACTGGTATCACGTATTACACCACAGCGCGGTGGAGACACTGTTTTCTCCAATATGTTTCTAGCCTATGAACACCTGTCAGACGGGTTAAAAGAAACACTGTCACAGCTCAATGCCGTACATTCAAGTCGTCATGTATTCGGTGCTATGGCGGAAGGTGCTGAGCTATTCACGAATGCGGAAGCGGCAACTCAGGATTCAGTACATCCGATGGTCATTGCCCACCCGATCAGCGGCAGGAAAGCGCTCTACGTGAACCCTCAATTTACCATAGGTATAAAGGGTTGGCATAGTGCCGAAAGCAAACCGTTACTCGACATGTTGTACCAACACTCCATTCGTCCAGAGTTTACACATAGATTTAAGTGGCACCAGGGATCTATTGCATTTTGGGATAATCGAGCCACATGGCACTGCGCCCTGAACGACTACCCCACTGAAACACGATTGATGCACCGTATTACCGTTGAAGGCGAAGCACTACACCCGGCACATGCATAGAAGCAAGAAAGCCAACGCATCAGCAAGCGGATCAAACCCCACACGGAAGCCCGAAGCGTCAGCGAGTGGACCAAACCCCACACGTCAGGAAGCCCAAAGCGTCAGCGAGCGGACCAAACCCAACACGTCAAGAAGCCCGACGCGTCAGCGAGCGGACCAAGCCCCACACGTCAAGGAAGCCCGAAGCGTCAGCGAGCGGACCAAGCCCCACACGTCAAGGAAGCCCGAAGCGTCAGCGAGTGGACCAAACCCACAAATCAGGAAGCCCGAAGCATCTGCGAGCGGATCAAACCCACACGTCCCACCTTTAACCACCGACAAAACCCATGAACAATAAAATCGACCATATCGCAATCGGCGCTTCATCTCTTCCAGCCGGCGTGAAAGCCTTAAAAGAGAGCCTGGGTATAGAAATACCCCCGGGCGGCAAACACGAAGCAATGAGCACCCACAACTGCGTCATGCAATCTGGCAACGAAAGTTTTATAGAATTAATCTCAATCGATCCTGACGCACCCGACCCGGGTCGGGCGCGTTTGTTTACGCTGGACAAAGCAAATACGAAAGCCAGACTGGCTGAGCGACCGCGAGCCCTGTGCTGGGTCGTTCAAACAAACAACCTAGATGAAGTCGTACAGAATAGTCCCATAGATCTGGGCGAGATCGTTCATCTCACCAGAGGTGATCTTTCATGGCGACTCACTGTACCAAAGGACGGACATTTGCCAGAGAGTGCGTTGGTACCGGTGTTTATACAGTGGTCACCGGGACCACACCCGAGCACGCACCAACAAGATCTAGGTGTACGGCTTAATCAGGTGCTGTTGACACACCCCGATCCGGACGCTTTGACATCCATGCTAGTAGCTTTAAATGTCGATCATCTGGCTACTGTGGTTAAGGGGGATCAGCCTGGGCTTTCGTTTGAGGTTAACAGTCCTAATGGTGTTGTGATTCTGGATTAGGTTTTTTGTCGACATATGCTGTGCTGTTTGAAATCGGACGTGAGGCACTAGATCCATTCAGTCGAGTCAGCCGGAGGAATCGCACCTCCAGCTGCCCACAGAATCCGGCGTGAATGTCTCCATTCAACGGGTTCCTGCAATACCAGCCTTCCGGTTAGATAGGTTTTGCCTTTTCCTACACCTCACTCTCTAAGTCTAGTTGGCCCGGACTTATCGAAAAGACTTAGGCGTGAGCCAGCGGATTGGGCCGAGCTCATCCCGTTGTCAATACACGGCGAGAGATGGGAAACCCGACACGTGAGCGAGTGGATCAAGCACAGCTCGTCTCACCCTGTGTATGCCGCTGTGCTTCGCGACATACGCAGAAAGTATTTCGCTGTTCTATGCGATTTGCTCGTGAATGAATTCTATTAGTTTTGTTGTATCTACTCTAAAGTCGTTAAACGCAACGCGACCATCAGGGTCAATAAGTATCAACCAAGGCGTGCCTCCGTTGCGATACTTGAGCATCGTATCGGAGGTGTGAATACCGTCTGGATCACCCGGATCATGTCCCATCACAATGGGTAACTCGTAGCGCAACTGCAGCTTGCGTACGTCATCCTGTGTGTTTGATGAAAAACCTTCAAATACCGTTTGAATTCCGGCAATCGCCACCTTCGGGTGACCGTGGAATTCATCAGAGAATGCTTTGAGTGTCGGGAAGCCGCTGGAGTGGCAGCCCGGACACCAGTTTTGAAAGCATTTCAAAAATGTCCACTTGCCTTTTGACTCGGCAATCGAAAAGCTCGAGGGTTTACCGTCACCATCGATCCAGTAATCAATGTCGAGCTCCGGGGCTTCATACCCTTCAATGCCATATTTGTTTTCCTGCGCCCTTGCCGGCCCCGACAATACGCTTCCTGACAAGGCAGCCAGCCCCATCAATCCGGCCGACTTCTTTATTACGTTCCGGCGCTCAATATTGTGCTTCTCGGTCATCGTTCAGGTTGTCCTGTTCAGTGTGTGTCGTTTGGAGCAAGCGACGCCGTTTTAGTTCCGGTGCCGGTTCACAAATGTCCGGACAATTACAGTTCGTTGTGCAGGCAATTCGCGCCACAGAGGTCTAGGGCCTGAACCTTTCCTCAGACGCGTGCTCCGCAACCAGTGTGCTCCGGACACCTCAATTCACGATCGGGCCTGACATCAATGTAGAGCCCTCCCTAAAACAGTAACGACGTACACCACGGTTTGATTGCACAGACTTGCACCCTGCATGACGTGCCATCGCAACGAACTAGTGCGTCCGGCTCGCCAGCTTCAATTGCCAACAACAGGACCAGCAACGCTATTTTTAGACTTCTCGAGAGCGTCGCTATACAAACAAACGAGCCCGCCAATACCGCAACAGGCTGATTGCTTCAGCCGTTCAGGCCACTGCCTCGCTGCCATTCTGGCCGCCTCATACAGACCACTCTAACCGAGTGTATTACCTTGCGTTCTTGATAACCTGATAGTATCGAAATCAATCCGATAACCACCGATAAGATCATGAGACAGCCCGGTCGCCATTTTTTGCAAATTCCCGGTCCCAGCGCCGTGCCGGACCGCATTCTGCGCGCCATAGACATGCCCGTCATCGATCATCGTGGCCCCGGTTTTGAAGCACTGGGGCACCGCGTTCTGCAAGGCATGAGAGGGATTTTCAAAACCAGTCAGCCAGTGGTTATCTACCCTGCCTCCGGTACCGGTGCGTGGGAAGCCGCATTGGTCAATGTCATGAATCCGGATGAT
>CALGJU010000307.1 GCA_937928685.1 uncultured Granulosicoccaceae bacterium
ATGTTCCGGTGTGTTTAGGTCAGGCTCGCCAATACTCAATGATACGATGCTGCGGCCTTCGGCACGAAGCTTTCGGCCCAGCTCGGTAATGAGAATCGCAGCGGGCGCTTCGACACGATCAAGCGCGTCAGCCGTTTTTAATATCGCCATTGGGGACTTTCCTTTATAAAGTTGATACATACCACTGAATCAGCATTCTACCAAGCAACAATCGCCTCGGCCCTGCAAATGCCAACCACCCACGAACGGTAACGCAGCCCCCAAGGAAACCCGACGCCGGAGCGAGTGGCAAGATAATATGGCCAACGTCATTCACCATCCTACCAATAAACAAAGTGCATCTTGGAATTTTCAGATAGCGGTTACCATAGACAAAATAAAATTAACGCGACTTCCCACTCGCTCACGCGTCGGGCTGCCAAAATTTTAAAATCGACAATATCAAACCGGCTCAGTCAGTAAGCACAGCAGTAGCATCAATCTCCACCAACCATTCAGGCCGTGCCAGCGCTTGCACCACCAAGCCCGTAGATACTGGATGCACGCCCTTTATATATTCACCCATCGTCCGATACACCGCTTCACGATGCCGGACATCGGTGATATATACCACCACCTTGACCAGATGCTCCATAGTGCCACCGCATTCTTCGATAAGTTGTTTAATATTCTGCATCACCTTATGCGTTTGCTCTACCGGATCATTACTGGAAATATTGACTGCATCATCTAGATTCTGTGGGCATTGGCCACGAAGGTAAATTGTATTACCGGCAATCACCGCATGCGACAAGTCGTTATCCAGATTTTGTTCCGGGTAAGTCTCTTTGGTGTTAAACGGTCTTATTCTTTTGTGAATCATGAATTGTCCTTCTTGATGGGCAACGGATAGTGGGGTGAAATACTAATCAAGCTATCAGCACAGTGTTTGAATTTTACAGTTGCAGCTCAGTGATCTCACGCCGGAACGATAGTGCATCACCGATATCCGGCATATCAAGCTCACGAGCATAACGATGGCCTGCGTATGTTGCCCACGCAATCGGGCCAGGCGCTTCAGCATCGCCAAATGTTTTTACGCTTTTTATACCGGCGTCAGCCCACTCTGCTTCACGAGCCTTAAGCGCTTGCCAGACAGCATCATTAGACTGACGTGATGTGACCAGTACAACAGCATCCGCTTCGATTTGCTTTGGACTGCCAGTAAACATACAGTGGCTGACAACATGATCTGCAGCAATAGAAGCCACATCGCGATTCAGCACTATGTCTACCCCAAGCTCTGCCAGCTGCTTATGAATAGTCGCTTGCTCAAGGGTATTGTTGGTCCACTCAGACACATAAGCCGCCGGTGTGATCAATGTTACCTTCGCACCCGCTCGTTGCAACAGCTCAGCCAGCACACCCCCCATGTAGTAATGATCATCATCGAACAGCACCACATGGCCTTTGGGGATGGTGCCGTTCATTAGATCATCCGGTGTGTACAACGACATGGCTGAATCAATTGACATGGGCACCACATGGCGTCGAGCCACGCCGTCACGCCTCCAGCTGGAACCTGTGGCAAGCGCGACATTCTGAAAGCCGAACTCAAGGATTTGATCTGCGTTAAGCTCGCTTTCAAAGTAAGTTTCCACATTGGGCTTTTGACTTAACTGATACTCACGGTAATCTGCCACCCGGCCCCATGCTGACAAGCCGGGTAACTGTCGCTCTTTAGCGACCCTGCCACCCAGAGTGGTCGTTGTCTCTGCCAACGCAACATCATAACCACGCACGGCCAGTGCACGCGCAGCTTCAAGTCCTGCAGGTCCTGCGCCTACAATCAATACATTTTCAGAAGCGCCTTTGTCCTGCATACGTTCCGGATGCCACCCTTTACGCCATTCCTCCATAAAGGTCGGGTTCTGTGTGCAGCGGGAGATCGACATGGTCATATCACCGGTTATGCAAATATTGCAACCGATGCACTCACGAATATCTTCGATTCGGCCTGCATCAATTTTGTTCGGCAGAAACGGGTCAGCAATGGAGGGTCTGGCGCAACCGATAAAATCAAGATTACCTGAGTTGATTTGCTTCACCATCACATCCGGTGAGGTAAAGCGTCCGACACCCACCACAGGCTTATCAGTAAGCGATTTTATTCCACTGACAAGGCTCTGTTGTGCCGCCTCCTCCACAAAGCGCGAGGGACCCGAGCAATCTTCCCACGCACCGTGCGCCATATCCCATAAATCTGGCAGATCTTTATTCATCTCAATAAAGTCTCTGACTTCTGCATTCGAAAAACCGAGATCACCCATCTCTTCAAGAGAAAGACGCAACGTAATACCCATGGTGTCACCGACAGCATCCCTCGCGTCGTTTACGACCTCTTGTATAAACCTTGCTCTATTTTCAAGACTACCCCCGTATTCGTCTGTGCGTTGATTCGTTGCACGGGATAGAAAATGTTGCAGCACACCAAAGCCATGCGCACCGTAAAGACAAATTAAATCAAAACCCGCTATTTGTGATCGCTTAAATGCATTCACAAACCAGCGACGCAGATCCTTAATATCTTTGCGTGTCATTGCACGCGCCTGAACCGGGTCATTACTAAAGGTGCGAATGGGTAGCGCGGTTGGCGCCAGCGGTACTTCACGTGAATATAAGTTTGGTCCGTTGATTCCGGAATACGCCAGTTCGATTCCAGCCAGAGCACCATGCATTTTTGACTTTTCTGCCATCAAAGCGAGCTGTGGAATATCTTTGTCTTCCCACAGGCGCAGTTCTATAAAAGGCGTGATTTCAGAGCTTGGGTGAATCTCACACTGCTCGGTAAATATAACCCCCCAACCACCCTCTGCTTTTATGGCGCGCATCTCTGCGGCAGCTGACGGATCACGGTAACCGGCACCATTGCAGTGAGGCACCTGATAAAAGCGATTTTTAGCCACCACCGGACCGATAGCCATCGGTTCAAAAAGCACATCGTAGCGGGGATCTCGCGCCATGGGTATCACCTTCGAATTGCGTCGTTCACACAATCGAGTCTACCACTCGCGGAAAATAATACTGTTCTAAAAGCTACCTTGAATTGAAGTCGCTAGCCTGTATTATTCGTGAGGATTCGGCAGCCAGAGGAAATCTCGCTAAACAGGTCAGTTGATCGCCTGAGAAGCGTGGCCCGCCACTAGCGATGCGGATCGGCTGAGATGTGACGCGAGAATTTCTCTGATGTCGAATAGACACACTGCTAAATCGAAATAATTCGTTTATCGCCTTAATACACTGCATACAAAGACTTAGCGCCTATTTCACTGGTCGCCTTGTGAATAATGCAGGGCGCTATTTTTCAACAGCAATCAAATTCAGCCAGACCACGCACCATTGATCAGAGTGAGTGACTTTTCTACCTGGCGTTGATTTTCAGTATCAAATACTTCAAAGCTCAGTTTCAGTGGTCGTTGGTTCCAGTGGAAGGTAATCTTGCTAAAGTTTTTTCCGAAGTAACTGTTTTCGTCACCATAGACATGTCTGAATACCCGGGAGACACGCTTACGGTGCATATAGTGAGTTAACCCGCTGCTCATAAATTCATG
>CALGJU010000308.1 GCA_937928685.1 uncultured Granulosicoccaceae bacterium
GACACATCAACCCTTGCTGATCCTGCGGTGGTTGATGATCTGGTTGAAAACCGCGCTGCCAAACAAACTTAACCAGCAACTATATATAATCCGGTCTGCGCTTGGCGCAGACCGGAATACTGCTCTACATTGTTCGGTTGTTGTGATCGAGCATTGACGATCACTTTTTATAGTCTAGTGCCATCACCGTATCTCGCAGCCTGGCGCTACCGATAATATTGCAGATAGTGCCAAATCAAATACAGCACGCTGCAAATAATCAGACCGACGCTCCACACAGTGAGCCACATCTGCCTGCCTTTTTTACCGGCATACAAAAGCACAAACCCGATAATTAGCGCCAGAAATACGGTCGCTGCAAGCATCCCCGGGGACGTCTCAGTCATCGGTAGCCCGGTGGTAGGATCAATTTTATAACGCATCGTTTTATAGACTACCTGTTGGCCACGCTATTCTTGCGACGGCTCAAACTTCAGTGAAGCCGAGTTGATGCAGTAGCGCAGTCCAGTAGGAGCCGGACCATCCGGGAATACGTGACCCTGATGGGCATCGCAGTGTTTACAGTGCACTTCTGTTCGCGTCATCCCCAGACTGCCGTCCCGGGTTTCTCCAAGGTTTTCTTTGTTCGCAACGTCATAAAAGCTGGGCCAGCCACTGCCTGAATCGTACTTTGTATCCGAATCAAACAAATGTGCACCGCACACCACACACAGGTACCTGCCAGCGCTTTTATTGTCGTTCAACTCGCCGCTAAACGGCGCTTCAGTACCGTGCCCTTGTGTAACTTTATACTGCATGTCAGTGAGCTTTTGACGCAGTTCCTGATCGTCTGGTTTATCTGCCATAGAATTCTCCTGAATTGTTTTGCATACACCCCCTCAGCATTGCCGCACAGCGGATATTCTGAGTGGAACACGGGGTATACTGCCTCAAAAACCATACAATTTCTGCCTTCCGGTCAGCTTAGGCGCAAGCCAAAACTTACGGTCTGTAGTGACAGGCGCAAGCCAACGCTGTAAAAACTGTTACAAACGCATTCGAACTTTACTGAATTATCCGTTATGAGTTCCTCCAAAAACAATAAAAATTCGACGGACCGTACCAATTCAACCCGCAACGATCCTGCAAGCGACGAGGAACTCGCTGACATTGATGATCCGGCAGAGTTGTTTAGAAAAGCCGTAGGCGCTGTCAGCCCGGTCAGTGACGATAAAATCGTACCCAGCCGTGGAAACATAACCCCCAGACCCCGCCAACTGGAAAAAGACGAACGGGCAGTGATGTATGAAGCGATGCACGATGATCGTGACCCTGACGAACTGGACCTTGGTGAACACCTTTCATGGCGTCGAGATGGCGTGCAAAACCGGGTCATGAAAAAGCTACGCAGCGGATACTACTCGGTGCAGGATGAAGTAGACCTTCACGGCTTAACCGTGGCACAGGCCCGAGAAGCGCTGACTGAATTTGCAGCCCGAGTGATCGACAAACAGCAAAGCTGTTGTGTCCGTATTATTCATGGCAAGGGACGAAAAACCGCCACTGACTCACCTGTGCTTAAACCGTTTGTTTCTTCATGGTTAAGACAACGCCGACATGTCATGGCGTTCTGTTCGTGTAAGCCGGCGCATGGCGGAACAGGCGCTGTCTATGTGTTATTTAGACAGGGCAAAACGCAACCACCAACCTAGACGCTTTGCTCAATAATCCCGGCGATAGCACTTGGTAGCTCCGGGGGTACGTGCCAGGCATGGTCCGCTCGCTTACGCGTCGGGCTTCCTAAACACGTCCGGTATATTCGTAGGTACGGGAACCCGAAACCCGACACTGAGTGAGTTGATCAGGCCCGGCATGTGCAGACTTCACTTCAGTGAAGCGTTACATTGCCAGATTCGTGATGTTCCGGATCTTCACTGAGTTCTTGCGAAATGAGTTCCTCTTCATCCACCTCACCCTCGGTGGTTTTTTCAGAGTCCGCACCTTCAACAGGCTCAGTCGGCATACCCGCCTCTTTGGCGATTTGATCGATGTCAGTAAGCTCACTCAGCGGCGGCAGCTCATCTATTCGGCGCAGGTTGAAGTAGTCCAGAAACTCTTTGGTAGTGGCGTACATGGCGGGACGACCCGGTACTTCTTTATGGCCAACCACTCTCACCCACTCTCGTTCAAGCAGGGTTTTAATGATGTTGGTACTCACTGACACGCCGCGAACCTCTTCAATCTCACTGCGTGTTATCGGTTGACGATAAGCCACTAAAGCAAGTGTTTCCAACAAGGCTCGAGTGTATCTTGGCGGGCGCTCTTCAAAAAGCAGGGAAATCCATGGTGAGAGATCCTGATCAATTTGAATTCTGTAACCGCTCGCTACCTCTACAACACTCACACCACGATCTTCATATTCGGTCATCAGCGTGGTCACCGCCTCTTTAACCTGCTCACGCTCTACCGGCTCTTCTTCGTTTCCGAACAAGTTGTGCAAATGCACCAACGCCAACGGCTTGTCTACCGCCATCAAGGCCGCTTCAATAATTTTTTTAATTTGTTCTGGTGCCACTTAATCTAGTACCTATAGCGTTACGCGTATTCAGCGTCAGGGTCTGAATTTTCGTCAAAGTTCACACGTTCATTGTCGTGCGAACTGCTTGCCGGGCGCAGAAAAATGGGTGCGAACGGCTTTTCCTGAACAATTTCAAGCATTGATTCTTTACACAGCTCTAGCATAGCCAGAAAGCTCACCACACAACCGGCGCGACCCTCTTCTATTTTAAACAACGATAAGAATTCAATTTCTCCATGTTCCTTCAACAACAATAGAAGACTCGACATACGCTCGCGAACAGACAGTGCTTCACGCACAATGTTGTGGCGCTGATGGAGACTCGCACGCATCACAACACCTTTGAAAGCGTTTAGCATCTCTTCAAGTGTAATATCTGGTAACGGCTGACGATTCTCCAGAACAGGCAAGCCCGCGCCTGCTTCGAATACATCCCGCTCCATACGACTGAGTGCATCAATATCTTCAGCGGCTTTTTTGAATTGCTCATAGGCCTGCAGACGGCGGATTAACTCTGCTCTGGGATCGTCTTCTTCAGCATCTTCTTCAGGCCGTGGCAACAGTAAACGGGATTTAATTTCGGTCAGCATAGCGGCCATCACCAGATACTCAGCCGCTAATTCAATACGCATCATCTCCATCACCGCGATGTACTGCATATATTGTGTGGTGATAACAGAGACCTGGATATCTAAAATGTCCAGATTCTGGCGCTTGATTAAATACAGCAACAGATCGAGCGGGCCCTCAAATGTCTCAAGAAATACTTCCAGAGCATCAGGCGGAATGTACAGATCTTTTGGAGCGTCTGAATACGGCTGCCCCAGCACCAACGCCACTGGGTTTGACATATCAAGCTGCGAGTCCGGATTTTCCGACTCATTCTCTGGCATGTTTTATCTACTTCCCGAAAAATACATATTATTTCTTACTGCGCGTTAACGCAGCATAGCAATGTCACCCTTTCCTTCTCGTATAACTTCCAGTTCGCCCTCCATGGAGATAACGCTGGTCTCCTCCAGCCCACAGGCGCCACCGTCAATCACCGCATCAACATCGGATTTCAGTAACTGACTGATATCATACGGATCACTGAGTGGATAGTCGTCACCGGGCAACAATAATGTGGTGCTCATCATGGGTTCGCCTAATCCAGCCAACAAAGCCTGAGCGATCGCATTGTCCGGAACGCGTATGCCAATCGACTTACGTTTGGGGTGCAGCAGCCGGCGTGGGATCTCGTTGGTGGCCTTCAGAATGAAAGTATACGGTCCGGGGGTTAAAGACTTGAGCAGCCGATAGTTGTGATTATCCACTTTGGCGTAGATCGAGATAGAGGATAAATCCTGACAAATCAGCGACATATGGTGGCCTTTATCCAGACGCCTGATTCTATAAATTCGCTCGAGCCCACGCTTATTGTCCAGCGTACAGGCCAGTGCGTAACAGGAATCAGTCGGGTAGACGATCACTCCACCGCCACGCAAGATCTCTACAGCTTGATTAATCAGCCGCACTTGAGGCGTCTCTGGGTGTATTTCGAAATACTGACTCATAAGTATCTGTAAGGTCTTAATTCTTCAGGCGGCAACCCAGCCCGGCAATGATACAATTTCGCACCCGACGTGTTGTTAAATCAGACGACAGTTTCACACTGCGTCTTTAGCGCTTGATTTCTGCAAGTTAAGGCATGTCTTCCTTAGCACGCAGTTTACCGAACCGCCGGCTACATTACCTTTTAATTGCATCGGACTCGCAATGAAATTTCTGATCGACTTCTTCCCGGTGGTCTTATTTTTGATCGCCTACAAATTCACCAATATCTATACCGCGACGATGGTGATTGTCGCCGCCTCGGTGGTACAGATTGGTGCGTACTGGCTGATCACTCGCCGCTTCGAAAAAATGCACCTCATATCGGCAGCGCTTTTCATTGTGTTGGGCGGGCTCACCCTGTATCTGCGCGACAAGCGATTCATTATGTGGAAACCGACCATTATCAACTGGTTATTTGCCGCAGGTTTTGTCGGATCTGCTTTTATCGGCAGTAAACCGCTTATTCAACGCATGTTAGGCGCACAGATCGAATTACCGGACATCGCATGGAGAAAGCTCAATTGGGCCTGGGTCGTGTTCTTCATCGCCTCAGGAATGGTTAATCTGTATTTTGCCCAGCGCTATATCGTTGCTCAAAACGCGCTTACAGCGGCAGCCCCTCAGATCACCTCAGAGCAACTGGCCGATCTCGACTGCTCTACCGGCTTCACAGACACCGCTCTACCGCTCTGTGAGATTGCCCGGGAGAAAGAAAAAACCTGGGTCGGCGTCAAGGTATTTGGCCTGATGGGTCTGACCTTTATCTTCATTATCGGCCAAACCCTCTTTCTGATGCGCTACATGAAAGAAGACGATAACCCGGATGATCCAGACACGAACAACAAAGCAGCTACTTAGAGGCAAAAATAACAGCCCGATGTAAATTAACCTCAAAAAGGGCGGATACACTTGAATCGCGCCCAAATCCCGCTATCTTCCTTTATATTCATAAAAACAATCAGGTCCCTCATGCAACGAACACTTCTAGCGCTCTGCACTTCCGCTTTGCTTTGTACAGCCAGCTTAGCATTCGCCGACGGCACGGATTCTCCGACCATCGCCACCGTCAACGGTGAAACCATCACTCTCATTGACAGAGAGACCCAATCAGAGCAATTCGTTGCCCGCGGCCAACAGGCCACTGATGAACAGGTACTGGACGAGCTGATCAGCCTGGAACTGATGCGTCAGGAAGCCATTAAACAAGGCCTGGACAAAACCCCGAAGATGGCTGCAGAGATGAAAATCATGCGGGCACGGGTATTAGCAAACACGTTGCTGAACGACTTCACCAGCACCATTGATACAAGCGACGAAGCACTAAAAGCTGAGTACGAGCAACAGGTAGCGCAGTCAAACGTTGAGGAATTTAAAGCCAGTCACATCCTGCTTGAAGACGAAGCAAAGGCGAAAGAAATTATTGCCGAACTAGATGCTGGCGCCGACTTTGCAGAAGCGGCGAAAAAGTATTCTACCGGCCCTTCCAGTGAAAACGGCGGAGACCTTGGTTGGTTTGATTCCGGCGCTATGGTGCCGGAATTTTCCGCAGCCACGGCGCAACTGGAAGTCGGAAAGTATAGCGCTGCTCCTGTCAAAACCGAATTTGGCTTTCACATCATCCAGCTTGACGACAAACGCAGCAAAGCACCCCAGCCATTTGAATCGGTAAAAGAACAGGTTCGCGGCATGATGATGCGCAACAAAGTGGCTGAGTATGTTGATGCATTGCATGCAGCTGCAGCTATAGAAAAGAAGTAACAACAGCACCCGTCGCGTGAGTCACGACTATTCCACTCGCGCGTCGGGTTTTAATTGCCCGCCATAGATTCGAACAATGAAAGCTGACCGGTAGTATCTGGCGAAGTAAAGCGGCTGCTATCAAGTTCAAAATCCCTACCTACAGAAATACCCGAACGCTTGCAGGCCGACTCAAATCGCTGCCTGATGATATCTGCTCTTGGTCCGCTGCCAATCATTCGCGATCCGAAATCGGCATTATTTAGTTTGTCATCGCGTATTGATCGAATAGCTTTCATAATTCGCTCAGCCCGCAACGGATAATGAATAGCCAACCACTCCGGAAACAGTTGCTGCAGCTCATGAGGCAGGCGCAACACAATGGCATACGCTGCCTGCGCACCCGCTTGCGCTGCAGCTTTGACTATGTTGTCTATCTCCTCTTCGTTCAATGCAGGTATCACTGGAGAAACCGACACTCGCGTCGGGATGCCGGCATCACTTAACCTTTTAAGCGTTTGCAACCGCCTTGCCGGAGTTGTTGCGCGTGGTTCAAGCTTACGAGCGAGCACTCTATCTAGTGTAGTAATGGTGATACACACAGACACCAGATTCTGCCGGGACATCTCAGTAAGCAGATCAAGATCTCTTTCGATTAACGAAGACTTGGTGATCAAATAAGCAGGGTGCCGTGTTTCAAGCAGAACTTCTAAAATTTCTCTGGTGATACCCAGCTCTTTCTCAAGCGGCTGATAAGCATCAGTATTCACCCCTATTGCCACCGGTTCACATCGATAGCTTCGCTTTGAAAGTTCTTGCCTCAATAGTTTTGCCGCATCACGCTTTGCATACAAGCGAGTTTCAAAATCCAAACCGGCCGAATGCCCCAGATAAGTATGCGAAGGCCGGGCAAAGCAATAGATACAACCATGCTCACACCCGCGGTACGGGTTTATAGAACGATCAAAATGAATATCCGGAGATTGGTTGCGGGTAATAATGCTACGGTTAGTGTCGTTACGCCACTGCGTTTGCACACGAGTTTCCGGCTCAGCATACGAGCTCCACCCGTCATCGATATCATGATGACGATCCGCTTCAAAGCGACCAGTCACATTACTAACCGACCCCCTCCCCCGACGCACAAGTGGTGTTTCCCGCATGAGCAACTCAATACTGTACATATAACCAGTATATCGTTACCCCACAAAATCTCAACCTTTACATCCCATTATCGGCTG
>CALGJU010000309.1 GCA_937928685.1 uncultured Granulosicoccaceae bacterium
CTATAATGCGAGGCTTGGATTAAGCGAGAGTGGCGGAATTGGTAGACGCGCTGGATTTAGGTTCCAGTGGGGTAACCCGTGGGAGTTCAAGTCTCCCCTCTCGTACCATCCTACAAACATACATTGGCGCAACTTATTTCAAGTAAGGCCGCAGGCCAGGCTGTAAGCCAGGCGCTTTCAGTCATAGCTTCCGCGTTCAGTTAATTTAAACAAAATCCATACAGCTTGGTTGCTGGTGAGGGTATATGCAGGTTACAGAAGAATCCGTTAACGGTCTTGAGCGCACAATAAAGATTCAGGTGCCCAGTGAAGACATAGACACCGCAGTGCAGAAGAAGCTGCAGTCGCTGCAGAAAGATGTGCGCATTAATGGGTTTCGCCCAGGCAAGGTGCCATTGCAGGTGGTGCGTAAGCGCTACGGTGGTCAGGTACGCCAGGAGGTGCTTGGTGATGTGATTAAC
The DNA here is from genome assembly GCA_937928685.1 of uncultured Granulosicoccaceae bacterium. Classification (GTDB taxonomy): domain Bacteria; phylum Pseudomonadota; class Gammaproteobacteria; order Granulosicoccales; family Granulosicoccaceae. Next base: position 462 of record CALGJU010000309.1, read on the forward strand.
GAGAGTTATCACAATGCGCTGACTCAGGAAAAATATCGCCCGGCAGGCATGCCGTCGATAGAGCCGGTCAAAAACGAAGACGAAAACGCTGAAGAGTTTGCCTATACAGCGACTTTTGAAGTGTATCCGGAAATCGAGCTGGCAAGCCTCCAGGGCTCATCAGTGGTGAAGACAGACTGCGCCGTGGGTGATTCTGATCTTGACGAAATGATGGAGACGTTGCGCGAACAGCGAAAAGAGTGGAATGAAGTAGATCGCCCCGCTGCGGATGGCGATCAGGTCGTAATGGACTTTGTCGGCAGCATCGACGGAGAAGAGTTCCCCGGCGGCTCTGCGAATGATGCGCCATTGGTGCTTGGATCGAATTCAATGATTCCGGGCTTTGAAGAGCAGCTTATTGGTGCTTCAAAAGGTGATCAGAAGACCATTACTGTTAATTTTCCGGATGACTACCGTGCGACCGACCTCGCAGGAAAGGAGGCGCAGTTTGAAATAACTGTGCAGGCCGTCAAGTTGTCTGAGCTTCCTGAGGTGAATGACGAGTTTGCTAAGGAATTCGGTGTGGAAGAGGGTGGAGTGGAAACACTTCGTGCCGATATCAGAAAGAACATGGAAAGAGAGCTCAAGCAAGCGCTTGAAAATCGTGACAAACAAGCTGTGATGGACTTGCTGCTTGAAAAGAATGATTTTCCAGTGCCAAAGAGTCTTATCAAGGAAGAAGTTGAGCGCTTGAGAAAGCAGTTGATTGAACAAATGCAGGCGCCGGAAGGTTCAACACCTGAGCTGGGTGATGAGTTATTTGAGGCAGATGCAGAGCGACGAGTGAAATTAGGCTTGTTGGTTGCAGAAATAATCAGAAAGAACGAATTTAAGCCGGATCCAGACAAAGTGCGCACTACCATCGAATCAATGGCAGCGTCCTATGAAGATCCCAAGCAAGTGGTCGACTACTATTATAGTAACCAGGAATACATGCAGAATATTGAAGGCCTGGTGTTGGAACAACAAGTGACCGATTGGGCGATGGAACAAGCCACGGTGGAGAGTCAGGCTGCATCATTTAAAGAAGTGATGAATCCGGATAAACAGAATCAGGCCGGCTAACGCTATTGAGTCTGACAGAAAAGCGATACATATAGAGAATATGAACATGATCAAAAGCCCATTGGATCCCTACATGGTTGCGCCTCAAGCCACGGGATATATCCCGAGTGTTGAAGAGGTGACACCGCGTGGTTCAATGCGTTACGACATCTACTCGCGCATGCTTAAAGAGCGCGTGGTGTTTTTAGTGGGTCAGGTGGAAGACTTTATGGCCAATGTGGTAGTGGCCCAGCTGCTGTTTCTTGAGTCTGAAAATCCTGACAAAGATATCTCTTTATATATCAACAGCCCCGGTGGGTCTGTGACAGCGGGCATGGCGATCTACGACACCATGCAGTTCATTAAGCCTGATGTAAGCACGTTGTGCGTCGGTCAGGCAGCAAGCATGGGCGCTTTACTACTCGCGGGTGGCGCATCGGGCAAAAGATTTGCGCTTCCTCACAGCCGTATGATGATCCACCAGCCACTTGGCGGCTTTCAGGGGCAGGCGACAGATATTGAAATTCACGCCCAGGAAATTCTCTCTATCAAGCATCGGCTAAACGAGGTGCTTGCGCATCATACTGGTAAAGATCTTGAAAGGATTCAAAAGGATACCGATCGTGATCACTTCATGACAGCGACTGATGGCGTGGAATATGGTCTGATTGATCGAGTGGTAGAAAATCGTGGTAGAGAGTCAGAAATAGCTTCTTCTTCCTAACTAATAGCGTCACGAAACAGCGCTCATAGCGATACCGGTATCGTCCGGTAGAGCCTTAGTAGCGGCGATATTAACACTGGTATCTCCTTGCAAATTTTGGCGAAAAACGGCAAGGTGAGAGTGCAAAAACAGGGTAATCTGTACAAATGAGTGACGGCGAAAATAAAAATCCGGAAGACAGTAAGCTTCTTTACTGCTCTTTCTGCGGGAAGAGCCAGCACGAAGTCCGCAAGCTCATTGCCGGACCATCAGTGTTTATCTGTGATGAGTGTGTTGACTTGTGCAACGACATTATCACTGAGGAGATGCAGGAGAAGGCGGCAACTGCCACCGGCGATCTGCTGAAGCCTCAAGAGATTAGAGACACTTTGGACCAATATGTTATCGGTCAGGAGGACGCCAAGAAGATTCTTGCGGTCGCCGTCTATAATCACTATAAGCGCCTGCAATATCAAAGCGACAAAAAAGACGATGTTGAGCTGGCAAAAAGTAATATCTTACTTGTTGGCCCGACCGGCTGTGGTAAAACTTTATTAGCGGAAACGCTAGCACGCTTGTTGAATGTGCCCTTCACCATGGCTGATGCCACCACTTTGACCGAAGCGGGTTACGTGGGTGAGGACGTTGAAAATATTATTCAAAAGCTGCTGCAGAAATGTGATTATGATGTTGAAAAAGCACAGAGTGGTATTGTCTACATTGATGAAATAGACAAGATCTCCCGCAAGGCAGACAACCCGTCTATTACTCGCGATGTGTCAGGCGAAGGTGTGCAACAAGCACTACTTAAACTCATTGAAGGTACGGTGGCTTCAGTTCCACCGCAAGGCGGACGTAAGCATCCGCAGCAGGAATTCCTTCAAGTCGATACGAAAAATATATTGTTTATCGTCGGTGGGGCGTTTGCCGGTCTTGACAAGATAATCCGTGATCGTTCTGACAAAGGCGGCATGGGATTCGCGGCTGATGTGAAAACCAAAGATGAAACTGCCAAGTTAGGTGAAGTGCTTGCAACAGTCGAACCTGAAGATCTGGTGCGTTATGGTCTCATACCGGAATTTGTCGGGCGCTTGCCTGTTATCGCCACACTTCGTGAGCTTGATGAAGAAGCCTTGGTGCGAATCTTAACCGAACCGAAAAATGCGATCACCAAGCAATACGAAAAGTTGCTTAGCATGGAAAATGTAGAGATTGAATTTCGGGAAGATGCCCTGTATGCCGTAGCTGAAAAAGCAACCGAACGTAAGACCGGCGCCCGTGGTTTACGGACTATTTTAGAAAACATATTACTCGACACTATGTACGATCTGCCGCAAATGGAAGGCGTCAAGAAGGTGATTGTTGATGGTGCTGTTGTCAGAGGCGAAGCTAAGCCTTATTTGTTACTGGCAAGTAACGACGAGACAGGTGAAAGTGAAGAAACCGACGAAGGCTTTCGTCGCGCCGCATCAGACGAGTAAGTTACTACTTAAGAAGCAGCCCTCTATGACCGGGCTGCTTCCCCTCCATTGCTGAATCCCTCCAGCGGTTTTTAACAGCCGTAACAAGATCGAATGATTCGCAGCTGCGCTTGCAAAATCATACGTCGTTTATTCACTGCTCTTGGCTTGTAAATTCCTGTATCGGCCTTACACTTGTTAGCGTCAGAGTGGTAATGTTGCCGGTCTGAATTCCAGTGAGGCAGCATGGCCGACAACTCAAATTCATCCGGAAAGCCAACCGGCAAAGTATCCCGTAAAAAAGATTCAATACCCGATACTGATGATGTTGGTGAATCCACTGATTTTAGCGAACGCGTACCGCTGGTTCCGCTGCGCGATGTGGTGGTGTATCCGCACATGGTTATTCCGCTTTTTGTCGGGCGTGAAAAGTCAATTCTGGCGCTTGACGAGGCAATGTCTCGTGACAAACAAATACTACTGTCGGCTCAAAAGCGTGCAGACATTGAAGACCCTGACGTTGAAGATATAAATGCTTTCGGCACCCTTGCTGATATTCTGCAATTACTCAAACTGCCTGATGGCACAATTAAAGTGCTTGTTGAGGGCAGTCAGCGGGCAATAATTTCTGATATTGAAAAAACGGAAGATGGTTTTTTTGCAGCCACAGCCGAGATTGTCCCGCAAGACACGGATCACGACGAAGTAGAGATGGAAGTGTTGGTGCGGTCCGTCACCAGACTCTTTGAACAATACGTAAAACTGAAAGAGAAGCTGGCACCGGAAATTCTGACGTCACTGAGCGGCATAGATGACCCTTCACGACTGGCAGATACGGTAGCGGCACACCTGTCTCTTAAGATTGATGAGAAACAGAAAATACTTGAGATAGAGCATCCTGCAGACCGGCTTGAAAAGCTAATGAGTCTGATGGAAGGCGAGCTCGATATGCTGCAAGTTGAAAAACGGATTCGTGGTCGTGTTAAGCAGCAAATGGAGAAGAGTCAGCGCGAGTATTATCTCAACGAACAAATGAAGGCCATTCAAAAAGAATTGGGTGATCTCGATGACGTTCCGAATGAAATTGAAGACCTGGCTGAAAAAATAGAATCAGCCGGCATGAGCGTTGAGGCTAAAGAAAAGGTTACCGCTGAGCTGCAAAAACTCAAAATGATGTCACCGATGGCTGCAGAGGCAACGGTAGTACGCAACTACATTGAGACGCTCACCAATTTACCCTGGAAGAAGCGCACACGATTAAAATCAAACCTGGCAGATGCCGAGTCGGTATTAGAAACCGACCACTATGGTTTAGAGAAAGTTAAAGAACGAATCCTTGAGTACCTCGCTGTACAAAAGCGGGTGAAGAAAGCAAAGGGACCGATATTGTGCCTGGTAGGTCCGCCAGGGGTAGGTAAGACCTCTCTGGGTAAATCAATTGCGCGTGCGACGGGTCGAAAGTTCAGTCGTATGGCGCTGGGTGGTGTGCGTGATGAGGCAGAAATAAGAGGTCATAGACGCACTTATATTGGTTCCATGCCAGGTAAGATTTTGCAGAACATCACCAAGGCAGAGTCACGTAATCCATTAATGCTGCTTGATGAGATTGATAAGATGTCTACGGACTTCCGTGGTGATCCGTCATCTGCATTACTTGAAGTATTAGATCCTGAGCAGAACCATACGTTTACAGACCATTACCTTGAGGTTGAATATGACCTGTCCGATGTAATGTTCGTAGCTACTGCCAACAGCATGGATATTCCAGCGCCATTGCTTGACAGAATGGAAGTAATACGAATACCAGGGTACACAGAGACTGAAAAGCTCCGCATCGCAATGAACTATCTCGTGCCACGTAAAATTGAAGATAACGGTTTGCGTGACGGTGAAATGGAATTGCCAGAAGACACAGTCAGACAAGTAATCCGGCATTACACTCGCGAAGCGGGTGTGCGTGGGCTCGAACGTGAAATTTCAAAGATCTGCCGAAAAATTGTTACTCAGATACTGCTTGAGAAAGACACCAAAAAAATCACAGTGACGCCTGAAAATCTCTCTGAGTATCTTGGAGTGCAACAATTCAGAATCGGTAAGTCGGATCTTGAAGACAAAATAGGGCAGGTGACAGGCTTGGCCTGGACTCAAGTGGGTGGTGAACTGTTAACAATTGAGACAGCGGTGGTGCCTGGTAAGGGTAAATTTATTTATACCGGCCAGTTGGGTGAAGTGATGCAAGAGTCCATTCAGGCAGCTAAGACAGTGGTCAGAAGTCGAGCTGAATCGCTTGGCTTAGAAGACGATTTTCATACGCTGAAAGATATTCATATCCATGTACCTGAAGGTGCCACACCTAAAGATGGACCAAGTGCCGGTATCGGCATGTGTACCGCGTTGGTGTCAGCCATGACTGCTATACCGGTTCGCTCAGATGTCGCTATGACCGGGGAAATAACCCTACGCGGTGAGGTTTTACCGATTGGCGGGTTAAAAGAAAAGTTGTTAGCTGCACATCGAGGCGGTATAAAAACTGTCATCATTCCTAAAGATAATGAGAAAGATCTGGCTGATATACCAGCAGAGGTTCTCGATAATCTTGAAGTAAAGCCTGTGCAATGGATTGATGATGTACTGATGATTGCGTTAACAAGTGCGCCGGTACCGCTTCTGCCTGACACTTCCAAGGCTGAAGCAAAAGCGAAGACAGGGTCGGGTAAGAAAAAACCTTCCCAATCAGTCAGACACCACTAAGCGAAACGCTTCGAATCAAGGAAGCAGTGTGGTAAAGTACGGTATAGAGTGAAGCGACCGAGTAACGGTCGCTTTGTACAGTTTAAGCAACATAGCTTGCCTGTAATAGATTTTATTGACGCAGGTACCCCACCCCTGACATACACTGTTTCGTCTCGTTACGGAGTGGTTATTCGGTTGCGGCAACTGCGACATTTTGCAATTATCTTCGAGGATACCTCTGAATGAACAAAACTGAATTTGTTGACGCGGTTGCTGATGAAGCAGACGTACAAAAGTCGGACGCTTTGAAAATCGTTGACTCAATGACTAAGGTCATTGGTGACGCGCTGAAGAAAGACGATCAGGTAACGCTGGTTGGTTTTGGCACATTCCTGGTAAGTAAAAGAGAAGCACGTAAAGGTCGTAATCCGCGTACCGGGGAAGAGATTCAGATTGCTGCTTCGAATGTTCCGCGATTTAAACCTGGCAAAGCGTTGAAAGAAACTATAAACTAGAGCAGATCTGTTGGGTGCTTAGCTCAGCTGGGAGAGCATCGCCCTTACAAGGCGAGGGTCGGGGGTTCGATCCCCTCAGCACCCACCACTATTATGGAGCGGTAGTTCAGTTGGTTAGAATACCGGCCTGTCACGCCGGGGGTCGCGGGTTCGAGTCCCGTCCGCTCCGCCAATAAAATTAAAGGGTGTCTAGGCACCCTTTTTTTATGTCTACTGCTATATTTGTAGATCTAGTATGGTCCTAATGATCGTTCGCAACTCGTCTAGCTAAAATACTATGTTACTTGATCTAAGAGACGGCATCCGCAATTCAAAGTGGCTCAAGTATGTGCTGGTTGGCATCATCTGTGTGCCTTTTGCGCTTGTCGGAATAAACTCATATTT
>CALGJU010000310.1 GCA_937928685.1 uncultured Granulosicoccaceae bacterium
CCCCTGCGGGAGCTCGGCATTTGGCTTGCCACTGCGTTGAAGCTCTTGAAAAGAGAATAACTATTGCCTGCGAGCTTCGCCTTGTTGCAAACCAAATGACGAACTCTCAAATGCACACTCTATTTGTTCCAGTACACTAGCGGCAGCGGTCATTCTTCACGATTGGTCATACCAATGCTCTCACCTTCCGGTTGGCAGCAAACTGCATCAGCTGAGCTTGACGAGATCGTATCCCGACTGTCGATGAGTAACCTTTTCCCATAATTTTGCCAACGGGCCAGTCTTTGGATTCAGCCAGACTTGCCGACAACACCATCCAGAGCGAAGGTGCTCGGCCTTGGTGTTCGCATAACAGCAAACGACGCCAGAGAGCCACCAAAACTTCGCAATCGACAGTACACTCCGCGAGCATTTATATCGGTCTTCACCAAGCGACACCATGAAAATACTTATCGCAGACAGTTTTCCCGAGAGTCATCACGCCAAACTATCCCAGAATGGACATGAAATTACTTCTGACCCCGCTCTGGATAGTGACACATTGGCAGCGGCCGTAGACGACCACGAAGTTCTGATCGTTCGCAGCACAAAGGTAAATGCTGATACTTTTGAATCGGGCAAAAACCTCAAGCTGGTAATCCGCGCAGGTGCAGGAACTAACACGATAGATAAGTCGTCTGCTGCTGAAAACGGTGTGCGAGTGTGCAACGTGCCAGGAGCAAACGCCATCGCTGTTGCAGAATTAGTGATGGGGCTGATCCTTTCCATTGATCGCAATATCCCCGATAACGCCAATGACCTGAACAACGGCGTGTGGAATAAAAAGAAGTATTCCAAGGCCCAAGGCCTTTACGGCCAGAAGATTGGCATACTCGGCCTGGGGGCAATTGGTTTTGCAGTCGCAGAGCGCGCCAACGCCTTTGGCATGGATGTTTTTGCAGTCGCTAAGCCCGGCCGGTCTGCTGATGCAGAACAAAGAATGAAAGAGGCGAAGATCTCGCAGCTCGACTCAATCGATGATCTGCTAGCAAAGTGCGATATAGTCACACTCCATATGCCCGCCACCGATGACACCCAAGGGATGGTCAACTCATCATTTCTTTCGAAAATGAAAGATGGCGCCATGCTGATCAACTCATCCCGAGGTGAGTTGGTCGATGAAGCAGCTTTGCTTGACGCGATTAAAACGAAAGGTATTCGTGCCGGACTCGATGTGTACAACAACGAACCCGGCGCCGGCGAGAACAGGTTCACCTCTGAAGTCGCCTTGAATCCCAATGTGTGTGGTACTCACCACATCGGCGCATCAACAGAGCAGGCACAGGTGGCAGTGGCAAATGGCGTACTCGACGTGATCGCCTCTTATCAAGATGGCGAATTTCGCAATTGCGTAAACTAACTTAACCACTGAAACCTATCAGGAAACTTTAATGAGCAATCGCCAACACAACTTCAGCGCAGGTCCCTGCACGCTTCCATTGGAAGTGCTTGAAGAAGCGCAGGCAGAATTCGTGGATTATCAGGGCGCGGGAATGTCTCTGATTGAGATGAGCCATCGCGGTAAACACTTTGATGATGTTGCCAATGAAGCAATGGCACTGTCGATGGAAGTATTCCAGGTTCCCGATGACTTCGCCGTTCTTTTTCTACAAGGCGGCGCATTACTGCAGTTCTCAATGATTCCGATGAACCTGCTTAAGCCCGGGCTCAAGGGAGCTTACGTGAATTCAGGCACCTGGGCCAAAGGCGCTATCACAGATGCTAAAGAATATGGTGAGGTTTACACCGCATGGGATGGTGCAGACAACAACTACACTCGCATGCCTTCTACTGATGAAATACAACTTCAAGACAATACTCGTTACCTGCACATCACCACCAATGAAACTATTGGCGGTATACGCTTCCCTGAATGGCCTGAAGTAGATGTTCCAATGATTGCTGATATGTCTTCAGAGTATATGGCCAGACCATTGCCATGGGACAAATTCGACATCGTCTACGGCGGTGCACAGAAGAATCTCGGCCCAGCCGGCATGGCGGTAGTCTTCATACGCAAGTCAATTCTTGAATCTACCAATCAGAATATAGGTCGCTACCTTAGATACGATATACACGAATCCAAAGGCTCTATGTTTAATACACCACCCGTGTTTCCTATCTATATGTATGGCAAAGTGCTTAAGTGGATGAAAGCACAGGGCGGCCTGGCGGCAATGGAGTCTGCAGCAGCAGAGAAAGCCGGTATGGTTTATAGCACCATCGACAACAGCGATGGATACTACAACTGCCCGGTTGATGTAGCGTGCCGTTCACACATGAATGCCGTATTTCGTTTGCCGACAGAAGACCTTGAAAAGAAATTTATCGCAGAGGCTACAGCAGCAGGGTTTTTGAACCTGAAAGGCCACAGAAGTGTCGGTGGTTGCCGCGCCAGTATTTATAACGCCATGCCAAAAGCCAGTGTTGTCGCACTCTCTGAATTCATGGAAGAATTCAAAGGCAACAACGCCGCATAACCACTCCCCAGTAGTTTTAATATGCCAAATATAAAACCGTTTGATGGTTATCTTGTAAAAGCTGAGAGAGCAACGTCTGTTGTCTCTCCCGCTTATGATTCTGTTTCTCCCGAGGAACGGCGTAAGTTTGCCGACAGCAATCCTGAAAACTTCATTAATACCATGCGTCTGCAGGAAGATTTCCCTGCAGACGCACAACCGACTCAGGAAGAACTGCTCGCAGGCAACAGGAAAAACCTCGAAGGGCTACTCTGCAATGCGGCATTTGAAGAGCTACAACAGCCGTGCATGTTTTTGTACCAGCTAGGCACGGGTGATCATATTCAAACCGGCCTGGTTTGCGAAGTCTCTGTTCAAGAGTATGAACAGGGCCATCTGCGTAAACACGAAAACACCCGCAGCTCAAAAGAAGACCTGCTAGCGCGGTATCAAGAGGTGGTTGGGGCTTCATCTAGCCCCATCTGCCTTACCTATGCGCAGAATAATGACATCGATAGCCTGATCAATACGTTAATAGAAAAGACGCCAGATCTTAATTTTCTTACTGATGATGGTGAGACTCAAAAGATCTGGGCTATCTCAGACACTGAACATCAACAGCAACTACAAAAGCACTTTAATAGTGTCGCTGTCACCTACCTGACTGACGGCCATCATCGCGCTGCCTCAGGACTGAGATACGCAGAGCTAATGCGTGCCAAAACCGGGGGCAACACTGGTGAAGAGCCATACAATCAGCTCCTTGTTGCTTTGTTTCCCGACAACCAGCTGAACCTGCTGCCATTTCACCGCTGCGTGAATGGCTTAAACGGCTTAAGCGTTGAACAACTCACCAACGCACTCGAGCAGAAATTCACGGTTGATAAACAAACCAGCTGCACTGGTTTCAACTGTGACCGGCATGGGCAATTCGGCATGCTAGTCGATGGTTCGTGGTACAAACTCACCGTTAAGCCAGAACACATAGACACCTCCAACCCGGTCAGATCACTGGACGTTTCTATTCTTCAGGATCTCATCCTTGATCCTGTTCTCGGCATTAAAGACAGTCGTGATGATCCTCGTCTGGGGTACATTGCAGGCATCAGTGGTGCTGACGGAATAGCTCAGGCGACGAGTGAAGGATGGGATATTGTGTTTGCCTGCTGCGCCACTTCAATTCAACAATTGATGGATGTGGCAGATGCTGATGGACTCATGCCACCCAAGTCGACCTATTTTGATCCCAAGCCACGTTCAGGTATCTTTGTCCGGTTGAAGTAATCGCGTTTGTTATTTGTTGCGACGCCATAATATTTGATTTAAGTGATTCAGGACAGCGCACACGGCCTTTAGCTTTTTGACAGAGACACGGCTTACAGCTAATTGGTGCGTAACGTAAATTCCTGCCGCATTCAGCTTGACCAAAGGTGGCTTGGATAGACACTCTCCGGCAGCGAATCAAAGCCGGGGTCTCTTGGCCAGTTTTTTTTAGTCCAGTCCTCTATCATTGGCTTAAAGTCATTTGGATCAGGCCGCTTGTCAAGCCATTGTGCAGGTATAGAATTGCGATCCAGATGGTACGCCAGCGTTTTACAGGCTTTGTACCAAACTGAATCTAAAGTGGCTTTTGTAACCACATATTTATGCCCGACACGCCTATTCTCCCGAAGGCTGGTAACACTTACCGCTATAACACACCGGTACCCTTTCTCACGCCCGCTAGGGGCTTTTAGCCCTATTCGCAGCCCCTTAACACCAGTGCTTGTAATTGGGTTTTTATTGCTTACCGTATTTCGCAGGCGTGCTCTTTTTCTTTGCGCCGCTGCCTGGGCCTTGAGCTGCTTCTCTTCCCATTGTTTCGCTTTCTCCGTTTCACTGGCTGTAAAATGCTTTTGACGAATTTCACCGTCAACCGAAACCACTACCCGAATACCTTTAAAGCCTCCTGGATGAGGATTGCCGTCTTTACTGTAGTCATATAGTACCAATTGATTCTCCCTACAAATGGGTTGCAGGTATAGAGATGCTCCTCCGGGGAAACCTGAAGCGTAAGCAAGAGGATAAGGTCCTGCACGTCAAAAAATCAGGTTCATCGTGAAGTATTGTTCAGGGATCGTGGGTTGAGCTCACCTTAAGCGTCTTAAATATCGTATCCCACCACTTATTAACAAAGCCAAAATTCACATTGCCATTGATATGATGTGTCGAGTGGTAGCAAGGGTAGGCAAGCACAAACTTTATTAGCATGTTTCTCCCGGTATATTCAAAATTTGAATGAAGCAAGATGGTAAACATCATACCCGATACATGCAGTACCAACGCCATGCCCAGACTCAATGGGAAAATCATCATAAAAAGCGGCGCGCTCAATCCGATAAACAACGCTTCGACCGGATGCACACTATAGGCCGACCACGGTGTCACTCGTACCGACTGATGATGTACACGATGGACCTTCTTAAACCTTTTGGTGTGCAACAAACGATGGACAAAGTACGAATAGCTTTCATAGAAAATGGTAAAGCAGGCCACCTGCAATATAAAATCTACAACAGACAGGGGCCACAGAGTTGAAAATAGCTCGCGACTGACGAGACTGCAAACGGCAAAAATGATGCAAGCGGTAATGCCATTTGTTGCTTCCAGTTTAGCCTGGCCCTTTTTTAATAACCGGTTGTCAATAAGCTCCCCGGCGCTGTGGTGCTCAACAATGAGCATAATCAGACGCGAAAGCAGCCATGCCGTGCACACATACACGGCAATATTCACCACCACGGCCATAGTTAGAGCCACGACCCAATGACTGTCAACCCAGAACTGTAAAAGAGCGTTTAAATAATCTATCAAAACCTAGTCCTGTTTAGGATCCTGGTTACCAGCAGTGCTCTATAATTTTACACTCAAGCCTGATGTGTTTCGGTAAATCTTTGTAGTCACAATTATCAGCGACAAGAAACATTTGACCATTAGCATGCTGTTCGTACTGTCATTTTCGCTGTCCAATTCTGGACTTTGAACTATTACCAACTCTGACGTGTCGGACTATTAATTCGGGATTTACTATATATGCTCTTGATATCACCTTGTGACACCCTATAATCGACTCAAAGGAAACGGACACAAAGCACCTAAACCCCGTACTACTATGAAAACACTCATTCGCCACATTAAGGCATTTGCCTACCTACTCAGCTTCGCGATTTTTTTCGTGAACTCAGTCGGGGCTGTGAGCATGGTTTCAGGGCATCACAATTCAGACATGACACACAGTTCACATCATGCTGAGCCGTCTGAAGAGCTGGCAGCTTCACATTCAGCTCACGGCAATATGTCATCTGCAACGCTATCGCACGCAGACCACGAATGTTGCAACACCGTGGACGACTCTACCTGTGAAGCCGGCTGTGTTGCTCACTGCACCACCTCAGCCGTCACCGGATGTTATCTACTGGTTGCTAACACGCTTGTGCAGATACAAGCCCCTCCCCTCGTCACAAGCCCGAAATCAGCCATGGTATCGGGACTCTACAAACCACCGCGTACTCTCCACTAAGCCGTTTTCCGTGATAGCTTGGTTTTAGCTTTGTCCTGATGCTGTCACTGGTTCCCAAACCCGAACAATAATCAAACGTCACACGACGTGGGTGTTCCTATCACTTCGGGTTATTAAAACAGTAGTCGAGCTCGCTTGACGTGGAGAATAGTCAATGGGTTACGTACACTCATTCAAACGCGCTGGTTGGTGTGTGCTTGTCGTCATGATTGGCGCGCCAGCACTACAAGCACAATCCCCACCCACCTACACTTTTAGCGATCAGCAGCTACAAGAGGCCGGATGGACAAAAACACAAATAGCAGAACTTCGAGCAACAGCTCCTGAGCTACGCGCGAAAACCAAAGCCGAACCTAAAGAGCCGACGGAACTCGGTTATTCATCGGTGTTTGATAATTACCAACCTTACGAATACATACCAGACATCGGATGGCGGGAAGCCAACGATGAAGTCGGTAAAATTGGCGGCTGGCGCAACTATGCAAAGCTGGTTCAGCAGGCTCAAAAAGAAGAGCAAGAAAGAAAAGAGCAAGAAAAAGAAGGAGACCAGTAATGAAGGCTCCAGCATCTTTTGTGGCGGGCATACTATCGCTGTCGCTATTCACGTTATCAGGCTGTGTACGATTTGACTTTGATGAATCACTTTCGCAAGCCAACAAAGACTCGGCAGAGTTTACCCAGGGCCAATTGCAGCTACATCAAACTGAAGAACAAATAGAAAGTGCAGTGGCTCGATCGCAAGAACTTCTCGGCGAAAATTTAGATCAGACTAATTCAATCGAACTCGCATTGATCAATAGTCCGGCGGTACAGCAACTCCTGGCGACCCATTGGGCTAATGCCTCATCAATCGCCATATCGGGTGGCATCCCCAATCCAGTATTCGACTTTGGCCGGGTCACATCAGGCACCGAGCTTGAAATCGAACGTTTACTGGGCATCGGTCTACTGGATTTAATTCGCTATCCGATGATGCGTGAACGCGCGCAACACAGCCTTAAACTTAACCAGGTTCAACTGACTTCAGATGTGGCGGACCTTGTCACCCGGGTACGAAGTGCGTGGGTTGATGCCGTGGTCGCGCAACAGCAGGTGCTTTATGCGGAACAGGTTTTCTCAAGCGCCGAGGCAAGCGCCAAACTCGCTGCAGAAATGCAGGCAATTGGAAATTTCAATGCGCTTAGCCGCGCAAGGCAGCAATCATTTTATGCCGAGGCCGCCACCGGTCTGACAGTTGCGCGTCACAACGCATTAGCAAAGCGTGAAGCACTAGTGCGATTGCTCGGGCTCAGCAGGCAACAAGCGGTAACACTTAAATTACCAGAGCGACTACCCGAACTACCTGACGCTCCGCTCTCGGAAACTGAGGTTTCCAGTGTTGCGAACACTAACCGGCTTGATGTTGCCATGGCAATTGCATCACTTAAGTCGGCGACTTCGCTGCAAGGCATTGAGTTACTTGCCAGCGTTACCGATATTGAGTTAACCGGTATCAGAAATACTGTATGGAACGAAGGCGAACGCGAAACGGTAAAAGGCTATGAACTTGGCCTTGAAATACCGCTATTCAGAAATATTGCGCAGGTGCGTAACAAGTTAAACGCGACATCACTGGCAGCAAGTAATGCACTGGAGCAAGTCGTTCGATCAGCCAACTCTCACTTGCGAGAGGCGTACTCTGCCTACCGAAGCAGCTACGATATCGCCAAGCACTACCGCGACGAAGTGATACCACTGCAACAGTTGGTATCAGAAGAAAACCTGCTGAACTACAACGGTATGATCATCGGCGTTTTTGAACTGCTGGCAGATTCACGCAAGCAAATTCAAACCGTACAGTCTTCAATTGATGCGGCCGGTCAATTCTGGATGGCAGATGCATCACTGCGCGCCTCCATGATAGGGCAGCCAACCTCCACACAACTTGCCATGTCAAAATCCGGTGGCGGCGATGCTGGAGAAGATCATTGAACAATAGTTTAATCATTGAGTGTTCAGTTGAACTACATCACAGGACAAGAGTATGAATTCTCGAAGACAATTTATGGCCCGCGCCGGGCTTGCCGCTGCAGCAGCCACCACAGTCAATAGGAGTGCACTCGCAGGCTTACCAGAGATCGTCAGTCAGGATTCGTTCGAAACCATGCCGCCTCTGGTGCCGCCAAATGGGCGCCCCTATCAGCCAGTCGCTACGCTTAACGGCTGGACCTTACCGTGGCGAATGAACAACGGAGTTAAAGAGTTTCACTTAGTCGCAGAGCCCGTGGTTCGCGAAATGGCTGAGGACTTTAGCGCCAATCTGTGGGGCTACAACGGTCAATCACCAGGACCTACAATAGAAGTAGTTGAAGGCGACAAGGTACGCATTTTCGTCACTAACCGTTTACCGGAACATACCAGTGTTCACTGGCATGGCCAGCGCTTGCCAAACGGCATGGATGGCGTTACCGGGTTAAACCAACCGGGTATCCCTTCGGGTAAAACCTTTGTCTATGAATTCACCGCCCGACGACACGGTACGTTTATGTATCACCCCCACGGTGATGAAATGACTCAAATGGCCATGGGCATGATGGGCTCGTGGGTAACACACCCACGCAACTATGTAGAAAGCGAAGCACCTGACAGGGATTTTTGCTTTCTGCTTGCAGGCTACGACATTGATCCCGGTAGTGCGACTCCGAAAATAATGACGATGATTGACTTCAATCTCTGGGCATGGAACAGCCGAATATTTCCCGGTATTGATTCATTGAATGTACGTAAGGATGATCGGGTGCGGGTACGTATAGGCAACTTAACCATGACCAATCACCCTATACATCTGCACGGTCATGAATTTGAAGTCACAGGCACAGACGGAGGGCCGACAACACCCGGTTCCCGCTGGCCTGAAGTGACCACCGATATCGCTGTCGGGCAGATGAGACAGATCGACTTTCTTGCAGATGAAGAAGGAGACTGGGCGTTTCACTGCCATAAAAGCCATCACACCATGAATGCGATGGGCCACAATGTCCCCACCCTGATCGGTGTTGATCACACAGATGTCGCTAAGCAAATCACCGATCTTATCCCGGACTACATGGTAATGAGTGAACGAGGTATGGCAGATATGGCAGAGATGGAAATGCCCTTGCCAGATAACACCGTACCCATGATGACTGGCGAAGGTCCGTTTGGCTCAGTCGAGATGGGCGGTATGTTTTCAATGGTGAAGGTACGCAAAGATCAACCACACGACGACTACTCTGACCCAGGCTGGTTTGAACACCCCGAAGGTACAGTGGCATTTGAGTACACCGGTGATGACTTGCCCGACCCTACCCGACAGGAAACGGTATCAGGCCAGTCTATGCCACGAACCAACAAGCCTGATGAAGCGATGGAGGTTAGCATTATAGGCATAGAGCCAATGGAAGCCACCGGTAGCAGCAAGTGAACCTGCGATCGAGCGGTGCACGCTCGGCGCCGGGAACTGACGTTGCCCCCAACGGGCTCACCACCGGGTGAAATCGTCACTGTGCGAGAGCGTACTGGCGCAATGGATATAGATCGGACGGAATCGGGTTCATGAACAACCCGGTCCTCGAATCGTTATAGACAAACGGAACACAAATAATATTTACAAACACCCGCAAAGCGGGATACAGGAACACAGACTATGAAAAATATAATAGCCGCCATCGTTATCAGCACAATTTCATTAACAAGCTTTGCAGTTAGCTCCCTGGTACAGGCCGCAGGTACCGAGACACACGCACATGACACTGAAGAACACAAAGGTGGTGACATGGCACACGCCGAGGGCGAGCTTCCTATCGTCACGGGCGAAGTAAAAAAGGTAAAACCAAAGTCAGGAAAAATCACCATCAGGCACGAGGAAATTCCAAACCTGGATATGCCGGGTATGACTATGGTGTTTCGAGTAGGTGAAGAGACCGACATTAGCCAGTTCAAGAAAGGCGATAAAGTGACTTTCACTGTTATCGAGAAAGACGGAAAGATGACGATTGTAGACATTGAAAGCGCCGAATAATCCGATCGTAAACGCTCAATTACTCAGACCGCGAGAATAGCGAAATGAAATACAAAACGAATATCCTTACCGCAGCCATTGCTGCTACCACGTTGTACACCAGTGCGGCATATACCCATGGTGAAAATAGTGCCCATGATGACAAGCCCGAATACGACGCCGTCTCCAAGCCTTTCGGTGAATATGATCCCGAGTTAAAGCCGACTCGTACTATTGAGGTAATAATGGCAGACACCATGCGATTTACGCCGGCAGAGGTAACAATCAATGCCGGTGATGTGATTCGATTCGTCGTGGCAAATGATGGAAAACTCATGCATGAGTTTGTCCTGGGGACCCCAGATTCACTCAGCGAGCATGCTGACTTGATGGTAAAATTCCCTAATATGGAACACGAAGAACCCTATATGGCGCATGTTCCCCCGGGCGAAGAAATGGACATCATCTGGAAATTTACAAAAAACGGAAATTACGAATTTGGCTGCTTGCTGCCGGGCCATTTCGCAGCAGGGATGAAAGGCTCCATCGCTGTTAAATGAAACAGCCGTTAATTTAGACTGGCCGGTGGCATTGCTCAATGCGCCCTGCCCGGTCCATAGGAAAGTATTCATGTTTAGTCAAAAGTACAAATTTACTCACATATCTCTATTGACACTAGCGTTTATCACTGTAGCCGCTTGCAACAACCCGAGCACTGACTCCACCGAAATTGCAGGAACAGCCAGCACGGAATCAGTGATCGCAAGTAATCTGCTACCCCCTGACGATGCGGCTCAGACAGTCAATCAGCTGATGGTAGTTCACAAAAGTCCAACCTGCGGATGCTGCCAGAAATGGGTAGATTATCTTGAAGAAGAAGGGTTTTCTGTCGAAGTCCACAATCACGACGACCTGAATCCTATCAAGCAATCACTTGGTATGAACAACCCGAAACTCTACTCATGCCATACTGCGACTATAGGTGACTATCTGATCGAGGGGCATGTACCGGCGAGCGACATCAAAAAAATACTGTCCGAAAAACCAGATATTGCAGGCCTTACTGCACCCGGAATGCCAATGATGTCACCCGGCATGAATAGCCGAACACCAAAAGACTACGCCGTTTTGTCATTTACCGACAATGGCGAGTCTCAGGTTTTTTCTCAGTATTGATCGGCAACGCTATCGACCACATACACATACTCTTCGGCAATGTATTAAACCCCGACATCAGGGAATTAAATGAACACCAGTGAAGCAACAGTATCAACCAATGGCACGGGCAAGACGGCGGTATTGCACCGCATGGTTATGCCAAAACACTTTTGTCCGTACGGTTTAAAAGCAAAAGACCTACTGCAGCGCAATGGCTATGAAGTTCAGGACAACTGGTTGCAGGACAGAGCGGCTACCGATGCATTCAAGGAGCAGCATCAGGTCACCAGCACACCGCAGATTTTTATTGACGATGAAAGAATCGGGGGTTATGAAGCGGTAAGGAAGTTTCTGGGTTTACAAGTTAAATCTCCTGATGAAACCACCTACAAACCAGTCATTGCGATATTCGCAGTTGCCGCATTAATAGCCCTGGCATTTAGCTGGTCTTCAACCCAACAGCTTTTCAGCATGCGAACGTTTGAGTGGTTCATCGCTGTTTCCATGTGTTTACTAGGTGTGCAAAAACTGCAAGATATTGAACGTTTCAGCACCATGTTTTTAAACTACGATTTACTCGCCCGCAAGTTTGTTCGCTATGGGTATGTTTATCCATTTGCTGAAACGATAGCGGGTGCTTTAATGATAGCCGGCGTACTCACTTGGCTGGCTGCACCTGTCGCGCTATTTATTGGCAGCATCGGGGCGATCTCCGTGATTAAGGCGGTCTACATAGACAAACGCGAATTGAAGTGTGCATGTGTGGGAGGAAGTAGTCGCGTACCACTAGGATTCGTGTCCCTCACAGAGAATGTCATGATGGTTGTTATGGCGCTCTGGATGCTATCAAAAATACTCTAACTGAGAATAACTACGGTAAATACTATGGCTACTTTAAGTTCAGAGATAACGTTGGGATGTCAGTGTGGGAAAGTCACCGGTAACATGCAACGCGAACCGGCAGCTTCAATTAACCACATCAGTTGTTACTGTAAGGATTGTCAAACATTCTCACGTCACCTTGACGCCGATGCCATCACACTGGATGAGCATGGTGGCACTGCGATCATTCAAACTTCACCTGCCACTGTAAAGATTCATAGTGGCAGTGAACATATAAAGTGTTTACGCCTCGGTCCTAAGGGTATTACCCGCTGGTATGCAGAATGTTGCAACACGCCAATCGCCAATACCATGAGCAGCGGCAAAATGCCATTTTCCGGGGTGATTCGTTCCTTCGTAAAAACTGACCACGTAGAACAGATTATCGGCCCCATAAAATACAGAGTATTTGCCTCTTTGTCGCCGCAAGCCAATGGTCACAACAAAGCGCCTATTGGATTGATGGCAAAAATCGTTTCGAATATGCTCTGGTGGAAGCTGCGTGGTGATCACAGGAATTCACCATTCTTTAATGGTGTCACCGGTAAGCCGGTAAGTGAACCTAAAATATTGTCTCTTGCAGAGAGAAAGGCCGCCAGCCCCTCTTGATGGTTGACACGCACTGCTAAACCGCCGCCCTGCCCATTACATTCCAGAGTATTTATGACACCCGATGCCCTTCTCTTTGACCTTGATGGTCTATTAATTGATACCGAGCGATTTTCAAAACTGGCTTTTGATGGCGCCGCCGAAGAGTTTAAAATCGGTGATCACACTGATATGTTTTTATCACTCGTCGGCACCAATGAAGAAACCCACAGGCTGCGACTGACCAAAGCCTTAGAGCATCTTGTTGATGTAGAGGCATTCAGAGCCAACTGGATAGAACGATTCCATCAGCTGCTCGAAGAAGATACCATTTCAGTGTTACCCGGAGTACTGGAAGTGTTAAGCCATGCGCGTGATGCAAAGATTAAATGCGCTGTTGCCACCTCATCCGGCACTGACGCTGCGGCGCAGAAAATAGCCGATGCAGGTATCGCTGAGTTTTTCCTGACCGTGACATGCGGTGATCAGGTAGAGAACAGCAAGCCGTTTCCTGAAATCTACCTCAAAGCCGGCGCATCTATCGATGCTGATATGTCTCGATCTATCGGACTCGAAGATTCTGAGAATGGCGTTAAAGCCGCACACGCTGCGGGTCTTTCCGTCATTCAGATACCGAATCTGGTACAGCCTTCTGCAGAATTATTAACCATCGGGCACACGGTTTGTCAGGATATGTTTGAGGTGGTTTCCTTGCTGCAGGATGACAAACTGCTGGCGGGGTAATAGTCGACCACACAATTTACTGATCGTTCTCGCAGGGGGCCGTGGGCTATCGCAGCCCGCAGGAAACCCGACGCGTCAGCGAGTGGCAAGCTCATGGTGCTCCTTACCATTCTTTCAGTTGCACCCCTTCGGCGGATGCATGTAATCGCTTATGATCCCCTCTGTCACGATCGATAGGTTCGTATGTCTGCAGTTATCTGCCAGTCCACTCTTTTGTGGCATACTCGATTCAAACAAAAAGGAATCACAGTTGAATTATTGCCCTGACTGCGGTGGCACCACCCAACCACGCATCCCCGACGGCGACAACCGGGAGCGTCAGGTGTGCGATCAATGCACCACCATCCACTACCACAACCCGAAAAATGTTGTAGGCTGTATTCTCACCTGGCAAGACAAAGTATTGCTGTGCAAGCGCGCAATAGAACCTAGATATGGTTATTGGACATTACCTGCAGGGTTTATGGAAAACAATGAAACCACCATGGAAGGTGCAGCACGCGAAGCCTTTGAGGAAGCTAACGCTACTGCAGTCAATCTGAAGTTCTTTGGCCTATACAACCTGCCGCGAATCAGCCAGGTCTATCTTATGTTTGCAGGTGAGTTAAAAGATGGCTACATGGCGGTAGGCGAAGAATCGTTAGAGGTCGGGCTGTATGCAGAAAATGAAATACCCTGGGGTGAACTCGCCTTCCCGGTGGTAACTGAAAGTCTGCAACGCTATTTTGAACAAAGACCCGGGCACCGGGTGCAGGTGGCAGATATAAGAGGTAAGCCCGGCACTGAGATTGAAATCATCCGGTTTGAATAGTGCTGCCAGTGTGTTAATCCATTTAGCTACTTGTTAATGAAAAACTATTTCATCGGTCTTCCCGCCTGGGCATTCAGTGGCTGGAATAACGTGTACTTCAATACACAGCCTTCGACGTTGGCAAGTTATTCCTCTGTGTTCAATACCGTAGAGGGCAACACAATTGCCCGGACAACTACGCTGCACGATCGAAGTGCGCCATGATGAATTTTTCACGCACCCGGAGTTATTGAATGACTTAATCGGAAAATACCAACTCGGTCGTGTTGTCATGGATACTCGAGCTATTTTCCAGGGTGATCGAACACACCCTGAAGTGCTAGCGGCATTACATGCCAAACCAGACTTACCGGTATTGGGGCATGTGTACAATGGTCTATTGCTGGTTCGACTTCTACTGCACCCCGATTTGGTAAGCAATGACGCTTATATCGGACAGTGGGCCAATCGGTTTGCTCATGCGCTAGGCTTAGGTTACCAGTGTTATATGATGATTCACTGCCCGAACAATCAACACTGTCCCGATTTGTCTGTGCAATTCCACAACCGCTTGCGATCATTAGTGAAAGACGGCTCCTTTTTGCCCCTGCCTCAGTGGCCGATACCACAGCAACAACCTCTTCTATGAACGGGGCCACTATAAATAATGATTACAGGTATATTTACATGTGTTTTAGTGTTTTGCCTCCCCTTTGTATATAACGAACACTCGGGCTTCCTGATGTGTGGGATTTGGTCCGCTCGCTTACGCGTCGGGCTTCCTGACGTGTGGGACTTGATCCGCTCGCTTACGCTTCGGGCTTCCTGACGTGTGGGGCTTGGTCCGCTTGCTTACGCTTCGGGTTTTCTGATGTGTGGGATTTGGTCCGCTCGCTTACGCTTCGGGTTTTCTGATGTGTGGGGCTTGGTCCGCTCGCTTACGCTTCGGGCTTCCTGATGTGTGGGGCTTGGTCCGCTCGCTTACGCGTCGGGCTTCGTGACGTGTGGGGCTTGATCCGCTTGCTTACGCTTTGGGTTTTCTGACGTGTGGGGCTTGATCTGCTTGCTTATGCTTCGGGTTTTCTGCCGCGATTCCTGTTGAACCCCAGGCAAACCTGCCAGCGTTAGCGAGGGATATTCAGTACGTCAAGGTCACTCACGCCAGTCGGGCCTTGCAGCGCCGGTGCCATGACGTCCAAACGTGTCGCCTCACTAGTGTACTGGACCAAATAGAGTGTGCATTTGAGGGTTCGTCATTTGGTTTGCAACAAGGCGAAGCTCGCAGGCAATAGTTATTCTCTTTTCAAGAGCTTCAACGCAGTGGCAAGCCAAATGCCG
>CALGJU010000311.1 GCA_937928685.1 uncultured Granulosicoccaceae bacterium
GGTCTGGTTGCTGGAGAGGTTGAACACCGGGACTTTGTACTATCGAAAGCACAACGACAGAACGCTGTTATTTTATGTCAAAGCCGTGCTGCAGAGAAAGACGGTGTGATTGAAATCGATTTATAGCACTGCCTGGTTGGAAGATGAAGCCCGCAATAAAAGACGCATTGGAAGGTTCCGAAAAAAACTGGAGTTTGGATAATTCGTACGGGGCATAAGCGATAAGAGGCTGGACAAGAATGCATAGGCACTCGCTGCGATGTGCAAACCACACGCAAATAGTCTTTGTAAAACGAGCTGGAATTTTCTACCTGATATGCCACTCGCTCACGCGTCTGGCTTCCTGCGGGATGTTTGTTCATAGTTCCAGATCAACAAACCCGCCAGCGTGAGCTAGTGTACTGGAACAAATAGAGTGTGCATATGTGCAATCTATTTGTTCCAGTACACTAGCGGATAGCGGATAGCGGATAGCGGATAGCGGATAGCGGATTTGGAATTCTTGCGTAGCCTTTATGCGCATCCACTCAATGTCTCAACGCCGATATTTACAGCCACCAGAGCGTTGAACACTCTGGAGATTGATGGTAAGACGTATTAATGGTAAATTAGTTAATAACTTAACTATTTACAAGATTAATCAATGCAAGCATTTGACAGTTCATTCCCGATGATCCTGAACCGTGCGCTCGACGCGGTCATGCCATCGTACCGAGAACTGTTCACAGGGTACGATCTCACCGAACAACAGTGGCGGGTTCTGCGTGTGATATGGACTAATGATGATGTGACGTCGTCACATCTGTCAGAGCGTACCTTGTTATCGCCGCCAAGCCTGGTCAGCATTATTGATCGCTTAGAGAAAAAGGGTTTTGTTTCACGTGTGCGCAGTGTTGATGATCGTCGACAGGTGTATATTGTGGCCACAAAGAAAGGCCTCTCACTGCAAAAAGAGGTAACCCCGAAAGTGGTAGCAATACAAGCGAGAATTCAAAACTCTGTGTCTGAAAAAGAGTGGGATTCTCTGGCGCGTATACTTGGAAAAATCACGACGGCTATGCAGACGGATAGCTGAGCCTCAGTAAATACGACGTCAATCCCCAATCCCCAATCCCCAATAGGCCTTAGCGTGGTATTCCATTATCCGGTAGGCAGTAGATGAATTTTGTACCATAGCGTACGTACGGAGATCGCTAACTCAAACGCATTAATTCCCGCACGTGCGCCGTTGTACTTCTGGCCAGTGCAGGGAGGGAATATCCCCCTTCGAGCATTGAGACAATACGACCCTCTGCAGTGGCATCTGCCACAGACATAATCTGTTCGGTTATCCAGATAAAATCATTGTCGCTTAGCGCAAGACCGGCTAACGGATCTTCGATGTGCGCATCGAATCCGGCGCTGATAAATATCATCTGCGGTTTGAACTTGGTGAGTGCCGGTATCCAGTGATCAAGTATGGAGTGGCGGAATTCCTCACTGCCTGTGCCACCTGCCAGAGGAACGTTGACTCGCTGACCGTCTACATTGGGTCGATGGGCTCCGGGGTAGAACGGATGTTGAAACGATGAACAGAATAAAATATTTTCATCTCCATCAACGATATCTTCTGTGCCGTTGCCGTGGTGCACGTCAAAATCGACAATTGCAACCCGTGTTAATCCGTGCGTGTGGATAGCGTGTCTTGCCGCGATAGCAATGTTGCCAAAAAAGCAAAAGCCCATGGCGTGTGTTTTTTCTGCATGATGACCCGGCGGCCTGGTGGCGCAAAATGCATTGTCTACCTCGCCCGACATTACCTTATCTGTCGCGAGTATACCTGCCCCGACACCACGCAGTGCGGCGTTGAGAGAGTAGGGGTTCATAGCAGTATCGGCATCCAGTTGCACACTGCCTGAGGTTGGTGAGGTGGATACGATGGCATCAATATAAGATTGCGGATGACAAGAAAGGGCGGCGTTTGGTTCGGCCAGCGGTGCTTCGTAGTGTTTGAGGTAGTCGTACAGGTCTTGTTTTTTTAGCTGATCAAGAATGGCGCTGATGCGCTGTGGACTTTCAGGATGACCAGGACTGATTTCGTGCAGCACGCAATCGTCGTGGGTGATGAGGGCGGTAGGCATGTTAAGGACCAACGGTACGTTCAAACCACGAATATAACAGCAAACCTTGCTTTGCGCTCTTGCTAGCCTGCATTATTCATGAGGATTCGGCAGCCAGAGGAAATCTCGCTAAACAGGTCAGCTGATCGCCTGAGATGTGACGCGAGATTTTCTCTGGTGTCGAATAGACACACTGTTAAATCGAAATAATTCGTTTATCGCCTTAAATAACTGCATATAAAGACTTAGCGCCTATTTCACTGGTCGCCTTGTGAATAATGCAGGCTAGACCGTTGGGCTGTACTGGCCTACACCGATACAAGGACGGGCTGACTGCGGTACTATAAAAGTATGTCGACAATTCATTTGGAAAAGCTACTTAACCCGCAATCACTTGCTGTGATTGGCGCAAGCGATCGTGAGGGCGCACCAGGGCGGGCTATCGCTGAGAGCCTGTTAGACGGCAACTTCTCCGGTCCATTGCACTTTATTAATCCGCGCTATAAATCAGTGCTGGGACAACCGTGCTTGAGATCTCTTAAAAAGATCGGTAGCACACCTGATTTGGTTATTATTCTGGTGCCGGAGCGTATTGTCAGTCGTACGCTGATGCAAACCGCAGAGAGTGGCTGCAAAGTGGCTATCGTCATGTCAGCTGTCAAGAATAATAAAGCGCTGCACAAGCTTGCGCGAGAGCTCGGTGTGCGGTTGCTTGGTCCCTATTGCGCTGGCTTGATCAGACCGCATCTGAATTTGAACGCCACCTATTCAAACAATAAGGTCATGGCGGGCTCGCTCGCGATAGTGACCGAGTCTGCTTCGTTGGGTGCGGCGATAATGGATTGGGCGGAGCCCAGTGGGGTGGGTTTTTCTGCGGTGTTATCTACCGGCAGAGACACAGACATTACGCTACCGGACCTACTTGACCTGCTTGCTGAAGACCAGCATACCAGGGCGATTATTATTTATCTTGATCGCGTGTATCACACGCGTTCTTTTCTTAGTGCCATTAGTGCAGCGGCTCGTATCAAGCCAGTGGTTCTGATGAAATCCACCCAGGAAGCGGCGCGTTATTGTGATGCACAGGCTCGAACCGGTGAAATATATTCTACCGAAACTGTATTCCAAAGCGCCATGCGCCGTGCGGGTGTGGTACGCGTTAAGTCTTTTTCGAATTTGTTTTCGGCGGCAAAAATTCTGACCTCCGGCCTTCGTATAAAAGGCAAGCGGATAATGGTTATCAGCAATGGGGCAGCTCCGGCTATGCTGGCCTGTGAGCGGATTGCGACCAAAGGGTTCACTTTGCCCGAAATGCCTGAGCAAGTCTTGAAGGGGCTGCAAAAGAATCTAGCTGATACCTGGAAGGGGCGTAACCCGATTGTATTGCGTGATGCTGAAAACCTCAGTAATCAATACACCCTTGTACTCAAGGCACTGAAAGAAACCAGTGATTATGACGCTATCCTGGTGCTTTTCGCGCCAGATGCCCGCAATCGGCCGGGGGCGATAGCGAGTGTGATTATCGAACACCGTCCCGATCATATTCCGGTACTTGCAAGCTTTATGGGGGAGGCCAGTGTGGCCGGCAGTAGAGAGCTACTGACCGAAAACAGAGTGCCTTGCTTTCGAACCCCCGAGGCTGCAACTGATGCGTTTGATTTTCTGCATCGTTACCTGCTTAGTCAGCAACAACTGCTGCAGCTGCCTAATCCGACTTCACGCTATACACGAGCCGACGTCAGTAGCGCAAAAGTATTGATAAACAATGCGATAGAAAACGGTGAGCGTGTTCTGGGGCCACAACAAACACGTAAATTACTGGCTTTGTTTGATATCAACGTATTACCCGCCCGGCGGGCAACCAGTTTGGATGATGCGTTGGCATGTGCGCATAAACTGACGTACCCGGTTGCGATGAAGCTGGTGTCGCCTAACATTCGTTATAAAGCCGAAGTATCGGGGGCGGTAATTAATATTGAATCAGACACTGAACTCCGGCAAGCCTACGAGATGATTTCAACACAGCTTCACAAGCTACGACCTGAGGCAGAGTTTCGTGGCGTACTCGTTGAAGCAATGTATAAAGAGGCCAATACGCGGAATCTGGCCATGAGCCTGACGCGGGATACAACGTTTGGCCCGGTAATCAGTGTCGGCGTCGGCGGTGATTTATCGACGTTGGTGCAGCTGCGAGCAGTGCAGCTGCCGCCATTAAATAACTATCTAATAGACACCATGCTGGCGACGCCTGGCATTGCTAACTACCTTGGTGAATTCAGGCATCAACCACCGGTGGATACAAAGGCCGCAGCCCATTTGTTGCGACGGCTTTCAGAAATAGCGTGCGAACTGCCCGATGTATTTTCAGTAGATATCAACCCGGTCAGAATCAGTCCGGATACCGCCGTTGCCATGGAGGTGCAGGTAGTATTGGAGCGTGCCGCAGAGCAAAAGGAATATGCTCACCTGGCGATTCATCCCTACCCATGGAGATGGGTTCGACTGACAAAGCTAAAGCACGGCCACACAGTGCAGTTGCGACCCATAAGACCAGAGGATGGCGAATCGATAAAAAGTATGGTGCATAACATGTCTGCTGAGTCGCGATATTTTCGCTTTATGCATGCAATTAATGATCTGTCACCACAGATGGTCGCGCAATTTACCAAGCTTGACTACGACCGGCAAATGGCCTTTGTAGCAGTGCAGGGCAGCGGTCAGGGGGAAGTGGTAGGTGTGAGTCGGTATGCCATGAGCAACGATCGGCTACAAGGTGAATTTGCTATATCCATAGCTGATAAATGGCAAGGTCGCGGCCTGGCCACGATGTTGATGAAACTAATAATTGAACATGCCAAAGCACAGGGACTTAAAGCACTGGTCGGGGATGTTCTAAAAATAAATGCACCTATGCGGGGGTTAATGAAAAGTCTCGATTTTATCGCGAGCGCTGACCCTGAAGATCGAGACATACAGCGTTTTACCCTTCCACTGATTGACAGCGACTATGAATAAAGAAAACCCACACAGGTATAACCCGCTACAGGGCGTTGGTTTAAAAAAGGTATTGGAAGAATTAGTCACTTATTACGGCTTTGATATTTTATACGCCTACTTGAATATGAACTGTTTTAAGACAAACCCAAGTATTGACGCCAGTGCAAAGTTTCTAAAAAAAACTGATTGGGCACGTCATAAAGTCGAACTCTTCTATTTATACCAGTATAAAAATCTGCCCAAAGTATCGTCAGAGCAGTTTACGGTAGAGCCAAGAGAACGCGTTGTCCCGGAGCACCATAAGCCGGGTAAGCCTGCGGTGTTGAGCATTGAAGACGCTGAGCGTTTACAGCAAAAGCGTGATAAGAATGCTGCCAGCTATATGGGTGAGAACAGTGGATCGAGCAGACAATACAATGAACGACGAAGTGCACGCCACCACGGCTATAAAGGTTTGAACGCAAAGACCGGCAACACCACCTCGGATGATAGTCACTCTCCCTGGTCAGGGCATAGCCAGTCAGATGATGATTTTGTAGAGCGTGAACCTGAGCCAGCGTTTAATCCGTGGGGGAACTACAAAAAGAAGAAATGAGCGTGAATGCCAGTGCTGTTAACCTATGGGACAACCCACTGGCACTTGCTTTCTTAATTGTTGCTCTCGGCCTTACCAGCCTTCTGATACTTACTGACTAACACCGAAAGGCCGATCAATAAAACGCAAACCACCGATACGCCTGCGAGTGCCGCGCTGAACCCGCCAGTCAGATCGGCGATATACCCGATACCAACGGGACCGGATACTCCGCCGATTTGTGCAGAGGTAAAGAACAGGCCGCCGGCCGCACCCATATGGTTTGAGCCTACGGACGGATTTTCCATTAACACCAGCATGGATAATGTCATGCCAGAACTTGCCGCCAGACCTTGTAGTATTAATGCTACGAATAAGACGGGCTCGTTGAGGGATTGCAGCAGCAGGGTGGATAACAACGCAGTGATACATACCCCGGTTAAGAGAGTGAACAGTCTCGGGCCAACGGCATAGCGTGGTATTAACAATGAAGCCGCTATTCCTGCCAGCGGTGGAATGGAAGCCCAGAAGCCCGCGGTCGATGCAGACATGCCTTTCGATCGAAGGATGGCAGGCATCCAGCTGCTTAGCCCATGGAGATAGACAAACAGCGTGATGCTCATTAAAAGTACAATCACGACTACGGGTACTTTCAGTAAGCGTGTAAAAACGGACCAATCCGCAGGTCTTGCGTGCTGACTACGAGCGGCGTGCGACTGACTGACCGCTGGTTTATTAACGATTAACCAAAACAAACCGCACAGCAATACAACGCCACCGACAATGAAAAACACATAGCGCCATTGGTTATTTGTCAGCGGCATAAGCACGCTATTGGTAAGGGTAAGTGAGGTTATTCCCCCCACGGCAGGACCGGTCATGTAGATGCCCATGGCAGTGCCTCGTTGTTGGCTGCCAAACCACTGGCTGATCACTTTCGGGGCGCCAATAGAGATCAGCGGACCGCCCAAGCCAAACACTGCGACCGCTATCCATAGCCCGGTAGCGCTTTCTGCAGAGCCGCGTAAAAACACCGAGACAGCCATTATCAACACACCGATGGTGAGTGATCGACGCAAACCAAACTTATCGACAGCAAAGCCGAGCGGGATAGCGGTAAAAAGATAGATAAACTGCCATGCACCCAGAATAGTCCCCATACGCGACAGTGAAATATTCAACTCATGGACAATGACATTGACGAGCGGCGCAATGGAGGAGGCGACCAAACCGAAACTGAAATAGATCAGCCATACTGCTGCAAGCATTACCCATCGATAAGGGGAGTGTGATTTGCCTGCAGCATTGGTGTGATCCCCCACATCAACTACCGGGATGGCGACGAGCAGCGCGCCATCTGTAAAACCAGCGCATCAATGGGGTTTGTGACAGCAACATAGCAATCAGCGCTATTGAGAGCACAAGTGTGATCGGGTGCGATACAAAGTTCCAGAAAAAGGTGCCAATATCACCACGAGCCCCAAGCATTGCCCGACGATAATTTGAATCCATCATCGGCCCTAGAATAACCCCCAGAATCACAGGCCCTACCTGGAAGCCATACATTTTCATGAAGTATCCGATAACCCCGAACAGCAGCATCCAGTAAATGTGTACCGGGTTATTTTGGATCGCGTATGTGCCCACTGCGGAAAGAACAATAATAAGCGGGATCAACACTCCTTTTGGACATTCCACTATTTTAGTGAAAATGCGAATACCTGTTAAACCAAATACAAGCAGACAAATATTCGCAAGCATTAACGCGCCGACAATAAACCAGAACAAATGGGGGGTTTCTACCAATAGTAGTGGTCCTGGTTTTAATCCATGAATAAACAATGCACCAATAATGACGGCGGTTACCGCATCCCCTGGAATACCGAGGGTTAACATTGGTATATAAGCACCACCCACCGCAGCGTTGTTCGCGGCCTCCGGTGCGACGAGTCCTTCTTTACAGCCTTCACCAAAAGGTACGTCGGGGTTTTTAGTTGAGCGTTTGGCATGATCATAGGCAAGCAATGCTGCTATGTCGCCACCTGTGCCTGGTAGTGCACCGATGATAGTCCCGATGCCTGATGTGCGTAACGCGAGCCCAAGGTAGCGTTTAACGTCACGTAGTTTGGGAATAATGCGATCGACTTTTTGTCTGACCACAGCCACATCTAGCTGATGCAGTTGTACCAGTGCTTCGGCCACGCCGAAAAAACCGATCATCGCAGCGACGTAGGGTATGCCGCCCATCAATGACACGTTGCCAAAAGTAAAGCGTCCTTCAGCTGTCATTGGGTCGAGACCAACCATGCCAATTAGCACGCCTAACGCTCCTGCAAACACGCCTTTGGCGAAGCTTTCGCCGGACAGTGTTCCTACCAGCAAAATAC
The DNA here is from genome assembly GCA_937928685.1 of uncultured Granulosicoccaceae bacterium. Lineage (GTDB taxonomy): Bacteria > Pseudomonadota > Gammaproteobacteria > Granulosicoccales > Granulosicoccaceae. The sequence continues at coordinate 8,058 of CALGJU010000311.1, forward strand.
CGATCAGTCCAAGTAGGAGATAGTCGCGTGAATTAAACATGATCGCAAATGAAGAGATGATTGGTGCGAACATCGCAAGGGCTGCGATACCGACAAAGCCACCAATGACTGACATCACAGTGGTTAATCCAATCGCCTCGCCAGCGTCACCTCGCTTTGCCATAGGATAACCTTCTATGGCTGTGGCAATCGCACTGGGTGCCCCGGGTATATTTAATAGAATTGCCGTTCGTGAACCCCCGTATACCCCACCCATAAAAATACCGGTAATCAATGCCAGCGCATCGTTAACAGGCCACTTAAAGGTAAAGGAGATAAGGATGGAGGTTGCCATGGTGACTGACAGGCCCGGAATAGCACCTACGTATATTCCAGCGAGCGTGCCGATTGCTGTTAGAAATAATAGCCATGGGTCTGTCCAGACAATAGACATGTTGGAGAGTATCTCACCCATAGGTTACAACAAGCCCTGCAATAAAGTGCCTTTTGGCAAGACAACTTGAAATAGCTTTCGAAAAATAAAATACACTGCAGTGACAGATACAACAGTGATCAATAGTGAGACTGCCAGTGATTTTCGCCATAGGTAGCTAAAAGATAAAAACAAAAAAGCAGCTGACGCCAGCGTAAAGCCAAGCGCTGGCATCGCTATAAGATAGCCGCTGATCAACAGCAACATCACTACAAGCCGAAGCGTGAGTACACTATGATTTGATTCATCTATGGCTACCGCTGTGTGAGCGGTGTTGTTAGTGTCACTAAAACTCTGTAGCAGAATGCAAAGTGCTGACACAATCATGGTGGCCGATGCCAGCATCGGGAAAACGCCCGCTGTGGACAAACCGCTAAAACCGGATATACCGTATGACTGCCAGAACGCGGTGACGCTAAACACAATCAGCAACAGGGAGAAGCCACGTTCTCCCTGCCGTTTGGGTGAGGGGGTAGACACCAATAGTGCTGCAGTTGAGGCTATTCGGGGCGCATAATTCCGAGTGTCTCAGGGTTAACTTTCGCGGCTCCGGTATCCTGCAGGACCCAGGTGGTAACTTGCTGCCACTTCTTTAGAAACGCGGAAGCTTCATCGCCTGAGATGTCCATTATGATGTTGCCTTTGTTGCCCATGAGCGTAGTAAACGTTTCACTCTTGGCGGCTACTGCAAATGCACTAACCAGTGTTGCCTTCACATCGTCAGGTACGTCGTCTTTAACAAAGACGCCATAGAACGGACCCCAGGGTAAGAACTTGGACATACCGGGTATTGCATCGGTTATTGGCGGGACGTCGGGCAGAGTATCAACGGATTCTGTATTAACCACTGCAAGCGCTCGCATCTTTCCGGCTTTTATTTGCTCTGCCGCTGCTGAAATACCCGCTGGCATAAAATCAACTTCGTTGCCTAGCATTGCAGTAAGGCCAGGCCCTTCACCATCAAATGGGATGGCTGTGACGTCAAAATCTGCCGAGTTAGATATAATAGCGCCGATGGTGCTGGGTAATCCACCGGGGCCGGTTGACCCCATCAGAACGTTACCAGGATTGGCTTTGATGTCTGCCATCAGGTCCTGCATTGTCTGGTACTTAGAGTCTGCTTTGACTGCGATCACACCAATACCGCGCCCCAGTATATTCACCGGGTAGAAGCTGCCATAGTCAAGGTCTGATACCCCCATTACCGAATGTAGTTGTGGATTTTCTGCGCCATACAGAAACGTGTAGCCGTCTGCAGGGGCGGCATTAACATAGGCGGTTGATATGGCACCTGCGCCACCGGATTTGTTTAACACAACAATAGGCTTGCCTAAAGCCTCCTCGGCTGCCGGATTAATTGCACGCGCAACGGTGTCTGTTGCACCGCCCGCACCCCACATCACTACCCCGAGTACTTCTCTTTCAGGAAAGTCTGCCTGTACCGTGCCGCCTAAGACTGAGAGCGCTGCAAGCGCAATCGCCATTGGTTTTAACTTGATCTTCATATCACTATTCCTCCAGGGGCTGACCCCGTTTATTTATCGACTACACATGAGCTGCTTGACATCCGCTCTGCTAGGAGCCTGTCCGAGAACTATGATCTAC
>CALGJU010000312.1 GCA_937928685.1 uncultured Granulosicoccaceae bacterium
AATGCATTGGTTCTACAACTTATCAAGAGTATCGCGGTATATTCGAAAAAGACCGTGCACTTTCAAGACGCTTCCAGAAGGTAGACGTCACTGAGCCATCCGTATCTGAAACGGTTGAAATTCTTAAGGGTCTTAAGAGTAACTTTGAAACCTTTCATGATGTGAAGTACTCAAGTAACGCGCTGAAAGCGGCAGCGGAGTTGTCTGATCGCTACGTGAACGACCGATTCCTGCCAGACAAAGCAATAGATATTATTGACGAAGCGGGTGCAAGCCGTCGCTTGAATCCAAAACAATCGAAAAAAGCGATTGGCGTTAAAGACATCGAATCAATCATTGCGAAAATAGCGCGTATCCCGGAGAAAAGCGTGTCTTCCACTGACATGGAAATACTCAAGACACTAAGCCGTGATCTGGGTATGTTGGTATTCGGTCAGGATCCGGCGATCGAGCAGCTGGCCTCTGCCATTAAGATGTCACGCTCGGGCCTTGGTCCTGAAGACCGACCCATCGGCAGTTTCCTACTTGCAGGCCCTACCGGTGTAGGTAAAACCGAAGTGACTAAGCAGCTTGCCAAGGTAATGGGCATTGAGTTCATGCGCTTTGATATGTCTGAGTACATGGAGCGTCATACTGTTTCAAGGTTAATTGGTGCGCCTCCAGGTTACGTAGGTTATGACCAGGGTGGGCTACTTACTGATACAGTCATACAGAATCCACACTGTGTATTGTTGTTAGATGAAATTGAAAAAGCGCATCCTGATGTTTTCAACTTGCTACTGCAGGTAATGGATCACGGAACGCTGACTGACAACAACGGTCGTAAAGCAGATTTTCGCAACGTAATTGTGGTCATGACCACCAATGCCGGTGCGGAGTCCATCAGCCGTCCAAGCCTTGGCTTCACCGTGCAAGATCATGCGAGTGATGGAATGGAAGCGATTAATAAGTTCTTTACGCCTGAATTTAGAAACCGTCTAGATGCGATTGTACAATTCGCTCCATTGGATAGAACCACTATCTTGAGTGTTGTTGATAAGTTCCTGTTCGAACTTGAAGCGCAGCTAAACGAAAAGAACGTCACTATCGATGTGACAGACGCTGCCAAAGGATGGTTAGCTGAGAATGGCTTTGATGCAAAAATGGGCGCTCGACCAATGAGTCGAATCATTCGCGAAAACATCAAAAAGCCGCTGGCTGACGAGATCTTGTTCGGCACACTATCAAGCGGGGGGGCGGTGAAAGTCTTGCTTGATGAGTTTGGTGAGTTAACGTTTGAGATCGAAAACGCTGAGGCTACCGTTTAGGTAGAATCAGTATCTGCGGCTTAGCATAAAGCCGTAGCTGCTTTGATTGTTAGGATGCAATCATTGCACGCACACAAAAAAGGCACGCTAATTAGCGTGCCTTTTTTATTTCTATCAATGAATTCTGTTATCGACTTCGATAGGTAATACGACCTTTGGATAAATCGTACGGAGTCATTTCCACCGTTACCTTATCCCCAGTCAGAATCCGGATGTAGTGCTTACGCATCTTGCCTGAAATATGTGCAGTCACTACGTGACCGTTTTCAAGCTCCACCCGGAACATAGTGTTGGGCAGTGTGTCAACCACAGTGCCTTCCATTTCAATTGCTTCTTCTTTCGCCATTCACTCGCTTCTTAAACATTTACAGTGTGTGTTCAGGTCCGGGATTATCCCCGTTTACCTGCCCACGCTCTGAGTCAACTTATGGGCCATCTTTGCAATTCTAAAGGGTTAATGGCAATTTTGAAACAATTTGTCGCATTTATCGTTTGAAACAGGGCTAAGGTGCGCAAAGTCGGGCTTTTTACGCTCGATATGCCCTACAATGAACGGGATTTTTATCGGTATATTGCATCGTAATATGTATTGTCCAGTGCAGCAAAAAACTAGAACTTCAGGTCGCTTCTGCAATCTGATGGAGCTCTATGAGCAAAACTACCTGCAGCTCCGATTACTGATACCGGCGCTCAAGCGCGCCGAGATCAGTACTGAAGTGTCCAAGGTGCCCGGCTGCTTACCGCTCTATCTGCAGGTGATAGAAAAAAGCCCGTATACAACGACTCTGCGATTAACCTACCGGTTTGTGTCCTCCTCTGGCCGCCCTTCACGAGCATCTGCTGAACCGGATCTGATGTTAAGGGTGTACCACGATGCCAGAACAGCAGAAGTTGTCAGTGGTCTGATTCACGGCCAACAACATGTAGAGCGCAAAACACGTGGTCTTGATAACTCCTGGCGTTTGAATCGCTTCTTATATAAATGGCTTCGGTATCTGCACTATCGGGGTCATCACTTTCCGCTGTGTGAAGACTCCGAGGCTCGATAGCCAAGCGTTTGCCCCGCCGATCGGTGATTGTTGCCCTGGCGGGCTCTGCTCACATTACTACATTTTTCTAACGTACCCCGCATTGCCCTTTATTTTGCTTCTGAAAGGTGCTCAGCCGAAGCACTGCCTGATCCATTTCAGTGGCAGTCTGGGCATTGGCAAACTGGCTTTCCAGTACCAGTAGTCTCTGTTTAATTGCTAAGCACTCGCCCGTGATTCTATTCACTGGCGGGCTGATGCTGGCGGCCGTTACCGTGCTGTTTTTAAACACAGGTTGAGCGCTGTCCGGGTTCGGATCGTCTGCATACTTGACCGGTTTCCAGCTGGGTTTCGGTGTTGCGGCGGTTGCCTGCGCCGGTGGGTTGGTAGATGGTCCGGGGGTCATGACGAGATTGCTGTTACCGGTGGAAACCGTCGGTTTCAGACGTCCAGCGCTTGCCGGTGCGTTGGACGCGCTTTGAGTCTGACCTTGTATAGGTTTAAGATCCGGTCCAACCATGGTAAAAGACACCCCTTTCGGTGGTGGCTCCGGCGAGTAGGTTGGGGTGCCGTCAACGCCTGTCCATTGGTACAGATTATTGGCATTCGCGACGGAGCTGTGCAAAAGTGCCATCAGAACTGGAACAGCAATTACCGGTAAACGCGCGAGTAATTTCATAATGCCTGCCTCTCGAAGATCCGCATACACAAGCATCGACCATGCCTTTTTCGGTCGTACTCGTCGTTTCAGCTGTATAAAAGGTTCTGGCTAGTCCGTGGCATTTCTCTGGGTTGCTTTGGGTGGCGCTTGTGGTGCGGTGATGCGTTTCGGTGTGTCGAAGCTGCTGGCGGGCTCGACGCTGTCATTCCCGCTGGCGACACTGGTGGTCAATGTGTTCGGATCGTTTTTGATCGGTTTCCTTGCCACAGGCTTTTTTATTAATGACAAGCCGGTGCCGGAAGCCCGACTGTTCTTCCAGACAGGGTTGCTTGGAGCTTTCACGACATTTTCTGCTTTTTCGCTGGAGACGATGCAGCTGTGGCAATCAGGCCAGGTAAAAACGGCTGCCGTTAATGTGGTAGCCAACGTAGTTTTGAGTCTTTTGGCGGTCGCTTTGGGGTTGGTCGTCGGGGCCTCACTGGGTGCGCGTCTGAGATAATTATGCGGCAAGTAATAAATTGTGTGGCAAAGATCGGCAAGTTGCTATAATCGCTGATCGTCTCTTGAGTCAATAACGCCCCGTATGCTTGATGCAAAACTTTTTCGAACGGATCTTGGATCGCTCGCCAAAGAGCTTGCCCGTCGTGGCTATGAGCTTGATACTCAGGCCGTGGAAGGTCTTGAAGCTCGACGTCGTGACTTACAAGTCAAAACCCAGGACTTGCAAGCTGAGAGAAATACGCGCTCCAAGGACATTGGTGCGGCAAAAGCAAAGGGCGAAGATATCGAACCCTTGTTGGCCCAGGTCAATGACTTAGGTGAGGAGCTCAAGCGCTGTGAACAGGACCTTGCAGAGCTGCAAAGTAAATTGCGTGATATCTCTCTTGCCGTGCCTAATTTGCTCCACGAGTCAGTGCCGAGCGGTCAGTCAGAAGATAACAATATAGAAGTACGCACGTGGGGCACCCCAAGGGAGTTCGAGTTTGATGTGGTTGATCACGTCGATCTCACCGCTGAAAAGGGGCTGGATTCTGCAGCGGGGTCATTGCTAACCGGCTCCCGCTTTGTGGTTATGCACAACGAAATAGCATTGCTGCATCGCAGCATTGCGCAGTTCATGTTGAATCTCCACACTACTGAACACGGCTACACAGAAATGAACGTGCCGTTTATTGTTAACGCCGATTCACTACTTGGCACATCGCAGCTGCCAAAATTCGGTGAAGATCTGTTTAAGCTTGAAGGTGACAACAACTATTACCTGATTCCAACCTCTGAAGTACCACTCACCAATTTGGTCAGAGATCAAATACTCGAGCGTGATCAGCTGCCAATCAGTATGACTGCCCACACACCATGCTTTCGCTCTGAAGCCGGTTCCTATGGCAAAGATACCCGCGGCATGATTCGACAGCATCAGTTTGAGAAGGTTGAGCTGGTGCATATTGCACACCCTGATGAATCATGGGATACCCTTGAAAAGCTTGTCGGGCACGCGGAAACTGTGTTGCAGATGCTTGAACTCCCTTACCGAGTGATGACGCTTTGCAGTGGTGATACCGGTTTTGCTGCAAGTAAAACCTATGATCTCGAAGTCTGGCTGCCCGGGCAGCAAGCCTACCGTGAAATTTCATCTTGCAGCAACTGCACAGATTTTCAGGCCCGTCGTATGAAGACTCGTTTCAGAAATGCCGAAGGCAACACCGAGCTTGTACATACCTTGAACGGCTCAGGTCTTGCCGTTGGTCGTACACTTGTCGCGATCCTTGAAAACTATCAAGAAGCAGATGGAAGCATTACGGTCCCTGAAGTATTGCGCCCACTGATGGGTGGTAAAGAATCTATATTGAAGCGGGCAGGTTAGTTCAAGCGGTGTCGATTTGTTATACGAGACCTGCTGTTTTAAGGCGCTCAACTGAAGCAACAGGGGGATCTGTTTGTGCCTCCTGTAAGCGTAAATCTTAATCCACGATAATAAATTTTTAATCCTGCGTTGGTCCCCTCTTAAGAAGGGAAGGAGCGCCTAGAAATTTCCTTGACGTTTACGTTAACGTCAATATACACTTTGATTGAAAGGTGGGGAGTTGCAACAGTATGGATATCCTCAAGTAATTATCAAATAGATTTACCGACTATTGTTTAAAAACTGGTCAGAGGCAAATACTACCGCATGCAGAGTAGCCCGCAATCGACGCTAGATACTTTCCCAAAGTATCTGATCAGAAACTCGGATGTCCACGCGTCGCGTGCGGCCATGCGGCATAAAAATTACGGCGTTTGGCAGTCATGGACATGGGCTGAGCTGTTCGAAGAGATACGTGCCTATTCCATTGGTTTGCAGCTTATTGGGCTAAAGGCCGGAGACAAAATAGCGATAGTAGGTAGCAATCGACCGCGATTGTATTGGACCTTTGCCGCCGCGCAAGCGCTGGGTGCGGTACCGGTACCGGTGTATGCGGAATCTGTGGCTGAAGAAATGGAGTTTGTGCTTGAGCATGCAGATGTTCAGTATGCCGTCTGCCAAGATCAGGAGCAGGTAGACAAGGTACAGTCTATGACAGAGCGGTTACCCGCGCTACAACACCTGCTCTATGACGAACATCGTGGTCTTCGTGAATATAATCACGACAAACTACATTCAATAGCTGGCCTTCAAGAACAAGGCAGGGCAGCATTGGTAGCCAATCCTGATCTTGCAAAAGAATGGCTACAGGGAATTGACGCAAGCCACGGCGGTGAACTATGTGTGATGTTGTACACATCGGGAACTACAGGTCGTCCCAAAGGTGTGATGCTGTCATACGACAATCTGTTGCTTTCGTCGCTCAACGGCAATGCGTTTGACAAGCTCGATCACAACGAAGAGATCATCGCCTACTTACCGCTGGCGTGGGTGGGTGATCATGTGTTTTCCTACGGACAGTTTTTAACCGCGGGCTACTGCGTATGTTGTCCGGAGAGCGGTGAGACCATAGACATTGATCGCCGCGAAATTGCACCCACTTATTTCTTTGCGCCGCCAAGGGTCTTTGAATCTCTACTCACCACTATTACTGTTCGTATGGATGATGCGGGTAAAGTAAAAGGGGCAATGTACAAGTACTTCATGGCCGTTGCCGAGCGCTGTGGTGAGAAAATACTTAACGGTCAATCGGTCAATATAGTAGATAAATTGAAGTACAAGGTGGGCAATTTGTTCGTCTATGGCCCGCTGAGAAATCAATTGGGTATGAGCCGTATAAAGGTAGGTTATACCGCAGGTGAGGCCATTGGCCCGGAGATTTTCAGTTTCTATCGCTCTCTCGGTATTAACCTCAAGCAGCTTTACGGTCAAACTGAGGCCAGTGTTTATATCACTGCACAACCTGATGGTGAAATTTATCCTGATACCGTTGGCAAGCCATCTATAGATGTAGAGTTACTGCTGGCCGACGATGGTGAAGTGCTATACAGATCACCGGGTGTTTTTATGGGGTATTACAAGAACGATGAAGCTACCCGCTCCACTAAAACAGAAGACGGCTGGGTACACACAGGTGATGCAGGATTTATTGATGATGATGGTCATTTGCACATCATTGATCGTGCGAAAGATGTGGGCAAGCTGCTGGACGGCAGTATGTTTCCCCCTAAATACATTGAAAATAAATTAAAGTTCTTTCCCAGTATTCAGGAAGTGGTAGCTTTCGGAGATCAACGTGATTTTGCTACGGTAATGATCAACATAGACCTCACTTCTGTCAGCAATTGGGCCGAGCGCAATAATATTGCCTATGCGTCATATCAGGAGCTGGCAAGTCATCCGCAGGTATATGACATGATCCGCGAACACGTTGATCAGGTAAACAGAGACCTAAGTGAAGAGCCACGAATGGCCGGCGCGCAAATAAAACGATTTTTAGTTTTGCATAAAGAGCTTGACGCTGATGACGGTGAGTTAACTCGAACACAAAAAGTCCGGCGCTCGTTTATAGCGGAGCGCTACCTACCGTTAATTGAAGGATTGTACGACGGATCAACAGAGCGATTCATCAGTACTGAAGTCGTGTTCGAAGACGGTCGACGCGGTGAGATCTCAGCCACTGTACGCATTGAGGAAATGGAAATTTATGGGGCTTCCGAATTGCGAGAGAGCGCGTAGATGAAAATAGTTTTTCATGCAAAAAGCACCGGTTCGTCGCAGACGCCCATGGCGACAGCATGAACTACGGGACAAAGATGGCAAGCGGTATTGAACCGGGTGCCGAGCTGCTGCGTATAGAAAATATTTCGCTGTCATTTGGCGGGGTAAAAGCGCTTACCGATGTCTCGTTTAATATTAAAAGAGGTGAAGTGCGCGCCATCATCGGCCCAAATGGCGCTGGCAAGTCATCAATGCTGAATGTCATCAATGGTTTTTATCATCCGCAGGTCGGTGAAGTCTGGTACTGCGGTGAAAAACGCAAAGGAGCAAAACCTCATCAGATTGCTCATCAGGGTATTGCCCGTACTTTTCAGAACATAGCGTTGTTCAAGGGTATGTCTACGCTTGACAACATCATGACCGGCCGTTCTACGCATATGGCTGCCAACATGCTAAGCCAGGCTATCTGGCGAGGTACGGCGGAAAAAGAAGAAATAAAAAATCGTCGCTACGTCGAAGAGATTATTGATTTTCTAGAGATTCAATCCATTCGTAAAACACCCGTCGGTCGTTTGCCTTATGGTTTGCAAAAGCGGGTTGAGCTTGGCCGGGCGTTAGCGGCAGAGCCGGTGTTGTTACTGCTTGATGAGCCCATGGCCGGAATGAATGTAGAGGAAAAAGAAGACATGTCGCGCTTCATTCTCGATGTTCAAAGTGAGTTCGGAACCACCATTGCGATCATCGAGCACGACATGGGAGTGGTCATGGATATATCAGACCGTCTGGTGGTGCTCGATTATGGCAAGAAAATAGGCGATGGCACGCCCGAGGAAATTCGCAATAATCAGGCGGTAATTGATGCCTATCTCGGCGTTCCTCATGAGTAAGCCAGGCGAGCGGGGAAAATCATGAATAGATTACAGAAGACCAGATATGTCGCCTGATGTCCTATATACAATTGAAGTGATACTCAACGGCCTGATGGCCGGTGTCATGTATGCGCTGGTAGCTCTCGGCTTTGTTCTGATCTTTAAAGCCTCGGGTATATTTAATTATGCGCAGGGTGTCATGGCGTTGTTTGCTGCGATGACACTGGTCGGTATTCAAAACGGACAAGTGCCGTTCTCGCATTTGATCAACGCGATATTCGGCACCCATATCCATCATTTTGGTTGGCAGTTGCCGGCCATCGTAGCGATCCTGCTGACCGTAGTGGTGATGATTATCTTTGCCATACTGGTAGAGCGACTGGTGCTAAAGCACCTCGTGAACCAGGAGCCCATCATTCTTTTCATGGCAACCATCGGCCTTGCGTATTTTATGGAAGGCTTTGGTGATCTGATGTGGGGTTCGGAAATAAAAACGCTAGATGTCGGTTTGCCGCAAGGAGCGTCGTTGGCGCTGGAAGAATACACGCTTAAGTGGGCGGCAGAAGGCACAGAATACTACGGCATGTACCTGGATAAGCTGGATATGGTCGCCGCGCTGGTCGCCCTGGGACTTGTGATTGTCCTCAGTCTGTTCAGCCAGTACACAAAAACCGGTCGCGCGCTGCGTGCAGTGGCCGATGATCATCAGGCCGCACTGTCGGTGGGTATCAGCTTGCGCAAGATATGGGTGATCACATGGTGTATCGCGGGCGTGGTGGCAATGGTGGCCGGGGTGATGTGGGGGTCCAAATCGGGCGTACAGTTTTCTCTTTCACTGATAGCACTTAAAGCGCTCCCGGTGCTCATACTTGGTGGTTTTACCTCCATACCGGGTGCGATAATAGGTGGCTTAATCATTGGGGTGGGTGAGAAGTTGTTTGAATACTCTATCGGGCCGATGATTGGTGGTGCAACTGAGAACTGGTTTGCCTACGTACTAGCATTGTTCTTTCTTGTGTTCCGACCGCAAGGTTTGTTCGGTGACAAAATAATCGAGCGGGTTTAGGAGAGAGATCTATGTTCTACCGGCAAGCAGGTGATTTCAAAACAACGTATCGGGATGATATTCAAACCTTCCCGCTTAAGCAGGATCGTTGGGGTTATTACATCGTACTGGCCGTTGCCTTTCTGGTCGTGCCGTTTTTTATAAACGACTACTGGACCAGTGCGGTGATGTTGCCGTTTCTCATTTATGCAATAGCCGCTCTCGGCTTGAACATTTTAACCGGCTACTGTGGTCAGGTATCGTTGGGTACCGGCGGGTTTCTGGCAGTCGGTGCCTACGCGTCTTATAAAATCATGACGTCGTTTCCTGATCTGAATATCTTTATTGTTGTGTTGCTGTCAGGTGTTGTCACAGCGGCAGTCGGTATGCTTTTCGGTATTCCGTCGCTGCGTATCAAAGGGTTTTATCTGGCTGTTGCTACGCTTGCTGCGCAGTTTTTTCTTGTTTGGTTATTTAATAAAGTGCCCTGGTTCTACAACAATTCAGCGTCCGGTCAAATTAGTGTGCCTGAACGTTCGATGTTTGGATTCGCTATTACCGGCCCTAATGCTGATGCGCCTGTCAGATATCTATTCTGCCTTACCTTTCTGGTGTTGCTTGCCTGGGTAGCTCGTAACCTGACACGCGGTCGTCTGGGTCGAAGCTGGATGGCCATACGCGATATGGATATTGCAGCTGAAATCATCGGTGTGAACCCACTCAAGAGCAAGCTCTCAGCATTCGCAGTGTCGTCATTTTTTATCGGTGTTGCCGGTGCTTTGTTCTTTTCGGTTTATCTCGGCGCAGTAGAAGTGGGCGAGGCATTCGGCATTACCCAGTCCTTTCTGGTGCTGTTTATGATTATCATCGGTGGTTTAGGCTCAATTTTCGGTAGTTTTGCCGGTGCCGCCTTCCTGGTACTGGTCCCTGTATTACTGAAGAACATTATGGTTAACTGGCTGGGTTGGCCAACCGATATCGCGGTCCATATTGAATTTATGGTCGTGGGCGGCTTAATCGTTTTGTTTTTGATTGCGGAACCCCACGGGTTAGCGCAGTTGTGGCGATTAGCCAAAGACAAATTTTTGTTGTGGCCATTCCCCCATTAGGGGTTTTCACAAGTTTGATGTTTTTACTGAGGATAAAAAATGAGTCCGTTAAAAATCGTTGGGGTGGCTTTGATCACTTCACTGGCTTCAACAGCCGCAATGGCCGATTTGGTCTTTCCATCACTGAGCTATCGTACCGGTGCCTATGGTGCCAACGGCATTCCGTTCGCGGATGGCTATGCTGACTATTTCACTCTGGTTAATGAAAGAGACGGCGGCATTGGCGGAGTACCTGCAAAAGTCATCGAGTGCGAAACCGGCTACAACACACAAAAAGGTGTTGAGTGCTACGAGTCCACCAAAGGTGAAAACCCGTTAGTGTATCAACCGCTCTCTACTGGTATAACTTATCAGTTGATCCCGAAAGTAACCGCTGATGGGATTCCAATGCACACCATGGGCTACGGTCGTACTTCAGCAAAGAACGGTATGGTGTTCAGCAACGTATTTAACTACCCTGCAAACTATTGGGATGGTGCTTCACACGCGATAAACCACATCCTCGGTGAGAACGGTGGTGACATCAAAGACAAAAACATCGCGTTGGTCTACCACAACTCTGCTTATGGCAAAGAGCCCATTCGAACACTAACCGAATTATCTGCAAAGCATGGCTTCAAATTAACTGAAGTGCCTGTAGACCATCCGGGTCAAGAGCAAAAGTCACAGTGGTTGCAAATTCGTCGCACTCGTCCTGACTACGTATTGATGTGGGGTTGGGGTGTGATGAATCAGGTTGCCATTCAGGAAGCAGTTAACATTGGCTACCCAATGGAAAACTTCATTGGTATCTGGTGGTCAGGTTCAGAGAACGATGTGATTCCTGCCGGTGCAAAAGCCAATGGCTATAAGGCGCTAACTTTCCATGCTGTGGGTAACGATTTCCCGGTATTTGACGACATTAAAAAGCACGTCGTCGATGCTGGTAAGGCAGCGGGCGCTGGTGATCAAGTCGGTACCGTGCTCTATAATCGCGGTATGTACGCAGCGATGCTAGCGGTTGAAGCGGCGAAAACTGCACAGGGAATTCACGGCACTGCAGATATCAATGCGGCGCAGATGCGTGATGGAATGGAAGCGCTTGTGATGGATGCGGCAAAGATGGAATCCCTTGGTATGGCAGGCTTTGGTCCGGAGTTCGCTGTTGATTGTAAAAATCACGGTGGTCCTGGTCTTGGTGCTATGCAGCAGTGGGATGCAGGTGCTGGTGAGTGGAAATTGATTTCGGATTTTGAACCTTCTGACATGGAGATCATTCAGCCGTTGATCGATGAAGACAGCAATGCTTTTGCCGAAGAAAGCAAAATTGAATTGCAAGAGTGCGCATAAAGCACTAATCACTACCCCCGGACTCCGGGGGTAGTTTTTTGCATCGGCCATAAATAATATAAGAAACAAATTATGAATACCGCTGCCATGGCACCCGATACAACTGCGCAAGATCAAACAGAAGCGCTATTGGAAGTGAATAACATCGAGGTTATTTACAACCACGTGATCCTTGTGCTTAAAGGGGTGAGTCTTAGTGTGCCGAAAGGCGGCATTACTGCACTTCTTGGTGGCAACGGAGCAGGTAAAACCACCACGCTTAAAGCGATATCTAATTTATTACATTCCGAACGCGGGGTGGTAACCAAAGGATCAATCCTCTATCGAGGTACTGCCATTGACTCACTAAGCCCTGAAGAGCTGGTCAAGCGCGGCGTAATACAGGTAATGGAAGGTCGTCATTGCTTTGAGCACTTAACTATTGAAGATAACCTGCTCACTGGAGCCTATACGCGTAAAGACGGTAAGGCCGCAGTCAAGCGGGACCTTGATATGGTCTACACCTACTTTCCACGTTTGCGCGAAAGACGTAAATCGCTTGCTGGTTATACCTCCGGTGGTGAGCAACAGATGTGTGCCATTGGACGTGCATTGTTGGCGAACCCTGAAACCATATTGCTTGATGAGCCATCAATGGGATTGGCACCGCAACTGGTTGAAGAGATTTTCGAA
>CALGJU010000313.1 GCA_937928685.1 uncultured Granulosicoccaceae bacterium
TCACGGATCCGCGTCTGTTGATGCTGGTCCATGGGGGTCTTTCGTACCGTTTTAGCGTTCACGAATTCACCTTATTAAGAGCAAACCACCAGTTTAGCGAAATCACTGATTATTGTCTAGCGTTTGCAGTGTGATTGTTGAGGTGAAATAGAACATAGGGCACATGTCACATTTTTCAATAAAACTATTCATTTTCAGAGGTTTGCGGGTTGTTTTCGCGATGATTTGTGGTTTTCGCCGGGAATCGCACGGTTTCCGCTTGACGATGTAAATGTTATATTTGAGGGTTGTTCGTACTCCTTTTCGCGAAATCGGGTCCTTCTGGAAGCCTAACCACTGTTTCCTGTGCCTGTTTCGCTTCCACACCGCTTCTGAAGCCAGAAGAGGTGAGACCGCTTAAATCCCTGGACTTGAATTGAATCATGACTGACCACCGAACTCTGGCAAATGCCATTCGCGCACTGAGTATGGATGCTGTCCAACAGGCTAACTCTGGTCATCCCGGAGCTCCGATGGGCATGGCCGATATTGCCGAGACCCTCTGGAACGGGTTCTTGAAACATAACCCGTCAAACCCTGACTGGATAGATCGTGATCGCTTCGTGCTCTCGAACGGTCACGGTTCAATGCTGTTGTATTCGTTGCTGCATTTGTCTGGTTACGATCTACCGATGAGTGAGCTTAAAAATTTCCGGCAATTGCATTCAAAGACTCCCGGGCACCCTGAGTACGGTTATGCGCCAGGTGTTGAAACCACCACCGGCCCGTTGGGGCAGGGGCTAGGTAATGCCGTCGGAATGGCAATCGCTGAGCGGACACTGGCGGCGCAATACAACAAGCCGGGTCTGAATCTAATCGATCACCACACATACACATTCCTGGGTGATGGTTGTTTGATGGAAGGGATCTCGCACGAAGTGTGTTCACTGGCCGGCACTTTAAAGCTAGGCAAATTGATCGCGTTTTACGATGACAACGGAATTTCAATAGATGGTGAAGTCGAAGGCTGGTTTAGTGACGATACACCAGCGCGTTTTGAAAGCTATGGCTGGCACGTTATATCAACAGTTGATGGTCATGATCATGCCGCCATCGAAGCTGCGATAAAAGAAGCGCAGGCGCAAAGCGATAAGCCAACGTTAATTTGTTGCCAGACAGTGATCGGCTTTGGTTCGCCAAATAAAGAAGGTAAAGAATCAAGCCACGGGTCGCCACTGGGTGCAGATGAAATTGCACTGGCACGCGAGAAGCTGGGTTGGACACATGCACCGTTTGATATCCCCGGAGATATCTACAACGGTTGGGATGCCAAACAAGCAGGTGCTGCGGCAGAAGCCGCATGGACCGAAAAATTAAACGATTATCGCGCAAAGCACGCGGGCGACGCCGCTGAGTTTGAACGAAGAATTTCTGGTGAGCTTCCCTCTGACTGGAATGAAAAAGCCGCTGAATACATCGCAAGCGTTGATAAAGCCGCAGAGAAAATCGCGTCGCGTAAAGCCTCCCAGAACGCACTCAACGGATTTGGCCCGTTACTCCCCGAACTGATTGGCGGGTCCGCAGATCTTGCAGGTTCTAACTTGACCATCTGGTCGGGCAGCAAAGGCATAGAAGAAACTGCTGACGGTAATTACATCTACTTCGGTGTTCGTGAATTCGGCATGGCGGCGATTCTCAACGGTCTTGTTTTACATGGCGGTTTTAAAGCCTACGGTGCAACTTTTTTGATGTTTTCAGAATATGCACGCAACGCATTGCGCATGGCGGCATTAATGAAAATACCCGCACTGTATGTGTTTACTCATGACTCCATCGGCCTGGGTGAAGATGGCCCGACACATCAGCCGGTTGAGCAAGCCGCAACCTTACGACTGATGCCCAACATGGATGTCTGGCGTGCCTGCGATGCAGTCGAGTCTGCGGTAAGCTGGAAAGTTGCCATTGAACGTACTGATGGGCCGAGCAGTTTGCTCTTCAGTCGTCAGGGGTTAACACCGCAACCACGCAATGCCGAACAGTTGGCAAATGTAGAGAAAGGCGGTTATGTATTGGTCGATAGTGATAACCCGCAGGCGATTCTGATTGCCACTGGGTCAGAAGTGGGACTGGCGGTTGAAGCTTGTGCGAAATTGGCCGACGAAGGTATCAGCGCACGTGTGGTCTCAATGCCTTCTACCGACGTGTTTGACCGTCAATCTCAAAGCTATCGCGACTCTGTATTGCCGGAATCTATTCCTGCCAGAGTGGTCATTGAAGCAGGGGTGTCCGGCGGTTGGTACAAATACGCTGGCAGTCGCAGTGCCATGGTGTGCTTGGATACATTTGGAGAGTCGGGTCCGGCCGATCAGGTATTCGAACACTTCGGGTTTACGGTAGCGAATGTCATTCAAAAAGTTAAGCAAGTAATTTCGATTTAATAAACTTCGGAGCAGAGTCAAATGGCGATCAAGATAGCGATAAACGGGTACGGACGTATCGGACGTAACATCCTGCGGGCTCTTTTTGAGGCAGGCCGCAACGAGGAATTTGATGTCGTTGCGATTAATGACCTGGGTAATGCAGAAACCAATGCACATTTAACCAAGTACGACACAGCTCACGGTCGATTTCCAGGAGAGGTCACGGTAGACGGCACTGATATGATCGTCAACGGTGATCGCATCAAGGTATTTGCCGAGCGTGATCCCGCCAAACTTCCCTGGGGTGAGTTAGGTGTTGATGTAGTGCTTGAATGTACTGGTTTCTTTGCGTCTAAAGAGAAAGCAAGTGCACATATTCAAGGTGGCGCTAAGAAGGTTATTATTTCAGCGCCAGGTGGCGCAGATGTTGACGCGACTATTGTCTATGGCGTTAACGAAGGGGTATTGAAATCTTCTGATACGGTGATTTCCAATGCCAGCTGTACCACTAACTGTCTTGCACCCATGGTCAAGCCATTGCATGAAAAGATTGGTTTGATCAACGGTTTGATGACTACTATTCATGCTTACACCAATGATCAGGTGCTGACTGACGTATACCACTCAGATCTAAGACGTGCGCGTTCGGCAACCATGTCAATGATTCCTACCAGTACCGGCGCTGCGAAAGCAGTTGGTTTGGTTTTGCCGGAACTCAATGGCAAGCTTGATGGCTTTTCCGTTCGTGTTCCAACAATAAACGTTTCACTGGTTGATCTCTCTTTTATTGCAGCACGTGACACTTCTGTGGAAGAAGTAAACGACATAATGAAAGCCGCGGCTGACGGTAAGATTCTCGCCTACACTGATGAGCCATTGGTGTCAGTCGATTTCAATCACACCAGCACAACGTCAAACTTTGATTCTGGCATGACCCGCGTCAGTGGCGGCACATTGGTTAAGTGTTGTTCGTGGTACGACAACGAGTGGGGCTTCTCCAATCGTATGCTCGATACCACTGTCGCACTAATGAACGCCAAGTAAGTATGAACGCCAAGTAAGTAAAAACCGACCAGGCTGAGGCAACGGCCTGGTCTACGGTAAACACTTAACAGGGCCAGCACATCGCTGGCCCGCTAGTCTCAAACAGTTTCTCTATTTGAGGCCACAAAATTCGAGTTGATATGAAAACCCTTACTTCTCTGGATGTCAGCGGGCAACGTGTGCTGATACGCTCTGATCTTAACGTGCCTGTCAAAGATGGCGTTGTTACCTCCGATCTAAGAATTGTCGCCTCACTGCCCACCATCAAGCTTGCACTGGAAAACGGTGCAGCAGTGATGGTGATGTCACATTTGGGCCGCCCGACAGAAGGTCAGCCGGAAGCGCAGTTTTCATTGCAGCCGGTAGCGGATCACATGTCCAAGCTATTGGGTAAACCGGTAGCACTCATAAAAGACTATCTTGATGAGGCACCTGCGATCGCACCGGGTACCGTGGCGCTACTTGAGAACGTACGCTTTAATGTGGGCGAAAAATCTGACGATGAAACACTCGCAAAAAAATACGCCGCATTGTGCGATGTGTTTGTGATGGATGCATTTGGTACCGCACACCGTGCGCAAGCCTCCACTCATGGTGTGGCAGAGCATGCAGCGGTTGCTTGTGCCGGACCGTTGCTTGACGGTGAGTTAACAGCGCTCGGCAAAGCGCTGGATAACCCGAAACGACCGATGGTGGCAGTAGTGGGAGGCTCAAAAGTCTCTACCAAGTTAACGGTACTTGAGGCATTGTCGGGCATTGTGGATCAATTGATTGTAGGCGGAGGTATTGCCAATACCTTCATCGCGGCCGAAGGCCATGGGGTAGGTAAGTCGCTCTATGAAGAAGATCTGGTTCCAGAGGCGCGCAGGCTGATTGCTGCGGCTAAAGAGAAGGGCGGCAATATCCCGATTCCGGTGGATGTTGTGTGCGGTGCGGAGTTTTCTGAAGATACCGCCGCCACGCAGTGTGCAGTAAATGAAGTCGGAGAAACGGCAATGGTGTTTGATGTCGGCCCGGAGACTGCCAAAGAATACGCAGAGATCCTTAAAAATGCCGGCACTATCGTGTGGAATGGCCCGGTCGGTGTGTTTGAGTTTCCCCAGTTCGCAGATGGTACCCGTGTGGTCGGTCAGGCAATCGCAGACTCTGCAGCATTCTCGATCGCCGGTGGCGGTGACACGCTGGCGGCCGTTGACCAATTCGGCTTAACAGACAATATCAGCTATATCTCTACCGGTGGCGGGGCTTTTTTGGAGTTTCTGGAAGGTAAAGTGCTCCCGGCAGTGGATGTGTTAGAAAGACGCAGTGATGAATAATCCGGGCTAAGCGGCTGTAGAAGATTTTGTGTTCGGCCTGAGTGCTTTATACTAGCTGGCTCAGCTGTTTTTCGATAACGATCTCAAACAGTCCGCCAACCTCTCGATAACCCAATCAGGGATACGATGCGCAGAACCAAAATTGTAGCAACACTAGGCCCCGCCACCGACAACGAGGACACGCTTCGTGAGGTTATAAAATCTGGCGTTAACGTGGTCCGGATCAACTTCTCCCACGGTTCTGCTGATGACCACACAAAGCGTGTGGACGCAGTGCGAAAAATTGCCGAAGAGGAAGGCCAGATCATTGGCATTCTTGGTGATTTACAAGGGCCGAAAATACGAATTTCTGACTTCACTGACGGCTCTGTTGTACTCGAAGAAGGCAAAGCCTTTACCGTAGATGTTGGTATGGACGACAAGGCTGGCACACAGCACGCCATCGGTTGTACATACAATGAACTACCCGATGATATTGAGGTCGGCAGTGTGCTGGTGCTCGATGATGGTCGAATCATTTTAAAGGCCACTGAAATTGATGGCACTAAGATACACACTGAAGTGGTTGTGGGTGGCAAGCTTTCTAATCGAAAGGGAATTAACCTTCGCGGTGGCGGCTTGTCTGCGTCAGCCATCACCGAAAAAGATATCGAAGATCTACGCCTCGCTGTGGAGTTGAAGATCGACTATCTCGGTGTTTCGTTTCCGCGTAGTGCCGCCGATATTCATCATGCCCGAAAGCTGCTGAACGAAGCTGGCAGTCAGGCTGATATTGTGGCGAAAATAGAGCGTGCCGAAGCCGTTGATGCTATCGATGAGATACTCGAAGCCACTGACGTCATCATGGTCGCGCGCGGTGATTTGGGTGTGGAGATTGGTGACCCCAATTTACCCGCAGTGCAAAAAGATTTGATCAATAAAGCGCGCACGGCAAACAAAGTCGTCATCACTGCCACGCAAATGATGGAATCAATGGTGTCTAGCCCAATACCCACACGCGCTGAAGTATTTGACGTTGCCAACGCCGTACTGGATGGGACTGATGCAGTAATGCTTTCCGCCGAGACAGCAGTCGGTGAACACCCGGCTAAAGCCGTCGCCTCGATGAGTCGAATTTGCGAGCACGCAGAGCTGCAAAGACAGGCCATGGAATCGAAGCACCGATTGCACCTGAAGTTTGATCGTATTGATGAATCGATAGCAATGTCGGCGATGTATGCAGCCAATCACCTAAAGGTTGAAGCAATCGGGGCGCTAACAGAGACCGGTTCAACAGCGTTGTGGATGTCGCGAATAAGCTCCGGTATTCCCATTTCGCCGTCACGTTAAATGAAGCTACACTGGCTCGCGTAACGCTTTACCGCGGCGTGTATCCGATAAAAATCAGTCAACAGCTCACGTCATCGTACGAGGCGAACCGGACGGTCGTAGAGAAGCTCGTAGAACGCGGAAGAGTCGAAGACGGTGATCTGGTCATCATTACCAAAGGCGATATGTTTGGTGTGGCCAGTGGTACGAACTCGATGAAAATCGTACGCGTGGGAGACTGGACAGAAGAGCAATAGTCTGCACCGGAATGGTTAGCGCATTTCAGATGCAGGTGCCTGGCGAGTCAGGCTGAATAAAACGGATAGATTTAGCTGAATTGATAACTGCAACAAGGCAGTCGGGGGTGATTGGCCCCCATTTTGATTTACAAGAAGTTAACTTTATTTGCAGTTACTGGCGCCTCTGTGCCATTTAGACTGCGATTATCTTTCAGTGTTATGGAGCACCTATGAGCGATTTTAACCAGATGATGGCAAAGGTCCGGGACGAGTTCGGATTTATCGCAGCGCTAGATCAAAGTGGTGGTAGTACCCCGAAGGCATTGGGTCTATACGGTGTCACGGAAGACAACTGGACCAATGACGACGAAATGTTCAATGAGGTGCACAAGATGCGAACCCGCATCGTCACCGCAGATGCATTTAATGGTCAGCGTATTATCGGTGCAATTCTTTTTGAAGGCACCATGGATAAAGAGATTGGCGGCAAGGGTTCTGCAGAATACTTATGGTCAGAGAAGAACGTTGTGCCTTTTCTTAAGGTTGATAAGGGCCTTGAAGATGAAGTCAATGGCGTACAGTTAATGAAAGCGATGCCAGAGCTTGATGATCTTCTGGATCGTGCAAAAGCCAAAGGTGTTTTCGGCACCAAAATGCGCTCTGTGATCAAGCAGGCAAATGATGAAGGTATAAAGGCTATCGTTGCGCAGCAGTTTGCGGTCGGTAAGCAGATTCTTGCAAAAGGTCTGGTGCCGATTCTTGAGCCTGAAGTGGACATTCACTGTCCTGATAAGCAGAAGGCGGAAGACATGTTAAAAACTCACCTGATGGCAGCACTTGATGCATTGTCTGCAGATGAAAAGATCATGTTTAAACTGACCTTACCGGAAACACCAGGCCACTACAGAGACTGTGTAGAACACTCGAATATGGTTAAAGTGGTGGCGCTTTCCGGTGGTTACCCGCGTGATGAGGCGAATCGCCGCCTGGCTGAAAACCCTCGTATGGTCGCAAGCTTCTCGCGTGCATTGGTTGAAGGACTATCCGCGCAAATGTCAGATGAAGAATTTAACACTCATCTGGATGGCGGTATTGATTCTATCTATCAGGCATCGCAAACCTAGCTGAAGACAATAAAGCTGGCTAGTTGATATTCTAAAAAGCCCGATTGGCTATGCGCTGGTCGGGCTTTTTTTATGTGCTGTAGAGAATTATCAGCAGGCCGGTGAGAAGGGACGAGCGTTGCATGATCCACTCGCTCAAGCGTCGGGTTTCCCGGGGCGATTAAGCTTGGGTAAGATCGATGGACGAGCGTTGCATGATCCACTCGCTCACGCGTCGGGTTTCCCGGGGCGATTAAGCTCGGGGTGTCTTGGAAGCCCGACGCGTGAGCGAGTGGACCAGGCCGCATATGTTGCAAAGAATCGTTTGAAGTGAAGAACGTAGCCGCAAACGAAAGCTCTGTGCACTACACCCCGGAATACAAGCGCTGTAATGCAATCGTAAACCCCTCATTACACGCCGCACAGTGATCGCTGGTGCAATACCCGCTCTTATACGAGATAATTAGTCGGTCGAAACAAAGGGCACTCCACTGAGATTTATTCACACATCAGACTGGCACTTGGGAATGACACGGTATTTCCTGAAAGGCGAGGCGCAGGCACGCTTTACTCAGGACCGTATTGATCTCATTGCTAAACTTGCCGAACTTTGCGAGCAGCATCAGGCAGAGTTTGTGGTTGTGTGCGGTGATGTGTTTGATTCAAACCAGGTGGCACCGCAAACCGTGGTGCGGGCGGCCGAAAAGCTCAGCCGCTTTCCGTACCCGGTGTTTATCCTGCCCGGCAACCATGATCCTCTTAATGCAGCCAGTGTGTACGACACAGATGTCTTCGCTGCACTGCCTGATCATATTATTGTTCTTCGTGATAACAACGTTCATTGCTCTGACAAACTACCGGGAATCGAAGTGGTTGGCGCGCCATGGTTTAACAAGCAGCCAACCACAGACTTATGTGGTCGCTTGCTCGACTCCCTTGATCCTGTCGCAAGCGGCGTTACTCGTATTGTGCTTGCTCATGGTCAGCTCGACTCACTGATGCCAGACACCAGTCATCCGGCTTGTATTTCCAAGGCCGCTATTACAAACGCGTTGGCTGACAACAAGGTTCACTATGTTGCACTGGGTGATCGACATTCGGTGACCGATCTGGATCAAAGTGGCAGGATTTGGTACAGCGGTACACCGGTCGCAACAGACTTTACCGAAACTGAACCAAACAAGGTATTGCTGGTTGATGCAAGTGTGGGTATTGATCCACGACCACGTGTTGAAGTGATCGGTAGCGGTAACTGGAATTTTCTACGTGTCGAAGAAAACATTGATACGCTGGAAGATCTAAGTCGTCTGTCTGACAGATTAAACGGCATTGAATACAAAGAGCGCACATCAGTGTCTTTGGCGTTGTCTGGTGCATTGTCATTGTCTATAAATGCGGCGCTTGAGAAACTCATAGAAAGTGCCAAAGATCTTTTTGCGAGTTTGCGTATGGATGAGAGCCGCAGTGATCTGGCGGTAGTCCCCGATCAACTCGAATATGAAGAATTAGCGCTCAGCGGGTACGCGCGCAGCTGTTGGGATGAGCTTGCAGAAAAGGCAAAGCAAACAGGCGAAGAGGCAGCGCAGGCCAGGGATGCACTGGCATTGATGTATCGGCTTGCAGAGCATGGTAAGTCGTAATGCATTTATTGCGTATAAGACTGAATAACTGGCGCGGTGTTGAACAGGCAGAAATTCTGCTTGATGCCGGCATTACCATTGTTGAAGGTGATAACGAAGCCGGCAAATCATCTTTTATAGAAGCGTTAAACCTTCTGTTCAGAGAGCGTGATTCAACCAAGAAGCAAGAGCTAAAGCGTGTTACTCCGAAAGGCGTTGATGCAGGTAGTTCAGTTGAAGTTGAGTTCACCACAGGTGAATACCATCTGACGTACAGTAAAACTTTCAATAAAAAAACGTCCACAACATTGTTTATCCATAAACCAACTGCCGTGCAGTTGGTGGGTGCAGAGGCGCATGATCGTGTTCTGAATATACTGGATGAAACCATTGACTTCAGCTTATGGCAGGCAATTCAGCTGGAGCAGGGTGGAGAGTTTTCCCGGGTTGATTTTAAAAATAGTGACAGTCTGGCACAAGCGCTTGACAATGCTGCCGGTGGCAGCGGCGCAGGGGAAGGAGAGTCTGCGCTACTCCAAAAGGCCAAGGCGGAGTATCTGAAGTACTACACCGAAAGAGCCGGTAAGGAGACAGGTGAGCTAGCTTCCTTGCGTGAGCAGGAAACAAGCTTGCAACTGTCGAGTAGCCAGCTCGCAGGGTCGCTTGCCGAGCTGGATGGTTACATCGATGAAAGCGCTCGCGTTACCACTCAGCTCAATGCGTTAAAAGAAAGTATGCCTGCCATGACGCTCAATGTAGTTGAGTATGAAAAACAGCTGGTAGAAATAGTCGCGATAAGACAGCGCCTAAGCGCTTGCGAGTCACAAGTGCAAACTTGCGAGTATGCCGGTAAAGACGTGCTACGCAAAATCGAAGAGCGTGAAGGTATTTCTGCTGAAATAAGTTCACTTGAGCAATCTATAACGTCTAACGAAAAGGCAAGCATAGAATTAGAGCAGGCGTTTAATAAAGCGAAGCAGGTTTTTGATGAAAGCACAAAAGAGCGCGAACAACTTTTGGTCAACCGACAAGCCACAGAGCGCCAGCTGCGTGCAGTAGAGTCTTCCATACAGCTGCGAAATCGAATGCAGCAGGTGAAAAGCCTGGAGCAACAGTATCAGTTGCAACACGGTGCCTACCTTGAGGTGTCAGAAGTTGAGAAAGAACTGGCAAGTTGCCGTGTTGATGATTTAGCGGTAAACCGCATTGAAAAGCTGGAGCAGCATCGGCGTGAACAGCAAATGCAGATCGGTGGTCACAGCGCAAGAATACGACTGCAGTTTATCAAGCAGGCAAATGTGTCCAATGGAGAGTCTGTACAGCAGTACAAGGCAGGTGACGAGCTTGTTACAGACTCCTCCACTGCGTCAACGCTTAAGGTTGATGATACGTTGCGGGTAGAAATCACACCAGCGGCGGACAGCGTTGAGCTAACTCATGATCACCAACGAACTGTCGAGTCGTTAAAAGAATTGTTGTCACAGTGTGGTGTCACGAGCGTTAGTGAAGCGATAACCGCGCATCGAAAGCGCAGCGAATTAACCGGTCGTTTGCGAGAGCTAAAGCGTGCGTATAGCAAGCGAGAAAAGCAGCAGAGTCTTGAGGCGTTAAAAAGTACTATTGAGGCCAATAAAAATGCCATTGCTGAAATAGAAGCTCAGACTGCACAACGTTCAATTGATTCCTCTTCTCTTGAAGTGTCCTCATTTGAAGAGACGCAGCAGGCCTGTCGCCGACAGCTTGAAGAGCAGGAGCAATCACTAACGGCTGCACGTGACATGCGTGATCAGAGGCAACAACAATGTGCAGCTGCGGAAACAAAGTTTGCGCTCTGCAAGCAAAGCTCGGTGACTCACCTGGCGTCGGTTGATAAGTTGAAAGCTAAGTTGGCGGCACTTGAGGCAGATAGACCGCTGCAATCCCTGCAGGTGGCGCACCGCAGTGCGGTGGATGAATTGAACACAGCGCGTCAGGCACTAGAGACTGCCAAAGGGGCGTTAGCCAGTTCGCAGTCGAGTCAGGTTGATCTTTTACTTGCCAATGCCAAACAGTCCCTGCAACGTGCACAAACAGAAGTCCATGATCTGGAGTTACGTCAAGCCGCCAACAAAGCCCGGCTTGATCAACTACAGGCAGAGGGCTTGCATGAAAAACATCAGTCAGTGCTTGCAGAGCGTGATGATAATTCCGCCAGACTCCAGCAGCTGGATCGCCGGGCTCGTGCCGCCTCCAGACTCTGGAAAACCCTCTGCCACCACCAGAGACAAGCGCAACTCAGTTACGCCCGACCATTGGCAGAGCGGGTGGCCAATATGGGAAAGGTTGTGTTCGGAGATAGTTTTACAGTTGAGCTGAGTGAGTCACTTAATATTGTATCCCGGACATTGAATGGCACCACGGTACCTTTTGATGATTTAAGTGGCGGCGCGCGCGAACAGCTAGGCATTCTTTTGCGTCTTGCCGCAGCACAGCTTGTCTCTAAAACCGAAGCAATGCCGCTGATACTAGATGATACGCTCGGCCATACCGATGCACGGCGGCTCGAAACCATGGGAGCAATCCTAAACAGCGCTGCACAAACCGCACAGATAGTAGTGATGACCTGCTATCCGGCTCGCTACAGTTATGTCGGCGGTGCCAAGGTGGTTAAACTGCATCGCCAGGCAGGTTGGTTTGAAGTAGAGCGATAAGCGCAACAGCCCATCAGCCCGGCCCGGAAACCCGACGCGAGCGAATAAATTCCACACGCCCCCATCAGGAAGCCCGACGCGTGAGCGAGTGGACAGCCCCACACGTCCCAAAGCCACCATCAGGAAGCCCGACGCGTGAGCGAGTGGACAGCCCCACACGTCCCAAAGCCCCCATCAGGAAGCCCGACGCGTGAGCGAGTGGACAAGCCCCACACGTCCTCAAAGCCACCATCAGGAAGCCCGACGCGTGAGCGAGTGGACAAGCCACACACGTCCCCAAAAGCCACCATCAGGAAACCCGACACCTAAGCGAGTAGATCAATTCCCACACATCCACCTGACACGAACACACCAACTACGTCACTCAACCCCGGCAGATCCCAGACACACCATAGCGGCAGAGACCAGCGGCTCACGCGCTCACCCGCCCACGCACTAACGCACTCGCAAGGCTTGCCACTTGCTCACACATCGGCTTTCCCGGTGTGACTCAGATTTCGCAAATCTGGTCTATATAAACAGGTCACGTATCGCACGAGCACTGCCGTTATCCGCAAGCGTTCTATACGTGATGGGTGATTTTTACTTTTTTCTCACCGAACGGTGATCCATTGTGCTTCATAAGAGGCCCGTTAGAGGCTAACAATTTATGCAGTTTCCGACGTTGTCTTTCTGCTCCGCACGGCGCTTTCTAGCATGTGCATTTATTAGCGCAATGCTCTCTGCTTGTGATGGTGCGGCCACATTTGTTTCTGCGACAGAGGAAGTTGTGCAGGAAGCAACGGTACAGGCAACACTGCCGGTGGTGGCGCAAATTGCCGCACCCGAAGTACCTATGCTTGTTCCAACACCAACACCAACACCAACACCAACACCAACACCAACTCCAACTCCAACTCCAACTCCGACTCCGACTCCGACTCCGACTCCAACTCCGACTCCGACTCCGACTCCGACTCCAACTCCAACTCCAACTCCAACTCCAACTCCGACTCCGACTCCGACTCCGACTCCGACTCCGACTCCGACTCCGACTCCGACTCCAACTCCGACTCCAACTCCAACTCCAACTCCAACTCTTGCCCCAGCCGCGGTTGAGGCCCCAGCTTTGGCGCAGCCCATGGCCGGGCCTTCATCCAGCCTTACGCCCGCGGAC
Source organism: uncultured Granulosicoccaceae bacterium (assembly GCA_937928685.1). Lineage (GTDB taxonomy): Bacteria > Pseudomonadota > Gammaproteobacteria > Granulosicoccales > Granulosicoccaceae. The sequence continues at coordinate 12,875 of CALGJU010000313.1, forward strand.
ATCACTGATCTGATATTGATCACTGGTCAATCAAATGCGCTCGGAGCGGATACCGACTACGACGCCGAGCTCGATGGCCCGGACAACCGTGTTTTTGCCTATACGGATGCCGGCTGGCAGAGCGCTGACTTGAACCAGGTGTGGGATCAAGGCTGGTTTCCACGCGGCAGCCCCGACACGGATCCATCCAACAACCTGGCACTACACTTCGGCAAAAAGGCGGTTGAAATTGCACCTGATCGAGTTGTCGGTTTTATATTGATTACCGCACCCGGTGAACCGATTAGCCACTGGCGTAGTGATGGTGACTTCTTCAACGATATTCGTAATAAAGTGAGTCAGGCTATTAGCGAATTACCTTCCCATTCGCGTGTTGATGCGATCCTGTGGCACCAGGGGGAATCAGATGGCAAAGATGATGATCTCTACGGTGATGCGCTATTTGCACTGATTACTGATTTTAGAAGCGAAGGATGGTTTGGCTTTGACAGGCCATTCATTTGCGGTGAGACCGCCAGCCTTGCGGTCAATGTGCAGCTGAGAAAACTCAATACTGATAGCGACAGTTCCACGGCATGCGTCGCCGGAGAAGGGCTGCCCACCAAAAGTGATGGTATGCATTTTAATGCCGAAGGGCTGCGCGCTATTGGCAGATTGTACGGCGAAAAATACATAGAGATGACAAGCCGATAGCAGCTGTTATGAAGTGAGCTTGGTCAATGCTTCCTGATAACGACCAAGTGTTTTTTGTTTGATGTCATCAGGCAGGGTCGGGCCCGGTGCGGTTTTATCCCAGTCCAGCGTTTCCAGATAATCTCTAACAAACTGCTTGTCGTAGCTCTGCGGGTTTTGCCCCTGAACGTAGGTATTTGCGTCCCAGAAACGTGAGCTGTCCGGAGTAAGGATTTCATCCATCAGGGTCAGCTCGCCGTTGTGATCCAGCCCGAATTCGAATTTTGTATCAGCGAGAATAATGCCTTTTTGCGCACAGTGACTGGCGGCACGTTGGTAGATTTTCAGACTGATTGATTTGACTGCATTGGCGTGCGCTTC
>CALGJU010000314.1 GCA_937928685.1 uncultured Granulosicoccaceae bacterium
AGTTACTCTGTGCTAATCGCTAGAGCTAGTGTACTGGAACAAATAGAGTGTGCATTTGAGAGTTCGTCATTTGGTTTGCAACAAGGCGAAGCTTGCAGGCAATAGTTATCCTCTTTTCAAGAGCTTCAACGCCGTTGCGAGCCTAATGGCGAGCTCCCGAAGGGGCGATTGATCAAAGTGTGCTCAGAATTCGTTACAGGCTCATTTATTAACTACTATCTCGATTTTTCTTATAAAATTGGACACTTTGATTGATCGACTCATATGTGCAATCTATTTGTTCCAGTACACTAGGGACTTTAGCTCCGTTGTGAGATTTTGAGTCAGATATTTCGATCGTTAGAGGCGAATAGTCATTCTTCTTTAACGAAAAGGATCGTAATAGCTGGCCAAAATATCGCGACCGCAGTAGATCATAGTTCTCGGACTAGCTCCTAGGAGCTAGTCCGAGGACTAGGGTCTTGAGCTCCGTTGTGAGATTTTGAGTCAGATATTTGGATCGTTAGAGGCGAATAGTCATTCATCTTTAACGAAAAGGATCGTAATAGCTGGCCAAAATATAGCGACCGCAGTAGATCATAGTTCTCAGACAAGCGCCTGGTGTGTTACCACAGGCTATATGGGTCACAATACAATGCATAGTTGGTGTAGCGGCGGTCTTCAGAAACTTCATCTAACAACCAATCAGGTTTTTCAAATTGGTGATCAGAAGACGGAAGCTCAATCTCTGCTACGACCAATCCGTCATTTGCGCCATGAAATTCATCTATCTCCCAAACTAAGTCACCTTGTTTTATCAAATGGCGGGTTTTAGTTACCGCCGCATGATCACAAAGCTCATTGAGCATGGTTTCACCATCTTCTTTCGGAATCGGGTATTCATAGTCGTAGCTTGAAAGCTTATCTATCGATGCTTTAATAGACAGGTAAAATTGTTCATTTTTTTGCCTGACGCGGCAAACAAGATTATCCCGCTGAGCCAGATAGCCCTGGCGCATAACGACCCGTTCATCACTGCGTGGCCAAGCAGCATTATCTACCAGAAACTTACGTTCTATTTCAATCATCTTATTACCGGCGTACTTTTACTGGTGGAATTGTATCGTATTCCTCAATGACAATAGATGCGTTATTGAAGACCGGGCTGAAACTGTAAGCTACCATTCATTCTCGGCACAGCATCAATCAGTGTTTTTGTGTATGTATGCTTCGGATCACCACATACCTGTGCCGTCTCACCTGACTCAACCAATTTCCCCTGATGCATAACAAGCGTTCGATCACTAACGTATTCGACCACAGAAATATTGTGAGTAATAAATAGCAACGTTAAACCGTAACGGCTGCGCAACTGTAGCAACAATTGCAGTATCTCTGCCTGCACCGACACATCGAGCGCACTGGTTACCTCATCACAGACAATAAGTTTTGGATTCACCGCCAACGCTCGAGAGATACCGATTCTTTGTCTTTGACCACCAGAAAACTCATGCGGGTAACGCCAAAGACAGTCACGTGGGAGCTGTACATCATCGAGTAGTTGTGACGCCAGTTCGATCCTGTGATCGTTAGAGTCACCTATGCCGTGAACTGCCATGGGTTCAGTCAGCGTAGTAGCAATTGTCAATCGCGGGTTAAGTGATGAGAGCGGATCTTGAAATACCACTTGTAGATCAGTTCGGTATGGTCGAAAATTTTGCGGTGATAGATTTCCGATCTCTGAACCCTGGTAGTAAATTTCGCCACCCGTAGGTGCAAGCAATCGAACCAGCGCACGACCAAGTGTTGACTTGCCGCTACCTGACTCACCGACAAGGGCGACGATTTCACCACGATTTATCTTTAACGACACATCGTCTACGGCACGGACATGACTCGTCACGCGTCGAAAAAGCCCCTGTCGAACCGGAAACCACACCTTTAAGTTACGCGCTTCAAGCATCACTTCCGACGAGGCCTGCTGTGGTTTTTGTCGCGGTAAGTTTTCCGGCAAAGCATTCAGCAAGCTACGGGTATAGGAGTGTTGCGGATTGTATAACACGTCACTATGACCACCCTGTTCCACTATTTCTCCGTAACGCATTACTGCAACACGATCCGCTATCTGCGCAACAACACCGAAATCATGGGTAATAAACAATACGGCCATGCCTTTATCGCGTTGCAAATCATCAATCAAATTTAGAATTTTGCTTTGCACAGTCACATCAAGTGCAGTCGTTGGTTCATCTGCGATCAGTAAGTCAGGCTGGCAGGCCAGTGCCATCGCAATCATCACTCTTTGTCTTTGTCCACCCGACAATCTGTGCGGGTATTCATTAAAGCGCACCTGTGGATCTTTAATTTTTACCTCGACAAGCGATTCCAACGCTATCTCACGAGCCACTTTTTCAGGCATATCAGGCCACGAGAGCTGCAGCGCTTCGGTAATTTGCTCGCCAATAGTAAATACCGGATTAAGGGACGACATTGGCTCTTGAAAAATCATTGAAATGCGCTTGCCGCGCACCTCTGACATGGCGTAGTCGCTGAGCTGCAAAAGATCTTCTACGTTACCATCACGCCGTGTGAGAAGGACCTCTCCCTGCGGGTGATGCGCAATACCTGCTGGTAACAGACGTAAGATTGAAAGCGCTGTGACAGATTTACCACTGCCAGACTCTCCGACAAGGCATAAGGTCTCACCGCGATTAATCTTAAGATCAATGCCTTTAACTGCGTGCACATCGCCTGCTGTCGATTTTAATACCGTTTGCAGCTTGTTGACTTGGAGCAATGTCATTGGCGTTGCTCTGCATCAGTTACAGATTCACTGGTCGCCGTTTGTGCCCGCTGTGTCATGGGATCAAACGCATCACGCAATGCCTCCCCGATCAAGTTATAAGAGAACACGGTCAAAAAGATCGCACCACCGGGAAATAACGCCAACCACCAGTTAAAGGTAGACGATTGAACCGCCTGATTTAACATCTGCCCCCACGACGGATCATCTACCAGGCCAAGCCCGAGAAAACTCAAGGTTGCTTCCGCGAGTATGGCCGATGCCACACCAAAGCTCGCCGCAACCAGTACCGGCGCGATCGCATTCGGTAATATATGCCGGAACAAGATGGAGGTCAGTGGTAAACCAGAGGCAACCGCCGCCTGCACAAAATCTTGCTCACGCAGTCGTAAAAACTCAGCACGAACATAGCGAGCATAACCCGGCCAACTGGTCAGACCGATGATCACCATCATGATGTATAAACTACGATCAAAAAATGCCACAAACGTGAGCAGCAAAAATAACGTTGGTACCGCTTCAAATATTTCCACCAGGCGCATGCCGAGCATGTCTATCACACCGGAAAAATACCCCATCAATCCACCGAAAATAACCCCCAACACCATGGCGATACTGGTGGCAACCAATCCAATACCAAGTGCCAGCCGTGAGGCGTGAATCATCCGACTCAGCAGATCTGCGCCGTTTGCTTCCGTACCAAAAAAGTGAGTTCGGTCTTCAGAAATTCCAGGGGCCTGCAGACCGGTATCACCATAATCTCTAAGATAATCTTTAGGTGAATAGGGTATCGGCGCACTAATTACCCAATCTGCACGCAACGACACATTGGATTCACGATAGCTTTCATAGACAGATAGCTTGGGTGGACTTAAAACCAGATGACAGAGAATAAAAGTCAGCGTACCGGCTGCGGTAAGTACCAACAAGTTACGTCCGGTACTGAATTGTCGCCAGACAAAAAGCAGCACCGCTAACAGGAAAACAACGACCAGTGCAACATCAGCAGCACTGAAGTACTTAGCAGCAGGGCTACTTAAAACACCATCAACACTCATCAGGAGCGGCCGACTGTTGGCCAGCAATGGGGCAAACACCGCAACACACAACAACAGCCCCAACCAACAGGCGCCAATCTGAGCACCACGCTTTTTCATTGTGCTACTGAATACACGTGCGCCAAGCCCGCGACGACGCAATGCTCTTTTGAATTTTCTGTCGCCGATTGCAGTGCTAGTCATAACTTACCCGCGGATCTGCAAGCGCATAACACAAATCTGCAATCAAATATCCGATCAGTGTCAGTACACCGCTGACCAATGTTAACGACAACACCATTTCACGGTCACGCCCTTTCACCGCCTCCACTGCCAGCTTACCCATACCTTCAATGCTGAACAGGCTTTCGACAATCACCGACCCGGCTAATAACCCCGGTAGCAAGGAGGCGGCAACGGTGATTAGAGGTATCAGGCTGTTGCGAAACACGTGTCTCCACAATACCACTTCTTCAGGCGCACCTTTGGCGCGTGCTGTTCGGGCGTAGTCTGCTGAAAGGTTTTCAAGCACTGCCGACCTCGATAACTTGGCTAGAAATGCAAATCCACCAAACGTGAGACACAACACGGGCAATACCAAGTGCCACAGACGATCAAACAGAAAACCACGAACAAAAGCGCCGTCGCTTACGAACTGAAATAACAACAGAGCAGCTGCCACACCGACAGCTCCGGCAAGAACCACACGCATGGCAAAAAAGTCACTGCTTGCTATCCACCAGAAAAGCAATGCCACAGATAAGCTCAGTATAAAATGTATTGACTGACTGCTTAGTTGTCCGTTCGCTTCTGCCATGGCTATACCCGCAGCCAATCCAATCCCACCAAAAAACATTGAGCGCCACCAGGTGGGGAGCCGGGCATTGGCGATTAACAAAACAACAACGCTCACAGCCATGGCAACAGCTAACATCAACACTTGCTGAAAGCCACTCCAGTGAGGCAGGAAGGTCATGTCCAGCGCCTCTCGGCGGTTAAGCCCGGACTCCGGGAACCAATGCCAGTTTTGTTCACTGGCAAAAAAACCGATTAATAAAACACCTGCTAACATCACCGGTGCAGACCACAAACCCAACAATACGGTACCGGAGGTTACATCAAAAGACCTGCCATGCTGCGTGGCCGCCCGCACCCCGATAGCAATCGCAATAATATAAACAATCGGTATTGATACAATATTAAGTAAAAGCGTTATTGGCAACCGTTCGCGAATAAGCTCTGATACAGATCGGCCATAAAGAAAAGATTCACCAAGATCTGAACCTTTAGTAAAACTAAATCTACCAATTTCACCAGACGGACTTGTTGTAAAACCGATCGGCGAGATATTATTTAACCAGCGCAAATACTGAACCGGTGCCGGATCATCCAGACCATAGCGCTTGTTGTAGTAGGCTTCCATCGCTTTGCGTGCTTCTGGCTGCATGACCCCTTCCGACATCGCCTGCGAACCGATACCACCCGGTGATGCAGCCATTACGGAGAACACAACCAAAGTAATACCGATCAGTGTTGGAACGATAAGCAACACTCGGCGCAGCAGATAGGTCAACACGAGCGGTGGCTTTCCAGACAATGACACACTGTGATGTTACTCACTGTGCTTTTGCAGACTGAGTGGCACGTAAGTTTCAACCGGCACCTGCGCGGTGTTCAAGCCAAGGTTGGTAATCTCCAGGTTTTTAAATCGATCATCAATAAAAAGTAAGGATTTACGCCGCATTAAGAACGTATATGGCTGCGTTTCATGCATGACTGCTTCCGCCTCCTGCCAAATTGGCATACGTTCTTCTTCATTAACACTGGCCCGCGCCTGATCAATCAGTTGATCAAGTGCTTCGCTTTTGTAGCTCACGAAGTTATCACCATCAGTAATTTGATCACTGTGAAACATTTGATCGATATCGGTTTCTATTCCACTGCTCCAGCCAAGAATGATCGCATCGAAATTTCTGGACTCCAGCAAATCAAGCATCACTGACCATTCAGTTGGCTTAGGTATCAGCGATATACCTGCACGTGCATACAGGTCTTTCAAAAACAACACGATACGTTTTGTATCATCACTGCCTTGAAAGTAGACAAGTTCAAATTCAAACGCGTCACCTGCTTCACTTTCAAGCACACCGTCAGCATCACGATCTTTGAATCCAGCCTCTGCCAACAATGCTTTGCTTTTTTCTATATCAGCAGGCCAAGGCTCAACGTTTTTATTGTGCTGTTTGCTACGCGGGTTAAACGGGCTGACCGCAATCTCCGCATAGCCAAGAAAGATCTCATCGATAATGCGTTGTCGGTCGGTCAGGTGCGTCATCGCTACACGCACCCTGGTATCCGCAAAGAGAGTTGGCTTGTTTCCCCTGTCCTGGTTCCAGCCAATATAGCTATAACCGGCGTTCGGGCTCATATATTCAAAATGTTGAGACTTTTCTTTTATCTGTGCATCTTCACGCAGCGTTTTGTATTCAACAGGTTTGGCAGTGTATATATCAATGGTATCGTTTCTGAAAGCGGCGAGTCTTGCACTGGCGTTGTCGATGACATTCCATATCAGTCGATCATACGAAGACTGCACCTCACCCCAGTAACGTTGATTGCGAAGTAGCTCAACGCGACCAGTATCCGGGGTCCAGTTTTCAGGATCTTCAAGACGGTATGGCCCGGAACCAAACAACAAGCCTTTGGATTGATTAAACGTTTCAGCATCCTGCAGGAAGCGCTCATAGAAATGTTTGGCAAGCACGCTCATACCCCCCGCCAGACCCAGACTCTCAAAGTAGGGCTCTGCAAACACGAACTTGACTGTCTTGCTATCAATGGCTTCCACCAATGCAATCTTGTCGTAGTAAGCACGCAGTCTGGGTGCTGCAATGCGTTCATCCATTAAAAATTCAAACGAAAACTGAACGTCGGCAGCCGTAACAGGCACACCATCCGCGAACACCGGATTATCTCGAAGCGTAAACTCGATAGTCATGCCATCTTCACTGACCTGCCATGACTTTGCCAATAAGCCATCCCAAGCCAAAGTATCCGGATTGCGTTGAATCAGGCTTTCAATCACATAGCTTTGAACACTGCTGGCATCTGCATCAGCTGATACGATGGGAGTGATGGTTTTCAGACTCGCTGCAAACGAATTGACGTACCAGTCGCCTTCCGCAAAATCTTCTTTTTGTCGCGCTTTGCGAGCACGCTGGAATGCACTTCCAGCGGAATCTTCATGACCGCCTGGTACTGCATTGGATCTGTCTGCCTGATCAACGCCTGCGACAGTAATACCTGAATCAAGCTGGCTTTGAACGCTCTGCACCGTCTGTCGCAGCGATCGCAAATCATCCGCCTGACTATTGATGGTCGTTTTCATACCAGCCATCATTCTCCACTGGCGGTCAACCATATACATGGACAGCACCACCAGACAGCCAACAATTACTATCGCCGACAATAGCACCCAGTCTTTTACATTGAATTTGCGTTCGATGGCAGGAGCTCCGTTTTCTAAGTGCTACTCGTTGATATCTCACTAATTATAGGGAATATTCCAGAATTTGTTTTTCCGGAAGCAGCCAGCAGCAACCAACCGGAATCAGCACTGATGATTATCGCCAATTCCGCGTATAATCGGGCGTCAAAGACACTGGAGATTGACATGGGATTCCTCACTGGAAAAAAGGCCCTCATCATTGGCGTTGCTAGCAAGCGCTCTATTGCATGGGGAATCGCGCAATCGATGCATCGCGAAGGTGCAGAGCTCGCCTTTACTTATCAGGGCGATAGATTAAAAGATCGCGTCATTGATATGGCCGCCGAGTGCGATTCAACCGCGGTATTCCCGTGCGATGTCGAGCATGATCAACAAATTGATGACCTGGCAGCATCTATTAAAAGCCACTGGGGATCATTAGATATACTGGTACACGCTGTCGGATTTGCGCCACGTGAACAGCTGGAAGGTGACTATCTTGATTGCGTCACCCGCGAAGGATTTCGCATCGCACATGACATCAGCTCATATAGCTTTGCCGCCCTGGCGAAGGCGTGTAAGCCCCTGCTCTCAGAAGATGCAGCACTTCTTACGCTAAGTTATCTTGGTGCGGTACGTTCGATGCCGAATTACAACGTCATGGGTCTAGCCAAAGCCAGCCTGGAAGCCAACACCCGATTCATGGCACATTCACTCGGGCCAGTGGGCGTACGAGTCAACGCTATTTCCGCCGGCCCTATCCGTACACTGGCTGCATCCGGTATTGGAGACTTCAAAAAGTTACTTGGGCACGTGGCGAATACCTCACCACTCAAACGCAATGTGACTATTGAGCAGGTGGGCGATACTGCAGCGTTTCTATGTTCGAATATGGCAGCCGGTATCACTGGCCAAATCGTTTATGTCGATGCAGGATTCAACAACGTAGCTATGCCGCCATTAGAGTCGTAAGCGTCGTAAGCGTCGTAAGCGTCGTAATGTAATCGCCTGGTTGCCTTAAACACAAGTCGCTACAAAGCAAAAAGCCAGCAGACGCTGGCTTTTTGATCATCTAAACAGCACTAAAGCTTACTGATATTCAGTTGGCGACAGCAATGCTTCGTTGCGTTCAATCTCAGCTTCACCTTCGATAGCGCTCACCAACGCATCAAATTCAGCATTAGCAGGTACCGCTATCGGTGTGCTGCCTTCTGCAACATCTACATCAGTTTCAACACCGGAGAAAGCTACTACGACGATATTGTTAGCCGTGTCGGTCACTGTACTGTAAGTCGCCGCACCTGATGCCGGTTTAGGCATGGTAAAAAGCTTTCTTACTACCGCTCTGTCTGCTTCACTTGCATTTCTTGCGATGGCCGCGGACTCTGTAAACTCACCACCGTGTTCTGTGGCCAGCGCGGCAGCGTCTGCACCACCTTCAAGCTCTGCCACCAACGTGTCGGCAAGGGATTGAAGCTCTTCACTCGCTTTCTGACTCTGCACCAATTTGATAATGTCTTCACGCACGTCATCGATAGGCTTCGGTGATGCCTCCTCATGCTCAATAGTACGAAGCACAATGGCGTGATTCTCCCCCACCTCCAGCACTTCTGAATTAAGACCATTATTCAAAACATCATCCGTCAATGCTGCCGCCAATACCTGCGGGTATTGGGCTATCCCGTCTGACTTGGTTTGATCAATCCAGTCAGTGGTTTGCATTGCCAGGCCTGTTTCATCAGCGGCCGGCTGCAATGAATCATTGTTTTCGTAAGAAGCATTAGAAAGCTGCTCACTGGCTTCAAAGTATCTGGTCTCGGCAAGCTCCGTCCGATACTGATCTTCTACCTCATCTTTAACATCTTCGAAAGACTGGCCTTGCTCAGCAACTGTTTTATTAAGTTGAATGACATGAAAGCCAAAATCAGAACGCACCGGCTCACTCACCTCACCATCGGCCATAGCAAAGGCGACCTCTTCAAACTCAGGCACCATCACGCCTCTACCGAACTCACCTAAACTGCCGCCGTTGTCAGCAGACCCCGGATCATCAGAGAACGTTGGAGCCAGTGAGGCCAAAGTTTCACCTGCGTTGATACGAGCGACGAGCTCATCAGCTTCTTTTTGCTTGGCAGCGACATCTGCTTCCGAGGCATCGCTGTCGACGGCCAGCAATATGTGGGAAGCATCGCGTTTTTCAGGCACTACCCACTGGGTTTTATTCTGTTCGAAATACGCAGCGATATCTTCATCAGTTGCATCAATACTGCCTTTCAAATCGTCCACCTTGAGTTCAAGGTATTCTACTTTTACTTTTTGCGGATTGTTGAACGAGGCAATATTGGCGTCATAGTGTGCAGCGATCTCATCATCTGATACTTCGATCGTTTCCGCTTTAGCCTGCGTATCTAATGAAATCAACGAAGCCAATCGCTTCTGGCTACGCAATTCATTTATGCGGGCACTTTCATCGCCAAGAGAGAATCCACTGACCACCACGCTATCGCGAAACTGCTGGAGCAACACATCAGCTCGAAACTGATTTTCGAACTCTGATGGCGATACCCCCATCGACTGCAATTGACGGGTGTAGCGGTCTTTGTCGAACACACCATCAACGGTGAATCCTTCTATTGAAAAAATTCTTTGAGCAAGATCTTCATCACCGACGGCAAAACCGTTCTCAAAGGTGGATTGTCGAAGAACCTCTTGCCTGACAACCGTAGACATTGCCTGGTTGTTCACCATAGCACCCAGATTTAACCCTTCCGGCAATCTGCCACCGAAGGTTTGCTGTAGCTGGTTGCGGGATTGCTGATAAGCGTTTTGAAACGAGTTCAGAGAGACTTTCTCTCCGTTAACCTTGGCTGCGTAGTCTGCACCGTGGTTACCAAAATATGAGTTTATTCCGACAAGCGCAAAAGGCACACAGATGATGCCAACCAGCACATACTTGAGCCACTTTGAATTGCGGATGCCGTCTCTTAGATCAAGTAACATAGTATTTTAGCTAGACGAGTTGCGAACGATCATT
>CALGJU010000315.1 GCA_937928685.1 uncultured Granulosicoccaceae bacterium
AGGTGGTTTGACAACTCTAAAAAACTTCACAGACAATTCGAAAAAGCGATTGCCCAAGCCAGACTTGAAACACAGGCTATCGTCCCGGAGTATCTCAAACACAACTGGGACGTGTGCATCGGATCAAGCGGCACAATCAAAGCGACAGAAAAAATACTGCAATCGTTTAACGCAGATGAAAAAGGCATCAGCCGCGAGAGCCTGACCGCGTTAGTCGATAAAATAAGCAAGAAAGGCCCGGAGGTTCTCGACGGCATTTCAACCGTAGGGGAAGATCGTCGCGCCGTAATACTCGGTGGCTTATCGGTATTAATGGCAGCCTTTGAGTCACTCAATATCAAACACATGCAAGTATCCCATTCAGCTCTCAGAGAAGGCGTGATCATTGACCTTGCAGGCGACTCACTCAACGATCACGTCAGGCGCAATGCAGTGACTGACATGCAGCGGCGTTTCCAGGTAGATATTGACCAGGCGACACGTGTCTTTGACACTGCTGAAAGTATGTTTCAAACCTCTATCACACATTGGAACCTTGACCCGAAACGTGACTGGGCAACACTGCGCTCTGCTTGCCACCTGCACGAAGTCGGTCTGTCTGTGGCACATGTTCAATACCACAAGCACGGTGAATACCTGTTACGCCATGCAGATATGCTCGGGTTTTCAAGAAACGATCAGGAGTTCATAGCAGCACTGGTACGAAATCATCGCAGAAAAATAGACAAGACCGCCACTCAATCAATGAGAAAGTCCGAGCAATCAAGGTACTACAAATTATTGGTGTTACTGCGGCTGTCCACCCTGTTCCATCGAACCCGACATTCCGGCACGACGCCTCCAGTGACCATGACACCGGCGGACAGTGTCATTGCACTCAACATATCCCCTGAATGGCTGGACAAACACCCTCTTACGCACGCAGAGCTGGAAGGTGAAATCGACACACTGAGTGCCTATGGATTTCATTTGAAATTGAATCCGCGTATATCTTAAAGAGAGCTGCATGCATCAAGTGTCGGCTGCTGTCATGGACATCTGTTCCCGTCTCGGCTATTGCCGACGAATAGACCGGGGCGGCCTGCCACTCGCTCACGCGTCGGGTTTCCGTAGAAGTCTATTCCTGTCGCGGTATTTTCTTTTAGGTATAGCGACAGGCTGGCTTTTGGTATGGCCGGATTAACTGAGTAGTAGCGAGTATTGAAGTTTCAGCTTGCCCCGATCAAGGGAGCCCGACGCGTTAGCGAGTGGGTATACTGCCGTGATACCTAACTACCTCTGTCGTCGGTACGAAACCCCGAACACTCTTACCAGTGCGTGTCGGCTATTGCCGACCAATAGACTCGGGGTGGCTTGCCACTCGCTCACGCGTCGGGTTGCTCCTCCATATAATCTTCAAGCGGCGGACAGCTACATATAAGATGTTTATCACCATGGACATTATCAACCCGTCCGACCGGTGGCCAATACTTATTAGCATCAATAGCAAGCTTCGCAGGAAAGGCCGCCTGCTCACGCGAATAGGGATGGGCCCAGACGTCTGAGATCACCGAGCTAGCCGTATGCGGCGCGTTGCACAGTGGATTATCATCAGACGGTATACGCTTAGCGCGGACCTCCTCATACTCTTGATAGATCCTCGTCATCGCATCACAAAATCTATCGAGCTCTCGCAGTGGTTCACTTTCAGTTGGCTCGATCATCAGCGTACCCGCCACAGGGAATGACATGGTCGGTGCATGAAAGCCAAAGTCCATTAACCGCTTGGCAATATCCTCAACAGTAACGCCACCATCATCTTTAAGTTGACGCGTATCTATAATGCATTCATGGGCAACAAAGCCGTGTTCGCCGGTGTATAGCACTTTATATTTTTCTGATAGCTTACTGGCCATATAGTTGGCATTTAAAATGGCATAACGTGTGGCATCTCTAAGACCGTCAGGCCCCATCATGCGGATATACATCCAGGTAATAGTAAGAATCAATGCACTGCCCCATGGCGCTGCACTGACTACCCCTTTCGAATCACCTAACACTTCATGCCCAGGTAAAAACGGCTCGAGATGATTGCCCACACCAATAGGGCCAACCCCGGGGCCACCACCGCCATGCGGAATACAAAAGGTTTTATGCAAATTCAAATGCGATACATCTCCACCAAACTTACCCGGCTGCGCAAGCCCGACCATGGCATTAAGGTTGGCACCATCAATATAGACCTGCCCTCCCGCAGCATGCACACGCTCACACACAGTACGTACGTGAGTTTCAAAAACCCCGTGAGTTGAAGGATAGGTAATCATGATAGCGCCAACGGCATCATTGTATTTTGCAATCTTTTCATCAAGATCTGCCAGATCAACGTTGCCATTGTCATCACAGCTGATTACCACCACTTTCATACCAGCCATTTGCGCGCTGGCCGGATTAGTACCGTGCGCTGAGTGCGGTATCAGACAGACATCACGCTGCATCTCTCCACGGCTTTCGTGGTAGCGTTTAATCGCCAGCAGCCCGGCATACTCTCCCTGGCTACCTGCATTCGGTTGCACTGACATTGCATCATAGCCCGTGCAAGCACAAAGCATTGATTCAACATCTTTAATTAACTCTGCATACCCCTGCGTTTGATGCGCCGGTGCAAACGGATGAATTTCACTGAACGAGGGCCAGGTGACTGCCGCCATTTCAGCGGCGGCATTCAGCTTCATGGTGCATGACCCAAGCGGGATCATGGCTCTGTTAAGCGCGATGTCACGATCAGCCATGGCCTGCATGTAACGCATCATTTCAGTTTCTGTCTGGTAGTGGTGAAACACCTCTTGCGACATAAAACTTAATTCACGCGTAGAACCCGATGTAGACATTTCTTCAATCTTCTTGCCTACCAATGCGGCTTTTTCATCAACATCAAACACTGCCAACAGCTCTACCAGATCATCAATATCACAGGTTTCATCCAGTGACACACCGACAGTATTGCCATCAATCTTTCTTAGATTAATACCACGCTTTTCAGCCTCTGCAACCCACTGTGCCGATTGCTTAGTGGCACTTACGGTAAAGGTATCAAAACACTCACCATCACTGACGCTCAACTTTGAATCAGCCAGCTTTTCCCTTACATATTGGGTATAGGTACGAATTCTATTAGCAATGGCCTGTAAGCCATCAGGGCCGTGATACATCGCGTAGAACGTGGCGATCATCGCCAACAGTGCTTGCGCAGTACATATGTTGGACGTCGCCTTTTCACGACGAATATGCTGCTCCCGCGTTTGCAATGCCAATCTATAAGCCGGGTTGCCATGCGCATCAATAGATAGCCCCACCAATCTACCGGGCAAACTGCGCTTGTGTTTTTCAGCAGTGGCCATAAAGGCAGCATGCGGCCCACCAAAACCCATTGGCACACCCAAACGCTGCGCACTGCCAACAGCAATATCAACGCCCAGCTCACCGGGAGGGGTGAGCAAGGTAAGCGCCAACAGGTCAGTGGCCATGACCACCATCACACCTGCTGCATGAGCACTATCAATTAGTGATTTATAATCCCTGATGACCCCTGACGTATCAGGGCACTGAAGCAACAACGCAAAATCATTATCTGAAAATTCAATCGACTGAGCTTCATCAACCACAACAGTTTCAATTCCCGCAGGTCCGGTTCGAGTGTTAACCACATCAATTGTCTGCGGGTGACAATGTGTAGACATCAACAATCGGGATCTTTTACCGCGCAATGTTCTATGGCACATACTTACCGCTTCTGCCGCCGCCGTCGCTTCATCAAGCATGGAAGCATTGGCAATCGGCAATGCTGTTAGCTCACACACCATGGTCTGAAAGTTAAACAACACTTCCAACCGGCCTTGAGAAATTTCCGGTTGATACGGCGTGTAGGCCGTATACCAGGCCGGGTTCTCCAACACATTGCGCTGAATAACAGGCGGGGTAAATGTGCCGTAATAACCCTGGCCAATCATGGATTTCATGACCTTGTTTTTATCACCCAGTGCCCGAAGCTCTGCCAGTGCCTGCCGTTCACTGACGGCAGGTTTTACATTCAGTGGATTGTTATCCCGAATATCATCAGGGATCACTTTGGCAATGAGTTCATCAAGGCTCGCAACACCGATGACATCGAGCATTTTTTGCACATCAGATTCGGTGGGTCCGATATGGCGCTGCTGAAACAGATCAGGGTTCTTCAAGGATGCGCTACCGTTTATATAAGAGTGATTTTAATTAAACGCAAATTGCGTTACAAATTTGAGTATTGCGCCAATAAGTATTAGCTCTCAGAAGCAATAAACCCTTCATAGGCTTCCTGATCCATTAACTCTTCAACTTCAGTTGCGTGCTCTGGCTGAATGCTGAATAGCCAACCAGCCTGGTAAGGATCCGAATTGACCAATTCCGGTTCTTCCGCGAGCGCTGTGTTGGCATCCAGTATCACTCCATGTATTGGCGCATAGATATCTGATGCAGCTTTTACAGATTCGACCACCGCAACTGCATCCTTGGCACTGACCGTGGCATCAATCTCTGGTGTTTCAACAAACACCAAATCGCCCAGTTGCTCCTGCGCATGATCGGTGATTCCCACTGTCACTGTGCCATCATCGTTTAAGCGCACCCACTCATGCGACTCGGTGTAGAACAGATCATTTGGTATATTCAAGTTTTTGTCTCCTAATAACTTACTGCGAATTTGAAGTGCCTGGCTGAACGTAATGCTCGACTAGACGCGTTGACCACAAAGGTGGCTAGACTGGCTGCCCTTTGCGTACAAAGACTCGCTTAACATGCTTAACCGCTATTCGGTTGTTGCGAATTTCCACCATGCAGTCGCCAATACAATCGGCGTCTACTCGAGCAAATGCGATCGACTTTTTCAGCGTCGGTGAAAACGTACCGCTGGTGATCACACCAATCTCTGCGTCATCTTTATACAATACTTGGCCACCGCGTAGCACGCCCTTTCCGTCCAGTACAAAACCACACAACTTTTGACCCACGCCAGTGTCCCTTTGCTGCTGCAACGCTGTTCGCCCGATAAACTGGCGCTCAACGGGCTGCCAGGCGACAGTCCAGCCAAGGTCTGAGCTTAGCGGTGATTGTGTTTCATCCATATCTGAGCCATACAAGTTCATCCCGGCTTCAAGACGCAGGGTATCTCGTGCGCCCAATCCACAAGGCTTGACCCCGGCTTCCAGCAACGCATTCCAGAATTCACCCACCTGCTCTTGAGGCAGTGCAATCTCAAGCCCTGCTTCACCAGTGTATCCAGTGGCGGCAACAAACCAGTCGTCATGTGCACATGCGGTATAGCGCTTCAACGCCCGAGAGGGCGCCTTGAGTTCTTCCGGCAAGCATGCAACAGCACGCTCGGTCGCGAGTGGCCCTTGCACAGCAACCAGGGCAAGTTCTGATCGCTCAGTGATTGTCACGTTGAATTTTTCAGATTGCCTGCGAATCCATTCAAGATCTTTTTCCCGGGTCGCGGCATTTACTATTACTCTATAACCCCGATCACCCATCCAGTAGACGATCAAATCGTCGATAATCCCGCCTTCTTCATTCAGCATACAGCTGTATAACGCAGCACCCACGTCAGTTAAGCTCGCCACATCATTGGCGAACAAACGCTGTAAAAATGCGCTGCTATCTGTGCCGTCAATATCAACAATAGTCATGTGCGATACATCAAACACACCGGCCTCGTTGCGAACACAGTGGTGTTCATCTACCAGCGAGCCGTAGTGTACTGGCAACTGCCAGCCGCCAAAATCAACCATTTTTCCACCGGCTTGCAGGTGGTTTTCATATAAAGGTGTTTTTTGTGTCATTGGAATAGCTATGCTTTTGGGAATTGAATAAATATAGAGAGCGGTGTTACATGCTTTGGCAATCTTATTGAGAATCGACCTGCATTGATCGGCGATCTCAAGCTTTGACCATGGTGGAATTTCTTTCCAATCATCAGCCAATAAGACAGAAAATTGCGAGACAGTGGAAATCGAAGCGACCCATTCCATGGGTAGTCGAAAACAGGGGCTTTAAGGCCGCGATTGAACAAACAGCGGCCACGTAATAAGAGCGCGTCGGTGACACAAATGCCAAATACGGCGACTTTTTTCATTAGAGATGCCCATGACAGTTTATCGGGATTGCATTTGCAATCGCTTCCAATCCCATCTGTCTCGGAACCTGAGAGTTTTTGCAGCCTTAAGCCTGCATTACCCCTTCGGTGAGTGCTGATACTTAGCACTGCTCTCCAGATGTCTCTGTATATATGTGGTCCGTTTGCCTGAGAGTTTGCTGGGTGTTGCTCCTTCGGCGCCGCCTAAGCCTTACGGCCGGCGATCTCTCCCACATTACCTATTGCCGCTATCGCGGCGTGTCGAGACAAGCAATACTTTGAACTAAGCGCGCTGCTATGGCAAGGAAATGCTCGAATTTTTACTATTGCCAAAGACCGTATCAGGTGAAAGCCGGCAGTTGGCACTGCCAGATGCCGGCCAAAAAACGACCCACCAAATATCGCATCCACATGCCACTTGCGAAGCGCAACTAAACCAAACTCTCCAGTAGTTTATGGGTATTGTCATAATCCATTGCCACCGGATTACCGCCAACGCTTGGATCCCGCAGCGCAGATTGAGCCAGGCTTTCAAGGTCTGGGTTTTTCACGCCCAGCGCCGTCAGACTGGCTGGTATGTTCATCGATGTGTTGAGATCATCTACATACCGACAAAATCCGTCAAAACCGCCCTCTATACCCAGGTAGGCGGCAACCTGATCAAAACGCGGCTGAATCGCTGCCTTATTAAACTGCAAAACAGCAGGCATACATACCGCATTGGTTGTTCCGTGATGCGTGTTATGCACTGCACCGATAGGGTGTGACAGCGCATGAATGGCTCCAAGGCCTTTCTGAAAAGCGGTAGCCCCCATCACTGCCGCAGACATCATCTGTGCTCGCGCTTCGATATCATTACCATCGGTGTATGCTCTTGGCAGATACTCTTTAACGAGTCGCATACCCTCCAACGCCATGCCCTGGCTCATCGGGTGATAGTGCGGCGAACTGTAAGCTTCAACACAGTGGGCAAACGCATCAAGCCCGGTACCAGCAGTAAGAAACGGCGGCATACCAATAGTTAACTCCGGATCACAGATTACTATTACCGGTAGCATCTTCGGGTGAAAGATGATTTTTTTCTCTTTATTCGCGTTGTTGGTAATCACACTGGCGCGACCTACTTCAGACCCGGTGCCCGCGGTGGTCGGCACAGCAATCACCGGGTGTATGGCGTCAGCGTCTGCCCGAGTCCACCAATCACCGACATCTTCAAAATCCCATAAGGGTCGGGTTTGCCCGACCATGAACGCCAGCACCTTACCGAGATCAAGCGCCGACCCGCCACCAAAAGCGATGACTCCATCAAAGCCGCCCTCACGATAGAGCTTCAATCCTTCCTCCGCGTTTTTATCATTGGGGTTTGAATCGACCTCAGAGAATATGTGCCGACCCAAGCCCGCCTGCTCAAGGTGATCCAGTGTTTTGTTGGTAATATCCATACCGGCCAGACCTTTGTCTGTTACCAGTAACGGCTTTTTAATCTGGCTGACGTTACAGGCCTCTGCAATTTCAGCAATACGCCCTGCGCCAAAGCGAATCGCCGTCGGATAAGACCAATTAGCATTCAGACTCATAGTTCACCGTCATTTGAGTTAGCAAAAAAGGCAGAGCGAGAACGCCCGGTTCTCGCTCTGCCTATATTACAGCGGTGTACTGCCACTCGCCAGATTAAACTCCCGATTAACCGTAGCGATAAGGCCGACCGGCTTTAACCATATCAGCATTGTATTTGCGCAGAATACCAACCACCTTGGCTTTGGTCTCACTTTCAGCTGCAATCTCATCCCAGAATTTAAGTGCCGCGTCTTCAACCGTCTGCCACTCGGCATCAGGAATAGAAGTCAGCTCCATCTTTGTGCCATCAACACGAAGCGATGCCTCACCCCCCCAATACCACCACTGACGATAATAATGAGACTGATCCATACAAACTTTGAGAAGCTCCTGCAAATCTTCAGGGAGTTCGTTGTAGCGATCCATATTGGCAAAGAACGAACCGGCCCAGGCCCCCGAGATATTGTTAGTTAAAAAGTAGTTGGTCACATCAGCCCAACCGACCGTATAGTCCTCTGTGATTCCAGACCATGCCACACCATCAAGTTCACCGGTCTGCATAGCCACTTCAATATCTTCCCAGGGCAAGGTCACCGGCACCACACCAAACTGAGATAAAAAACGCCCTGCTGTGGGAAATGTAAACACCCGCTTGCCTTTGAGATCTTCCAAACTGTTGATCGGATCTTTGGTGGCAAAGTGACAAGGATCCCAGGCACCCGCACTGATATGCTTCACCCCGACTTTGGAATATTCCGCATCCCATATTTCATTCAGGCCGTACTGATTAAACAACACCGGCACATCAAGTGAGTAACGTGATGCGAAAGGGAAATACCCACCAAACACGGTGACCTCAGTAGGTGATGCCATAGAATCATCATCGGACTGCACCGCGTCTATCGTGCCGCGCTGTAGGGCTTGAAACAATTCACCAGTGGGCACAAGTTGATCGGCAAAGAATAATTCTATCTGCATACGATCACCGGCTATTTTATTGAAGCTATCAATTGCAGGCTTAATCACGTGTTCTGCTAATGCCGAACCGGCATAGGTTTGCATACGCCATTTGATCGGTTTGGATTGAGCGATGGCCGGGGCCGATGTAATGGTTGCAGCCGTCGCCGTGGCAGCAGTCGCTGCAGCACCTTTAATAAACTTACGTCTCGTAGTCATCTTCAACTCCTTGTGGGTAATATCGGGAAGCATCTTCCCGGGGGTTCCCTTAATAGAAGATTTCAACTTCTTCAAGGGCTCTCAATACCAAGTAAATCTTCCTGGTTGTTAAATCTCACTTCTAGTTTCCGTAAACCACTCCCGGCAACCAGGTGGCAATCTGCGGAAAACACATTACTAGCGCCAAGGCCAGAATCATTATCATTACAAACGGCAATATAGATGTATAGATATCGCGAAGGGTAATTTCAGGCGGCGCCATAGCGCGCATAAGAAAAAGGTTATACCCGAATGGTGGTGTCATATACGCAATCTGGGTAGTGATTGTATAAAGAATGCCATACCAGATTAGATCAAAGCCCAGGGAGTTGACCAATGGCGCGAATTCAAGTCATAAGTGCAACTGATTTTAGATAAGTGCTTTAAATTGGCCATTAAACATTTGATTTGGGGTTAGATAGCCACGTGTTTTCCTGGGTCGGTTATTTAGGTTTTCTACAGCATCCTTTAGTTCTTGATT
>CALGJU010000316.1 GCA_937928685.1 uncultured Granulosicoccaceae bacterium
TTTAAATCTGGTGGGTAAGTACTAGTGTACAGGTACAAATAGAGTGTAATTTGGTGTGCACTTTGATTAATCGCCCCTTTGGGAGCTCGGCATTTGGCTTGCCACTGCGTTGAAGCTCTTGAAAAGAGAATAACTATTGCCAGCAAGCTTCGCCTTGTTGCAAACCAAATGACAAGCTCTCAAATGCACACTCTATTAGTTCCAGTACACTAGCATTCATGACGGTAGCGCCCTGTCGGGGCAACATCTGCAGTAGATCAAGATCTATAAAAAAGGCCGCTGATAGCGGCCTTTTTTATAAGCAAAGTTTGTATTTACTCCAGCCCACTTTTGCGTGAGACCATTATTTGTGCCCTGTGTGGCGGCGTTTGTCTTAAGCGAGTATTGATGGTCTGCATATTAGTCAGGTGAAGGTGGCTAGCCTGCTTTTTGTAACCCCGGCTTGTTGTTCAACAGAAACTCTATCCACTCATCGGCGTGCTGTGGTGCTCCCACGCCATAGCCCTGGGCGTAGTCTATTCCAAGCTCTTTCAGCATATTCTCTGTTGTATCATCTTCGACAAACTCCGCGACTGTTTTCATCCCCATCTCATGACTAAGTTGATTAAACGCGGAAACAATTGCTCTGCAAGTGGCATCGTTTACCATACTCTTTACAAAACTCCCATCGATCTTGAGGTAATCAACGGACAGCTCTTTCAGATATCCGAATGAGCTTAAACCACTGCCAAAATCATCGAGTGAGAAGTCACACCCATAGTTTTTCATGTCAGTGATATATTTTTTTGCGGTTTCGATGTTTTTTATCGCTGCTGTTTCAGTGACCTCGAAAGTGAGCAGGTTCGATGATATTTTTGATTTTTCAATAATAGACCGGTACACATTCAAACTGTCTTTGTTACTGAGGGTATTGCCAGAAATGTTTATTGAAAATGAAACATCAAGGCCTCGTTCCATCATAATGGTCAGTGTGCGCAGCGCTTCGTGCAGAACCCATTTATCCAGGTGCTGCATAAGGTCATATTTTTCGGCAACAGGTATAAATTCACCTGCTGACTTTATTTGGCCATCAGCGCCTTGAAGTCGCAGTAGAACTTCAAAGTGAGTATGTGAGCTTTCATATTGCAGTGGTTTAATAGGTTGCAGATAGAGCATTAAGCCGTCATTGTCCATGGCGTTTTTAAGCAGGTTTACCTGCTTTAATTCAACACTGACAGGATCTTGAAAGTATTCATCGTACATGTATATCTGCGCTTGATTCCTACCAGCATTTTTTGCAACATAACAGGCAGTATCAGCATGTGACATGAGTTCTGAGATATCATCACAGTGATCATCAATAGCCACCAGGCCGGCACTGGCGCCAATGGTATACTTTCGTTGTTTCCAGTCGAATGGAGAGCAGCTAATGTGGCTGATTAATTTGTTTACTCGTTCAAGCGCTTCATTAATTCCTGTATGCAGGATGACCCCGAACTCGTCACCCCCCAGTCTTGCAACGAGTGCATTTTCACCTAGCAGGTCGCAAAATGTTGTGGCTATGTTCTTTAAGAGCTGGTCTCCAGCATCATGCCCGCCGCCGTCGTTTACCAGTTTGAAGCGATCCAGGTCTATAAAGCATAGTGTCGATAGTTTTTCTCTGGTGGCTGCTTGTTGCAGAGCGTCCATGAGTGCGGACTCAAACATACGTCGATTGAGCAAGCCTGTCAGATCGTCGTGGCCTGCAATATAGTTTAGCCGGGATTGCAGTAGGATTTCCTTGGTTACCTCTCTGCCGCAGCCCATGAATCCGGTAAACTTGCCAGATTTATCAAATTCTGGGGATCCAATGATATTGACGTGTCTTATATTTCCATCATCTCCCTTCCAAGCCAGTACCAGATCAAAAGGCTTGTGTTCCAGTAATGCCTTATTATGGTGGTCTAGCTCTTCGGATTCCAGAGCTCTACCTTCAACCGATTCAATGCGAGTCATACCGATGATGTCAGTGTTTTTGTGCCCGCTCAGTGATTCTTTGTGACCTGAGTGGTAGATGTAGCGTAAGTCTTTATCTAACTCCCAGAACCAGTCCATCGCCAGATGAGCGAATGCCCGGTAGCGTTCATGACTCTCACGCAATGCGTGTTCGTATTCACACGACTGACTAATATCCATGGCTACGAATAGCCATTGGCCAGTAGAGGTGTTTTTCATGTTGATTTGCATCCAGCGGCCATCATGCAAATGATGTTTATGTTGAGCTGAGTCTTGCTCGAATATTTTTAGTGCCTGCGTAACCCACTTTTCAGCGGTTACTTTTGGCCCAATGTTAAGCACAGCATCGTAAGCGAAGAAAACATACATGTATTCGGCATACGACATACCAATGGTAATTTTGTCTTTGATAGTAGGGTACAGAAGAGGGAAATCTGATGAGAATGCCTGCAGGTTTTGATGCTCATCAAATATACAATAGCCATCTGTGCAATCTAGAAATACCTCATCATAAGTCGTACTGGAGGCATGCTTCCCCACCAGCGAGACGGCAGTTTTTTCTTCGTTATTGTCGTTCGATCCTTTCATTCAATTGCAAAGCGCTCATTGACTAATTTGAAGGCGATGGAAGGTTAACTGCATTTTACTGACGCCTTGAAGCTATAGCGGCACAAACGCTCCAAGCCGAATTGCCGCAGTGTGACTCAGTCAACAGTTTAAGGGTGTTGTGGTTAGCTGATCCGCCTGTGTATCACGAGTACACAGAGAGTGGATCGTTGTAAGAAGAAGTGATAAAGCGATGAATTCGTTCGTCACTCACACCGGAATTCAGTTCGTGACTGACGGAAATAACTTCGCCGGTCCCATAGCAGGTGATATTGTGTATAGTGAAGGTTTTACCTTGGGCGCAGGGTACGGTTGATTTTGCATCAACGTATGTCTTTAAAGTTGAGGGCACGCTTAAGAGACAGGCCATAGAACGAAGTAGGCTATAGTTTGTTTGAAATCTACTTCTATATCACGCCAACCATTTTGCGCTAATACAATAAAGGTCACAGTATGAACGATGATCGTCTTGCCGATTTATTATTTGAAGTACTTGGAGGGGAAGTAAGAATCGATGACAACCAACACGACTATAGCGACTGGAAATACCTGATTGATAATGCCCTGGCTGAGCACAGCAAGCCACAAGGCAGTGCTGGTACCCGTGTTAAAACAATTACCCTCCGCCGTTTGACCGAGGTTGGCAAACAGAAGCTTGATTCACTTCAGGGTTAGCACGCTGTATCAAATTCAGTGAATGGCTTCAGTGTGGCCGTTGCCACTGGCTTTTTTGCGGCGAATGTATGCTTCAATGGGGGAGGGGCTCACCGGTCATTCTATGGCTTATCACCCTGTCTGCAGCTATTCGATTTATGATTGTCAGAACAACAGGGGGCATTCGTAGGCTCGGTTGTGAACATTACAGGTGGTGGTACATTGAAGTAGCTATAACCGATGCCACCTGTGCCGAGCCGATCAGTATAGATCGGTGTACTTTCCAAGCTCTCAGTCAATAAAAAGCCAATGCCAGCTAATCCTCATACCGGTGCTTATCATCAATATATCACTGGCAGTCTAATACTACTTGTGACAGCCATAATATGGGGTGTTCAGTTTCCGGTCGCAAAGTCTGCGTTTGATAGTGTCAATGCCTTTCATGCTGCGGTTTTTCGCTTTGGCGTGGCGGCACTCACGCTTACGCTTGTGCTGTATGTGGTGGAGGGGCGATTGTCGTTTGCTATAAACCGGGAATCACGGAAGGTTTGGCTTTACGGCGTGATGGGAATGTGTGGTGCGCCAACATTTATTTTTGGCGGGCTGATGTTTACCAGGCCTGAAATCGCTGCGATTATTGTGGCCACTCAACCCATCATGGCGGTACTGCTGCAACGTCTTGCGGGTGGCGATCTACCAGGCTGGCGTACCACTTCTTGTGTGCTGCTTGCGTTTCTAGGAGTAGTCACTGTGGTAACGGAATGGAATTCCGATCTATTCCAGTCTCCAGCCGAATTGGCGGGGGCGGTGATGGTGTTGGCAGGGTCATTGTGTTGGGTGCTATACACATTTGCCTGTGGTCGATACAAACACTGGTCAAACCTCAGGTTGACCACGTGGTCGATGATGTCTGGAGCACTTGCAAACACGATGGTTGTTGTCATTTTGTTGAGTATCGGGTTAATCGCTCATCCATCACCGGAGGACTGGTATCAGGCCCGGTATGAGTTGTTGTTTCTGACGTTTATCGGTGTGGTGGTGGGTATGTTTGCGTGGACAGCAGGGTCAAGGCTTGTGGGGCCGATTAACGCTATGCTGTTTACTAATTTAATACCGGTCGTAACGTTTTTTATTCGATATGTGCAGGGGTATCGATTTTCCTTACTTGAGCTGTCAGGCGCATTGATGGTTATTAGTGCGCTAATGTTGCAGAATTTTATTCTGCGCCAGAAACACCGGCAATCGCAAGCGAAGTAAATAGCAAAGTTATTAATGTTTTATACCACGAGCTGTGAGTAAGCGCCTGTGCAACTCTGCGTGATTGGGAGGAATCTTGTACATGGCGCACCGCGCGATGTCTGCTGCAAAACGAATTAGAAAAGTGCATCGTTATCTTCAAATACTTTTTTTATAGCGGCGTACGACAAAGTGTTTTGAGCTGCTGGCAGCAAATACGTGTGTCTTTTGTTGAGCATATTTAAGTCTGGATGCCATGCAAGCAACATCGCCAAATAGATATCGGCAATTGATAAGCTATTGCCCACCAGATAGTCATTGTCTGTGAGCGCTTGATTTAAAATTCCCCAGGATCGGTCCATCGCATCTGCGCCCGACGCAGATACAGCTGCTTCAGTGCTGGTATCGCCAGTGTAGTTTGCAGGATATTCCATACGCAGAAAATCTTCATAGACATTTGTTGCCATAAAAATTATCCAGCGATAAGTTTGCGCGCGTTGTGTGGTAGCAGGCTTTTCAATCAAGTGTGCAGCAGGGTGGCAATCTGCGAGGTGTAGCATAATGGCTGCTGACTCTGTAACCATGGTGCCATCGTCGAGTTTTAGTGCGGGTATCTGTCCGCGCGGATTGATCGCAAGAAATTCCGCAGAGCGATGCTGCTTTGCACCGTAGTCTATCCAGATAATTTCATGCTCGGCACCAGAGTAGGCAAGCACTGCTTGCGGGGCGATTGAGCCGGTCCCTTTTGCTGCGTATAGGGTGGGCAATTTTCATCTCCTGATTTTGCATGGACATCCTGACACCACTATGAACAAGTTCCCGATTGAAGTCTACGCGTTGAGCTCAGTCTCCATCGGCAACAACGGCCGCTCTTAAACGTGCGCGTCGGGCGGCTGTCATACAGTAAAGCGTCTCTGCTACGGAATTTTGGCCGAAAATGTGAACGTAGAGCGCTTGTCCTGGCCGGTTGCTGCTTTATAGCTGTCAAAGCTGAAGTGATTTTCACCACTGATACCCACCCAGGCAAATACAGCCTCTGCAGATGTGACTGCTGAGCTTTCATAGCGGTTATTATTTAGTATTAAATTACTTGCTGGTGCATTTACAGTCACCATATATTGACTAATAGATTTAATATCATTTTCGGTGATAGTCACGTTGTTAGATTTGTTGATCACAATGGGCGCGCCACCCCATATCGGGATAGTGTAGTTTCCGCGAAATTCGTTTTGATCCAGCACCACGCCGTCCACCATGGCGTCGGCTGTGTTAGTGCCAATAACAATGCCGGCCTGAGTATTATCTGCGGCGACATTGCCAGATAAAGTGATGCCTGTTGCTTGTCCCGGCTCTTCACTCCCGACTGAAAAACCAACGGTATTATGATGCGAGTAGTTATTTGATACGGTAATGTTTTTTGCACCGTCAACATATATACCTGCAGATGCCGCTACCGGAGATACACATCGGTAGGTAGCGTTGTTGCGAATAGTGCCATTACGTGCCTGGTTTAACCGAGGGTCTGCTAATCCAACCCATGCATAATTCCCGGCTGCGACAATTCCAATGTTGGATATATCGAAGACTTCGTTATTTTCAACAGTGAAGCCGTCAACGTTGCCGGCGATTTTTATCGCTTCACTGTAGCCGGTGGTGAGGTTATGTACTTTGTTGTCTGATATCGAAATATGGGTCATCGCATCGATGTTGTCACCCACGATAACGATAGGGTTTAAGTTATCAGAAGGGGCGGGTGCACTTGCGGCAGCGGCATCAATGGTCCAATGCATGTTATGAATTTCGTTGTTACGAATATTGATATGAGAACTGTTGCCTACCACATGAATGCCGGATTTATTGCCTATTAAGTTGGTTAGTTCCAGGTTTTCCAATGCGACATAATTGGCACTTCTGATAGCAACCATGCTGCCACTGTCTGCGATTAAGCCGCCATCTAACGTAGCGGTTTCTCCGTCATAGCTTTTTATTGTAAAAACACCAAGATTGCTACCACCTCGTTGTTCATCGATTAATAGAGTGGAAGGTAGGACGTAAGTGCCAGTGCGTAGGTTTACGGCTACATCATCCTGGTCAAAGGGAATGGTGCCGAGTGCGTTTTGAACGGTTTTCCATGGACTAGTTAGTGACCCGTTGCCAGTGGTATCACTTCCTGTCGGGCTAACATAATATTGTATAGTTGCCAAAATCTCCTCCGGAGAGTCATAAGAGTTAAGCGCGCCATTGCCCGCACCGCCACTTCCCGCGCTGCAGGAAAGTTGTAATAGTGAAGCGATTCCAATGACTAAAGCACCCCGGTGGGATCGCATATAGTTCTCCTCTGGTTTTAATGGCTTAAGATTACCATGAGCAAGAAGAGGACATTGATAAAGCGCTATAAATCCAGAAACCCACCGGACTGACGGGACCACAACGCTGCATATCGCTTGCCGTTACGCACCAGTTGCTCATGCGTGCCAACTTCTACTATGCGTCCTTCTTCTATTACAACCAGTCTGTCCATCGCAGCAATAGTTGAGAGTCGATGTGCAATAGCTATGACTGTCTTGCCTTTCATTAGCACTTCGAGGCTGTGCTGAATTTCTGCCTCTACTTCTGAATCCAGTGCCGAAGTTGCCTCATCCAAAACCAAAATAGGTGCATCCTTAAGCAGAACCCGGGCAATGGCAATACGCTGTCGCTGACCGCCAGAGAGTTTAACGCCTCGTTCCCCAACATGGGCGTCGAGCCCGGCGCGGCCTTTGTCGTCGACTAATCCATCCAGAAAATCAAGCGCTCTGGCTTTTTCTGCCGCGGTGATGATTTGCGCTTCCGTGGCATCAGGATTAGCAAAGGCGATGTTGTCGCGTATCGAGCGATGCAGTAAAGAAGTATCTTGTGACACCATGCCAATTGCTGCGCGTAAAGAATTCTGCGTAACCATTGCGGTGTTATGTCCGTCAATGTCAATTGTTCCGCTGTCGAGGTCATACAGCCTTAGTAGAAGATTGACTAGGGTGGATTTACCGGCGCCGGATGGGCCAACAAGCCCGATTTTTTCGCCAGCTGCGATCTGAAGACTAAAGTCTTCGATGATCGGGCCGCCGGATTTGTCGCCCTGATAATTAAAATGTACATTTTTAAACGCTATATTGCCATGCTGCACTGCTAGCGTTGTGGCATGTGGTGTATCAACCAGATCGTTTGCACGTGCGACGGTAGTCATTGCATCCTGCGCTTGTCCGTAGTTGCGAAACAGGCCGTTTACCTGTCCGAGGAATCGATTGGCAAGTAAATTCAAGCGAAGTATCAAGCCCAGGGCGAAGGCTACCTCACCAACGGATATTTCACCGCGTTGCCAGAGCGTTAGTGTCAAATATCCGATGCCGAGCAACATAAGCGAATTATTGATAACAACAGATATTCGAAGCACAGTGATTGTTCGGCCAAACTGCTGCACGCGTTGCACAAGTCCATGCACGCCATCCGCTACAAATCTATCCTCACGTTCCGGTTGACTATCAAGTTTGACTAGTGAAATGTTCGAGTAGCTGTCGACCAGTCGCCCGGTAAGCACAGACTTAGCGTCTGCCACTTTGCGAGCATTGTCTCGAACAGTGGGAACGTATCTAAACAAGATAACACTATAAATACATAGCCAAATAAACAGAAATAATGTCAGTCGCCAATCCAAATCCAAAAATAGAATCATCGTGCTGATTACATAGAGAATTATCAGCCATACTGTATCCAGCAAGGTGGTGAGAAAATCGGTCACCGCCTGACCTGCCTGTATGACCTTAGTTGCTATACGCCCGGCAAAATCGTTTTGAAAAAAACGAAGGCTTTGGCGCATCACATTTTTATGTGATTGCCAGCGAATCATGTTGTACACAGAAGGTGATACGGTTTGTTCTATCAATACCGTGCCAAGCGTTAGAATAACTACCCTGATAAAGCCGACAAATACCACCATCCATGCAAAGGTGCCCCAGTTTTCACTGAAAACGGTATTTGCATTTGCGCCATCGAGCATATCAACCACGGTGCCGATAAAACCAAATAGCGAGATCTCTATCCACGCCTGAAGACCTCCTAGCACTAGTACGGCCAGAAACACATATCGCGCTTGCCCTGCAAAATACAGAATAAACTTGAAGACCGAATCATCCGGTGGACGGGCAGCTGTGGTGGCTTTAAAAGGGTCAATGAGATTTTCGAAGAATGCGAACATAAACTAATAAGGTTTCCGGTGGGAATATAGTGCGTCTATCCGGGAAGCGCGGCGTTAGTGCTTTTGTTTTGTATTTGCTCCTGCAGATAATATGACATATTATATTTTTCATTACATATTTTGAGTTCTGTAGAAGTATTTGATTTTTTCGCGCAAAACAGATGAGGCAAAAACTGTCGTAGGCTTAATCGCCGGTGCGATCAGGCGTGATATTTCTTTTGGCAGTCTGCCGCCCGACAAACGCCTCAAAATAGAAGAGCTGCGTGCGAATTATGGCGGTTCGAACCACTCGATGCGTGAAGCCCTGACGATGCTCAGTGCTGAAGGCCTGGTAGAGGCTAATGCGCAGCGTGGCTTCAGGGTAGCATCTGCGACTGAAGACGATCTCAAAGATATTGTGCGCCTGCGTAGTGAGATAGAACGCCTTGGGCTGGAATGGTCAATGGGGCTGGCCAATGTTGAGTGGGAAGCGCAAGTCATTGCTGCTCAATACCAGCTTGTGCGCGCAATAAACGAAGTGAAGGGGTCCGTGGTTGAGGGCGCTTTGGCATGGGACCATGCAGACCGTAGCTTTCATTTAGCATTGGTCAGTGGTTGCGACTCGCCGCGCCTGATCAGCTGTCACACCCGGCTCTATGATCAGGCTCGCCGCTTCAGGCTTGCAGCGATAACAGAAAGCCGTATCGACTTTGACAAAGAGTCTGAACTTCATTCGGAATTGATTGAATCGATTACCAGCCGTGATAAAACCCGCGCACTGGTGCATCTTAAAACACTTATTGAAAGTACTTTGTAACACGACAGTTCATCCAGAGGGGAACGATATGAATAGAAGAAACACACTTAAATTGGTTGGTGCAGCGGTATTGGTAGCCACTGTCGCCACTCCTGTCCTGGCTGCAGATACGCCAATTAATGTAGGCGCTCTGCGTTTTACCAGTCATGCAGCCAGCTTTGTTGCATTTGAGCGTGGTTACTTTAAAGAAGAAGGGCTTGATGTCACGTTTAAATTCTTTCAGGCTGCCCAGCCGATGGCTGTGGCTGTTGCATCCAAAGATGTGGACTATGCCGTTACCGCAATTTCCGGTGGTCTAATTTCGTTAGCGGAAAAAGGTGCAGCCAAAGTGATAGGTGGTGCATTGATGGAAGAGCAGGGCATCGACGGACAGAAGATTCTGGTCTCTGATGCTGCCTACAAAGCCGGCATTACATCTGCAGCCCAACTGGACGGAAAGTCCTGGGGAATTACTCAAGCCGGTTCCTCCTTCCACTACATGGGTGCGAAGGTTGCCGCCAAAGAAGGCATTGAATTGAAGTTTAAGCCGCTACAAAAAACAGGTGCGGTGATTGGTGCTATCAAGTCAGGTCAGATCGATTCGTGGAGTATTGTTCCACACATTGCCAAGCCTTTAAGTGGTGCAGGTGCTGTACATATTATCGGTGATGTCGCTGACTATGTTGCCGACTATCAGGTCACCGTTGTGTTCACGTCTGCAGAAAATGCATCTGACGAACGCGAAAAATCTGAAGCGTTCCTGCGGGCATTTTCGAAGGGTGCTGCTGATTTCAATGCAGCGTTGGTCGATAAGACAGCGGGTGATGATGCTGCTGAAGCTATGGTGAAGCTGGTACATAAGTATGTGTACACTGATCGTCCGTATGAAAAGGCGGCGCCAAGTATTCGCAACGGCGCAATGCGTATCAGTCAGGATGCAGCGTTAAACATTGATTCAGTAAAGGATCAGTTAGATTGGTTTATTGCCGAGAAACTTGTTAAAGACACAATCACCCTAGACACCTTGGTCGACAGTTCCTACACAGCCAAGTAGTACGGTTTAATATGGATTTGCGGCTTGATAATATCAGCCATCACTACGGTGATGTAGAAGTCTTACGTGCGATAGACCTGGATATTCCTGCAGGTAAGATCGTCTGCATCATCGGTCCTTCTGGCTGTGGCAAGTCTACGCTGTTGAGATTAATCGGTGGCCTTGAAAAACCCGGTGGCGGAAGCGTTCTCCAAATTGGTGAGCCGCCCGTTGAGAGTATTAATCCGCTCACCTATGTTTTTCAGGACTTCGCGTTACTCCCCTGGCGTACGGTAGAGGGTAATATTAGTTTGGTGCTGGAAGATCATAATATTCGAGGTAAACGCCGTGAAGCGATTATCTCGGATGTGTTAGCTCGCACCAAATTAACCGACTTTCGCAAAGCGCTGCCGAAGCAGTTGTCTGGCGGCATGAAACAACGCGTCGCTATTTCGAGAGCGCTTGCCGTTAAGCCCGCTGTTATGCTGATGGATGAACCTCTGTCCGCGCTGGACAGTCAGACCCGTGAACTGCTCATGGATGATTTGATAGATCTATGGACACGCGAACCATTCACCTCTGTTTATGTTACTCACAACCTTAGTGAAGCAGTGCGCCTGGGTCACTCAATTGTTGTGCTGTCACGGCGGCCTGGCTGTATCCGGGAAATTGTAGATATTCCAATCCCACTCGCTGAACGTGAGATGGGTGATATAGAGCTTGAAAGAAAGCAAAAGTATTTGTGGGACCTGATGCGCGATGAAGCCATCGCCGCAGATCAGGAACTATTAAGTGTCTGACCAATTGCATACTACTCTGCAGGAAAATAAGCGAAACCAGGTTGCTTTTCGTGGCGGTGGATTTGCACCGCAGTCTAAGCGTTGGATAGGCGCGATAGTATTTGTGTTGTTGATCGCTCTTATGGAAGTAGGGACGCGAACGGGTTTCATAAATAATCTTACTCTGCCAATTCCGTCAGATGTTTTTAAGACCTTTGTCGACTTGTGGCGCTCTGGCTTACTCTGGAAACATCTGTTGCCTTCACTGAATCGGCTTGCCGTCGGTGCAGCTATTGGTGCATCCGTTGGTATTGCAGTGGGGGTGTTGATAGGTCTGTTTTCACACGTCCGAGCGGGTTTGGTTCCTATTGTGGCCGCCATATTTCCGATTCCCAAAATCGCTTTATTACCGCTCTTTGTCATCTGGTTTGGTATAGATGAGCCTTCCAAATATGCATTGATAGCATTCGGAACGTTTACACCGACTGTGGTGGCAACTTACGGCGCCGTTGATAATGTGGACCGTTCGCTTATTCGCATGGGACAAAGCTTTTCGCTGTCCTGGTTTTCTATAGTGACAAAGATAGTGTTGCCCGGCGCGATGCCCGGGATACTATCTGGCTTACGTGTGAGTCTGGCGATTGCCATTATTCTGTTGGTAGCCGCGGAAATGCTTGGGGCGGAATATGGTATTGGTGCATACATTCTGGAAGCCGGATCGTTGTATGATCTTGAACGTTTATTTGTTGGTGTCTCAATATTATCAATATTAGGAGTGGCTATAAGCGCCATCATTGGCTACTTTGAAAAACGCTTACTTGACTGGCGGGTGTAGTTTTACCGCAATCAGTACTTCATGCCCACATTGCCAGTAGACGTTATGTCAAACACTTCTAAGAACTCTGCAAGTGAGGTGAATCAACGTCTTGATGCACCGTTGCTAGGTATCACATTGCTGCTTATTGCCACTGTATTTTTCGCCTGGCAGGACGTTATCACCAAGCAGCTTGGTGCCCATATCCCGGTCGCTCAAATTTTGGTGGTGCGATTTGCCGCTTTTGCTCTTTTTGCGCTTATCTATGCGCACCGGAAGGTCGGTGTATCCAGAGCATTTAAATCAGCGTTTCCCGGAATGCAAGTTGTACGCTGTCTTATCATGTGTGTAGAGATTGGTATCTTTGCATATGCCATACAGTTTCTTGGTGTGGCAGAAATTCATGCAATATTTTCGTGTTTCCCATTGGTTATAACGGCTTTATCAGTTCCATTGCTTCGAGAGCATGTTGGCTGGCGGAGATGGTTGGCGGTGTCGGTCGGCTTTATCGGCACTTTGATTATTGTGCAGCCCGGTGCCGACGTATTTAACCCTGCTGCATTGCTCGCGTTGTTGTGTGTTGTTCTTTATTCCTTGTACAACATACTTACCCGAAAGGTATCAAGGCAGGATTCCTTCGAAACGTCGATGGTCTACTTCGGTGTTATTGGTTTTCTCGCATCGCTTGTCGCAGTTATGGGTCGCTGGCAAACACCTGACTCAAATACAATGTTGCTGCTGGTGGGTATTTGTATTACTTCAGTGGCTGCACATATGTTGCTAATCAAAGCGCTGGAAGTTACCAGTGCGGTGGTGTTGCAACCGTTTAACTACTTTATTTTAGTGTGGGCGATTTTTCTTGGCTATTTTATTTTTGGAGAAGTGCTCGCGATACATGAAGTGGTCGGGGCGATCATTGTAGTGTCAAGTGGTGTCTATGTTGGTGTGCGGGAGTATTTTATTGGTCGTGCTATTCGTTGAGCCACTATCTCCGCTGGGTCTTATCCCTAATTCTTATAATTCTGTTAAAGATAACGTGTTTCCGTCCGGGTCACTAAACCACGCGACTAATGCTCCGCCAGGTGAGCTCCAGATACCAGAATCATCTTGTGGTAATGGTGAGAATTTTTCAAATTGAACACCTTTCACAGACAGTTCTTCAATACACTGTCGAATGTCGGTCACTTCCCAGCCAAGAACCGTATAGTTTACCTCTGCTATAGACTCGACCTTTTGAATTCGTAGTGTGGTAGCTCCTAGATCAAATACCAGCGCAAACGGATCGTCTGACAGGCAGTTCAGGTTCAGTGTTGTCTCGTAGAAACTGCGTGATTCGACAGGATTTGCAGTGGCAATAAATGAAATTGGTTTGTTTAAGGTAGCCATGTTTGTATTTGTTTTTAAGATGGTGGCGCAACCAGGAGCTTGTCCGAGAACTATGATCTACTGCGGTCGCGATATTTTGGTCAGCTACTACGATCCGTTTCGTTAAAGAAGAATGAGCTAAGCTTGTTCGCGTAATTCAATTCGTCTGATTTTGCCTGAAATGGTTTTTGGCAGGCTTTCCCGATAGGCAATTTCCCGAGGGTACTTGTAGGGCGCAGTAGTCTTTTTGACAAAGTCCTGTATTTGAACCGTCAGTTCATCAGTGGGTTTAATTCCCTCTCTAAGCACCACAAAGGCTTTGACTATATGTCCGCGTATTTCATCTGGCTTGCCGACGACAGCTGATTCAACGATGTCAGCGTGCTCGAGCAGTACACTTTCAACTTCAAATGGACTTATTCGGTAGCCTGCAGAGCTGATAATGTCATCGGAGCGACCGACAAACCAGATGTAACCATCGGCGTCTTTAGTGGCGGTATCACCGGTATAGTACCAGCCATTTTTAAAAGCGCTTCTATTGCGTTGCGTCGGGCCATCGTAATAACCACTGAATAAACCTATCGGTGCAGGATCAGTGAGTTTAAGAGCAATGTGTCCAATTTCATCTTGTGCACATGGGGCGCCGTCGTCGTCTATGACGTCGACATGAAAACCAGGCGCCGGCTTGCCCATGGATCCGTGGCGTACTTCAATACCGGGTCTGTTGGCGACGATGTTAACGGTCTCTGTCTGGCCGTAGCCGTCGTGGATCGTGGTGCCAGTAGCACCTTCCCAGATTCGAATCACTTCAGGGTTAAGTGGTTCGCCTGCACTGACCGTGTGGCGTATGGAGGACAGGTCGTATGGGTCTAAATCCATTTGTGCAAATATTCGGAATATCGTAGGCGGTGCGCAGAAGGTGGTGACGTTTAATTTTTTAATCAGTTGTAGATGCAGCTCTGCATCAAAGCCACCGCCGTTATAAAGTACCATCGTGCTGTTAAGCAGCCATGGTGCGAACAGCATGCCCCAGGCGGCTTTTGCCCAACCAGTATCAGAAAGCGTCCAGTGAATGTCAGTGGGTTTCTGGTCCAGCCAGAATGCTCCTGTTGTCAGGTGCGCCAGTGCATAGGAGTGATCACGCGGGACGAGTTTCGGGTCTGCAGTTGTGCCAGAGGTGAAATACGCCATCAACAGGTCTTTGCTGCTATTGGGCTCGCGGGTGAATTCATCACTGGCTGCTGCCAATATTTTCTCATAGTCCAGCCAATCATTTTCAGGTGGTGTTGCACTGTTCACTACAATAAAGTGTTTTAGCGTTGGACACTGGCTGCGTATTGCTTCTATTTTTTCGATATGTTCAGGGGTAACCACCACAGTGGTGGCGCCAGCCTTGTTGATCCGGTACTTAATATCTTTTGCAGTAAGCAAGTTAGTGCCGGGCATGGAAATGACGCCGGATTTGGCGCACCCGATGATGACTTCATACCAGGCCGGTATACGCGGCAAGACCACCACGGCAAAGTCGCCACGATTAATGCCAACGGTACGCAGTGCGACAGCCACTCGATTTGAACGATGTTTTAACTCTGAGAAAGAATGGTGGGTGATATCCTCACCATCTCCACTGACTTCTATGTACGCTGTCTTGTCGTGATGATCAGCAGCATAGTCGATGACGTCGAAACCGAAATTAAATGAGTCCGGTAGCGAAATGGCAGTGTTATCAGGTTGCTGCAGCTGGGCCAGTACGTCTTTTACAATGGGGTTCAATTTTTTTCCTCGCAGTCGAATTTTCATTGTGTCGTGAGATGGCTTCGTGGGTCAACCGAAGATCCCGGAAAATTCCTGACTGCTCACACCAGATCAAATGCTCAACGGTGCGTGTACTCCTTTGAATGATCCGACTGTGCATATAACGTGAAATTGTGCGCGTACACGGAAAGCTTTCAGTGGATGTAGGTAAAGAGGCGACGATAACCCCAAGTATGAACTCTTGCTATTTGTCTAAACAATAAAAGTCGATTTTGGCAAAGTCAGGGTTGAGCAGATCTGACGAGTTGAGGCGTTACTTATTAACTACGGTATAACTACCTTCAATTGGTGGATTCGGTCGGTTGTTTTTATTTTCCGCGTCGGGCTTGTTGCGCTTGTCTGACCAGTCAGCATTGACTGCTGATTTTGTTAGTCGATGACGTACTGTGGCCAGTGTTACTATCCCTGCGAATAGCATGATCAACATTAAACCAATGGTAATGGGTAGCATAACGACAAACAGAACTACCGCCACGATCGAAGAGAGGCCGCTCCGCGCATGCTGCTTTATTGTT
>CALGJU010000317.1 GCA_937928685.1 uncultured Granulosicoccaceae bacterium
GAACCTGCCAATCGCCTGTTTTCATCATCGCAGCAAGAGCTTGAAAGGGCGCAATTGATTGTCGATCGATTTAACGATCCGAAAAACAAACAGCTTAATGTGCTGAACATCAACGGCGAAATGGTAGAGCGATTACATCTGACTCAAGCACAGCGGCTGCTGGAGAAATAGCGTTAGAGAAACGTCGTCTTGGTATTGATAAGGTTTAACGTAGCGCTATTGTGGCTGAGCGAGGGACCTGAATTCCCACGGGGCAACGGCCTGTGTGTTTTTCCAAAGACCCAGTTTGGCCTTTTGTGCCAGTGATTCTGCATTTTTGTATTTTCGCTGATCGCCTTTAGTTTGTTCTTTTCTATAGCGCTGGTAGTACCAGGCATGACCTCCTTTCAACATCTCTACATTGATGTCCGTGCCTCTATAGGTAACCTTACAGATTTGCCGTTGATACTTGTCAAGCTTGTTGCAATAGGCTGTGACGTCACGGTTTAGTATTAGACCTCGCAGATAGTCTCGTGATTTGATTCCGTGCGCCTGCCTGATTTCCGGCGCATCAATCGCTGCCAATCTGACAATGACCCGCTTGCTACCGCCGGGTGTGATGTGAACGGAATCACCATCATGCACCTTGGTGACTCTGCCATTGAGTTCTTTATTGACGGGTAACCCACTTTGGCAGCCCATGAGCCCCGCAGCGGTAAGTACAGTAACGAACCTTCGATTGCAGATTGATACTAAAAGCGATTTGGTTTTCAAGGCTCGACTGTGCGTTGTTGTAGAAAGGAAGCTCTCCGAAGGATAGAAGAACTGATACCGATTGTAACAGTGTGGTCAGAGAAGGCCTTACACTAAAGAGAAATGGGAGCGCCTGGTGTTGCCGCGGATTGCTTTACACCAATGCATGTACAGCTGATAAAGCAACGCAAGCAATTAATATTTGGAATCGCAGGCGGTTTATACGGGTTTGGGTGATATTCATGGTTCTAGTCTCCGTGTCTGTATATATAGTGTAGTTTGGCCTCAAATCCAGACATTTCTGAGCTTGAAAAATGGTCAATTGTAGACAATGATGATGAATTATGACGGCATGTCAGATGGCGCATTGGGTTTGCAGGCTCAGTGCCAGATATCGTAATTTTTGCGTTACCGTAAGAAGCAATGCCGTTGCGGCCCACCTCTCGTTGTGAGATTAATGATGTCCGAAGTGAATCAGATCCTGGATACGCTGAAGCAGCTGCTGAAAGAGAAAAATATTACCCAGTATGATGTGGCTGCTGTGCTAAACCTTGGGGTGGCCCGGGTAAAGCAAATGTTTGCCCACCAGGATCTAAGTATGAGCCGCCTGTCCATCATCTGTAATGAATTGCTGGGTATGGAGATTGCCGACTTAATTCAGACCTCACAAGACAGACAGAAATACATCGATGGCCTGACTGAAAAACAAGAGCAACAACTTATTTCTGATGAACGCTTGCTGGTGGTATCAGTATCAATTATGAATAACCTGACTGCTGATGAAATTGTTGAGCGATACGATATTTCTGAAGCCGAATGTCAGCAGCATTTAAAAACACTGGAGAAATTAAAGTTAGTAAGCATCCGCGCAAATGGTCGCGTTAAGCTGTTGATCGATCGGAGCTTCAAATGGATACCTGACGGGCCGCTTGATCAGTTCTTCCGGCAGCATGTGCAAAGTGATTTTCTAGATTCTCGATTTGATGCAGCAGGGGAGGTGAGGTTGTTTAGAACCGGTATGCTGACCAGGCAATCTGCTGATGAATTGATAAAAAAAATCGACAAACTCACCGTGGATTTTGTAGAACTCAATCGTGAAGACACCAAACTCGATTTAAAGCATCGAGTCGGGTATAGCTTTGTCGTCGCGTTGCGTCCCTGGATGATGCCATCGTTCACCAAGCTCATCAGAACCAATAGTCTTATGGATTAATGACACGCACACGAGGGCCGGATGAATGCCATTTCTGAGTGCCCTCAAGCGCTGCATGATCGAGATGGGTCGTGTACCAGAAGACGATATCTTGCCGATCTATACTTTCGCTGTTATCAAATAGATCGCCTATTTCAGCACGCGCGCCCCAGCGCCAACCTGAAGTTTCACCACTATTCCATTTACGTACCGCGACATCCCACTGGGAAAACTCATCAGGAAAGCCATCGTCAGAACCTGGTGTCAATTCAACGCGCAAACCGGATTCAGCATCTCTTATCGTCCAGTAGTTGGTGTTAGCCTTTCTGTCATTAAACTCTGAGGTCTGCAAATTGCCACTATTTTTGAGTACCTGGTCATTGTTGTCACCATCGATATCAAAATCAAATAACCATTGTGCATGGTGGCGATGATCTGCGTCACACTGTAAGCCGCGACTGAAAACAAATGAATCAAAGAAACCTTCAGGACTAAAAATATAGGACTGATAAATTTCGTATTCTCCAAGTTTGGCATTGATGCCAAGTTCAAGAAAGTCGTTACCATTCTGGGTATAGGTGCGTCCGCACAGTTTATCGCCGTTGCAACTTTCATGTGGTGGTTCCACATTGATAGGCAGATAAGTGTTATTCCAAAGTATATCTGCGAACGGCCCGCATACATCATTGTCGTATTCAACCCGCATCACAGGAAAGCTAACCCGATGTAGAATTTTTCTGTTTTTAAACTTTACATCATTGAGTTCCAAACCGACGGCGTTGTTTGTCGAGTAGGAAAAATTCCAGTCACGCCAGTCAACCTCGCCCTCTTCTGCGGTGACCTCCGTTATTGCGATAAGAGACAGAAAAAGAAGGGCAACAACATTTTTTGTTTTTACTATGAGCACTATTGCATCGCTCCGCTGCTTTCTACGCGGCCGTTGCTGAGATTTACCAATGCTCGATAATGGGGTATTGCGCCATGGCCGGGACCGAAGGTCACATAGAGTTTCCGGTCATCGAAAAATACCTTGCCGTCTTGTGCCACTTCAGTCGCCGTGGGATAGGCGAGCAGCGCTGTGCCAGTCAGTTGTTTGTAATTGGTAAAACCTTGTTTGCCTAATGCATTGCCAGCTAGAGCCACTGCCTTTTGCACCTCTTGTTGAGATTCGGGAGGTTGATAGCGGCTGGCGTCTGCCACCGTATAGCTGACTGATTCCGGTTCACTGGGTCTGTATTTGGCAGACAGTACCTTATTACTTGAATAGATGAAGAACTCTGTTTCAATCTGCGTGAGGTTGCCAGCTTTGTCTTTGATGTGATGTTTTGCCAGCATAGCGTAGTGGTCACCGAGCTCGGCGGCTACCTTCGGGTCACTGAGGATAGTGAGCGTTGCTTGTTTGGCGTTTTCTTTTTCTGATCGATCAGATCCACCTTTATTGGCGCTTACCAGCACTAGTTTTTTCACATTCGAAATGTTTCTGGGCTGTGGTGGCCAGATGTCTTCGTTGGAATCTGTAAAGTATATTTCCGCTAGTTGGCCGGTCGATTGTCCGTTTGAATTGCCTGTGGGTTGAACCGTTGGCTGATGAACGTGATTTTCCGCATCCGCATCCGCATCCGCATCCGCATCCGCAGTTAGCAGTGCTTCGTTTCCAGCGTTGCAGCTGGACAGAAGTACGACGAGTATTAATGCCAAAAGGGCACATGACCGGCCAGCTATACGACCAGCGATCCATCGGCGAAAATCAGAAGTTTGCGTAGACAAGTTATTTTCACAACGTTAATGAGGTGGTTATAGTATCCCGATTTGAGAGCGTTTTCTAAGGCGATCATCACCGTTCCTGTATTCGCTCAGCTGAAGTTGTTGTTTGTCTGGGAACAATAAGTGAGTTGACCACTGCCATCACGCCACGCATCGCGTCGCGGCCGGATCGATGCCCATAGTGATGAAGGCTTTCTGTCGCTGTCTCTACGGATGCGATATCACCGCTGAAGATCGCTGTAATAAACTGCTGTAACGGCTCAACCGCCATGCCCTCACAGCTTGCCAATAGGTGAGCCTGGCTTATCTGGTTGGTGTGAGTATGGGCGTAGGTATGGATGCAGCGGGCAAGCAACGACAATTTCTGATCATAATTCAATTGATACAGCGCGGCCATCACACCGACCAGGATATCGTCTCCAGATGGTGTGAGTCCCTCGCCACACCCCAGTAACTGCACCACAGCATCGGGTAAAGGTTGAGATGGTGATGGTAACCATTGCTCAATGGCCTCAGCACCTGCTTGCAAGCGTTGTTCTACTTTAGATTCCAGATTGCCGATCTTAGCGGCGGGCGATACTTTCAGCAGCGTGAGTGTGCTGACATCGGGAAGGGCAATTGTCTCTGTGTTGAGGCGCTGTGGAGGCTGGAATATCAGGCCATCTGAATAGTCCAGAGCTATATTGCTGCCGACATATAAACATTGGCCTTCGCAGTGCCATCTGGCATTTAGTGCAATGGGGGGAAGTTGCCGTTGTGATGTGCGGATATTGATCGGGCCGCCGACGAGTTCAGATGTTCCAACACAACATAACCTTTGTTCTGCGGTGCTTAAATAAAAGCTGTGGTTAAAGAGGGCGATGACATGACCCGAGCCTGCCTTAAGCACTTGCTGAGCATGCTTACCTATTAACGTTATTCGATCAGAGCCACGATTATGACTATAGCGTGTATGACTATAGCGTGGCGTAGGTCCTCTCTGGCTACAGCCGGGCAAGTATCGCCGCGCCCAGTTTTGCCATTTCGCTATTGCAGCTGCACAAAATAACCCCCGACTGCGTTAGAGCCTCGCACTGCTGCAGATAGTTTTGCGGGTCATCCCTGGTGCCGCAGACAGTGCCGATCACAACAGGTTTATCTGTCACTCCCTGTAAAGATTGCATGGCTTGCGTCACCTCATGCGCCGGGTCGTGGTGTGCTCCATAGCCAAGTACAATATCAAGCATTATCACAGCATTTGCCGGATCGTTTAATTCATCTAATAAAAACGGTGTACGTACCGCAGGCTCAAGCATTGGATGCGGTTTGCCCAGTGTGTATTCATCTGCGCCAAGATCGATCAACTGATGTGGTGTTGATGGATCACTTTGCAGCGCATTGGAGCTAACGTGAACGTTATTGTCCCGCAGTACCAGATGGGCTTCGGTGCACAAGGTGCCGCCAGTGTAGAGTCCTTTTAAAATTTTGCGCTTTGCATTCATGTCTTTGACAAGCGCTTGTGCATTCTTGGGGTGATCAGGCACATCAAGCCTCGCGCCGGCTGCCATCTCTGCCGCTGCGAGTAGCGTGTCGGCTTGTTGTATGTTGGTTTGGGTTATTTCCTTGAGTCCGAACACGCAGGCTATGGCAGGTTTGCCACAACTGGCAAGTTTTTCAAACACTGCATTGGCTGTCTTCTCACCTGGCGGCTTTGAGATCAGCACTATTTGATCGGTCAATTCGTCTGCTGCCAGCAGGTCGATTGCCATCATGGTCGAAATTGCGCCGACCTCGTCACTCATGTCCCGACCGCCAACCCCGATCCCATGCCGAATCCCCGCGCCAAGCTGTGTCAACAGCACAGAAAATTCCTGTAGCCCGGTGCCAGACGCTGCAATAACGCTGGTGCTTCCCTTTGCCACGGCGTTTGCAAACGCTAACGGCACGCTATTGATATAGGCAGTACCACAATCCGGTCCCATGACCAGCAAATCGAGATCACGTGCTTTGCGCTTAAGCGCTGTTTCTTTTTCAACGGATACATTGTCGCTGAAAATCATTACATTCA
Source organism: uncultured Granulosicoccaceae bacterium (assembly GCA_937928685.1). GTDB lineage: Bacteria > Pseudomonadota > Gammaproteobacteria > Granulosicoccales > Granulosicoccaceae. The sequence goes on from CALGJU010000317.1 coordinate 5,736, forward strand.
TACCGTGATCAAGGGCCAGCTGGGCTTCTCGTGCAGCATATGCCCCCGGTGTTGAAATCAATGCCAGGTTCATTTCAGGGGCTGCGGCACTGGCGCTACTCAATGTTGAATAGCGACGATCGGCTGAGGCAGTGTTTTTTGTTTTTCCCTGTAAAGATTTCTGAGCGTGTGCCAATGCTCGATTGGCGCTTGATGTGCCATCTGCACGCAGTGCAATGACCAAATCATTAGCGCTTGCAGCGGCACCTGTCTCATTTAAAAGGCCCGCGTCTTTCATAATCTGTTGATTGGCAGGTGTACCGGTCATCAGAACCGCTTCGAAGATGCCGCCGAGTGCAGAGATCTCTGCAGACAATCGCATCAGCGCCACTGAATCCAGATAGAACCCCTTGCGTACTTCGTTGATAATTTCACTCATACCGCAGATAGCCTTTTGTCTAATGCGCGACAAGCTTGTTCAAAGCATGCTAGTGGTGCGTTAACGATGCCCGCACCGACCTGACCGATGCCGGGCTCTCTGTGTGCAATTCCGGTATTGATCGTCGGTGTGATGCCGGAGTTAACTACCTGGCGAACATCTATACCACTGGGTACACCGGCAAAGTCCAGCGCCGGTATGGTCCACTCTGGATTGCGTGTACAGCAAATTTCTGCCATTTGGTTGGTGTAGTTTGCAGCGTCTGAGGCACTGCCCGCGCCGACAAACCCCGCTACCGCAGGTGACGCCGCCATGGCGAAGCCGCCTAAGCCAACAGTTTCTACAATGGTTGAATCACCCATGTCCGGGTTGGCGTCATTTTCACTGAAACCCGGAAAGTAGAGGCCACGTGGCATTTCAACCGGGGCAGTAAACCATTCATCGCCACAACCACTGACGCGAATGCCGAACTCAGTACCGTTGCGTGACATAGCGGTGACGATCGAGCTATTTGTGATGTCTCGTACCGGATCCATAATCGCCTTGCCCATGGCCATCGCGACATTTAAAAAGAACTGATCATTGCCGGAGATAAACTTCAATACTTCATAGGCGGTATCGGGCTCGGACACGCGCGCCATCGTAGGTGCCAGCTCCCTTAGCAGTAAACTTGTGCAGGCGACGTTGCGTTGATGCATTTCGTCACCCATGGATAAGCCGCGAGCGATTATGTTTTTCAGTCCGACGCCGTCGCAAGCCAATAACGTGTCTGCCAATAGCGGACCGAGGGTGGATTCAAGCCATTGCAATTTTTCAATCACGGACTCATCGTTTCCGCCGAAACGCATGACCTTGCCCAGACCTTCATTAATTGCACAATACGCTCGATTGCCATAGGTACGATTCTCTACCACCATCAAAGGCATTGATTGCGTGGTCATACCAGTCATCGGGCCAACAGCGCCGTGATGGTGATTCGGAGAAAATTCAATTTCTCCGCCAGCGGCAAGCTTTTCTGCCGCTTCGAGCGTTTTTGCCCAACCCTCCAGCACGATAGCGCCGCACACCGCGCCGCGCATTGGACCGCACATAGATTGCCACTCCAGTGGTGGGCCCGCATGCAGTATTTTATGCTTGCCGAGTCCCTCGATTAAATCCCCTGCAGGTTGGACTTCCACTAATACCGGATCTGCTGAAAGCATACGTTCAATGGCTTTCTCGTTCGCCTTATCAACGCTTTCACCAACGCTGTCGTTTGACAGATGATCGGCTGCTGCAAGCACGTGTGGGTCTGTGGTGGCAGGTGGGCGCCAGTCAACGGCGAGTGCGGCAATGTTTTGCGACTGCAGGTCTTTAATAAAACCATTGAGGCCAACGCCCAGCACTTTTGGACCGCTTGTTAGTAGATCACTTGCAGACATGGTTATTTCTCACTCAAGCGTTGGCGATGTTGTTGCTGAAGGCATCGTAGCTCGGGTCATTATAAACCGCCAACGCTGCGTCTACGCCGGCACCAGCCGGTGCACTATGGCCGTTGCGACGCAATGTCATTTCAAGCGCAGCCAGGCAGGCGAGGACATTGTCTTTGCGGCAACCATAGCCCATGGTACCGATACGCCAGATCTTGCCGTGCAGTGGCCCGAACGAGGTGCCTATTTCTATAGCGAAATCGTGCAGCATCTCGCCGCGTAATTTGTCAGCATCAACGCCTTTTGGGATCACTACCCCGGTAACGTTAGGCATTTTGTACTGCAGGTCTTTGCCGAACACTTCAAGATCCATCGCGCGCAAGCCATTGACCAGTGCAGTGCTGGTTTGCTTGTGCCGCGCAAATCGGGTTTGCCAGCCTTCCTGCAAAACTATTCGTGCACACTCACGTGCGGCATACAACATTGAAGTGGCTTCAGTGTGGTGGTTAAGTCGTGCTTCGCTCCAGTAGTCCATGATCATGGCAAGGTCAAAGTAATTTGACTGAATCATTTCACCGTCGGCTGCCTGGTAGTCATCGGGCCTGATGCCCTGCTCGATATGCTTTCGGCCTCTGATAAGTTCAGCAGCACGATCATTTAATGTGATTGGCGCTATGCCCGGTGGACCGGATAAACACTTTTGCAATCCCGCGGTCACGGCATCTATCTGCCAATCGTCGGTGTCGAGCGGCATACCGGTTAAAGAGGCGGTCGCGTCTACGGCGATCAGTACATCGTGCGCTCTGCAGATTTTTCCGATCTCATCCAGTGGCTGTGCCATGGTGGTTGATGTATCGCCTTGTACACAGGCCAGTAATTTAGGTCGATGCTTGATAATGGCATCTTCAATTTGCTGAGGATCAAATACCTGACCCCATTCAGCTTCAATAGTGACCACTTCAGCGCGACAGCGACCAGCGATTTCAGCCAACAGGTGACCGAAGCGGCCAAATACCGGTACCAGCACCTTGTCTCCGGGGCTTAGTATCGAGACCATTACCGCTTCAATACCTGCTCTTGCTGTTCCGTCGACCAGTAACGTCCACTCGTTGCGGGTTTGAAAAATACCGCGATACAGGGACATCACTTCATTCATGTAGCTGGTGAAGCGCGGATCGAATTGACCGAGCATCGGCATCGACATGGCGTTCAGTACACGCGGATCGACTTCGACCGGTCCCGGGCCCATCAGTCTGCACGCCGGTGGATTTAAGTCCTGAAAGAGATTTTGCATG
>CALGJU010000318.1 GCA_937928685.1 uncultured Granulosicoccaceae bacterium
TTATACGCCATCCGCCACCTTGCAGTGGGTGGTGTTATCACCCGTGACGAGAAAATGCTCGATCGCGCTAAGGAATGGTTATTATCAGTCGCGAACTGGGATCCCGCAGGAACAACTTCTCGCGGCTACACAGATGAATGGGCGTTTCGAATTAACTTAGCATTGGCATGGGGCTATGACTGGCTGTACGACCGCCTCAACGACGAAGAACGAGCACTGGTTAGAGAAGCGCTGCTTGTACGCACACGCGAAACTGCCACCCATATAATCAAACACGCCAACATTCAATTGTTCCCGTTCGACAGTCACGCTGTGCGTGCAGTTTCTGCGGTACTTATTCCTGCATCAATCGCGTTGCTGGATGAAGAAAATGACCAGGACAATAGCGAGGCACGCGAGTGGCTGGACTATTCAATTGAATTCCTCTTCACCGTCTATTCACCATGGGGTGATAACGACGGCGGCTGGGCAGAAGGACCACATTATTGGATGACCGGCATGGCGTATCTAATTGATGCTGCCAACATATTAAAATCTTTCGCACAAATTGATCTGTATCAACGCCCCTTCTTTCAAAGAACCGGTGACTTCCCGCTTTATACCAAAGCCCCTGGAACACGTCGCGCGACCTTTGGCGATGACAGCACCATGGGTGATCTACCCTGCTTAAAGATTGGCTATAACCTGCGCCAGTACGCAGGTGTAACCGGCAACGGCGCTTACACCTGGTACCTGGACGAAGTAAAGCGCAATGACCCCGGCACCGAAATGGCTTTTTATAATTACGGCTGGTGGGACTTAAACTTCGACGAGCTGGTATACCAGCACGACTTCGGCACAGTTGAAGCCACCTCGCCGTCAGAAATTCCAACCATGCGATGGTTCAAAGGAGTTGGCTGGGTAGCGATACAACATAAAATGGATAAAGCAGACGAACATATACAGTTTGTTTTTAAGTCATCACCTTTTGGATCTATCAGTCATAGCCACGGTGATCAAAACGCATTTTGTCTGGCAGGCTTTGGTGAAGATCTGGCGATCCAGTCTGGTCACTATGTAGCATTTAATTCGTCAATGCATCAAAAGTGGCGCCGGCAAACGCTGTCAAAAAACGCTATTTTAATTGACGGCAAAGGACAATACGCAGGTAAAGATAAAGCACAAGCCATGCGCTCAACGGGTAAAATCATCACCGCTGTCGATAACGGTGATCATATCTACATGCAAGGTGATGCTACAGCCGCCTATCAGTCCTTAACACCGGAAGTCAGCAGCGTCCTGCGGGACGTCTACTTTATTAATAACAATTACTTTGTCATCGTAGATAGTATTGATGCAGACACTCCAGTCGGTATCGAATTCTTACTGCACGCCAATGCACCCATGACACTGGGCTCTGACACTTTCCGCTATACCGGTGAGCAAGCTGGTTTCTATGGGCAGGTTTTGTATTCAGAAGCTGGCACGCCCACTATCACCCAGGTGACCGGCTTCCCCGATATAGACAAGGAAGACTATGAAGGACTCTCAATTTCAACTTGCATGAAAGCAGCATTTCCAAAAGCAATACGGCATCGCGTCGCCACATTGTTGGTGCCGTACTCAGCAAAAGAACCGCGTAGAATATTTAGCTTTCTTGATGACCAGGGGTATGACTGCGATCTCTATCTAACCGATTCAGATGAAAGTACTTTTAAAGTCACAGTGCCCAAGACTTTCAACGTCGGGCGTTAATTTCAAACAATAACTTAAACAACAGGAAGAATCATGAGGCTTCAGGGTAAAACAGCAATTGTGACAGGTGCAGGCCGCGACATAGGTCGTGCTTGTGCAATGCGTCTGGCAAAAGAAGGCGCTAACGTGGCCATCAACTATTATTCAAGTAGCGAAGGTGCAGAAAGCGCAGTGAGTGAAATAAAAGCTGCCGGCGGATCCGCTTTTGCACTACAGGGTGATTTAAGCAAGCAACAAGGTGTTGATGAACTGGTGGCAAAGACCGTCAGTGAATTTGGCAGCGTAGATATATTAGTCAATAACTCTGGTGGACTCGTGGCTCGAAAGACAATTTCTGAAATGTCTTTGGAGCATTGGCACACCGTTATGGATCTAAACTTAACTAGTATTTTCTTAATGGTAAAAGCCAGTTTGCCGCACATGAAAAAAGGCGCAATTGTTAACCTGGCAAGCCAGGCTGGTCGTGATGGCGGAGGACCTGGTTCCGTACCCTACGCAACGTCAAAAGGTGCAGTAATGACTATGACTCGTGGCCTTGCCAAAGAACTTGGCCCGGACATCCGTGTTAACGCACTCTGCCCAGGTATGGTTGATACCGACTTCCACAACGTGCACACCAAGCCCGAAGTACGTAAGATGGTTGAAAATGCCGCCCCCGTAAAACGTCAAGGTGTTCCAGATGACATAGCTAATTTGGTTGTTTATCTCGCAAGTGATGAATCTGCTTTTATTACTGGTGCTAATGTGGATATTAACGGCGGCATGGTATTTTCATAACACCAAAGCGTATACAGCTCGACCAATAGAAACCACTTGAATCATTGATTGTACAAAATCGTAGGGTGGCATAGGCGCCAAGCACCTATGCCACCCGCCCTACAAAAGCCAAGCGTGGCTGAAAGTAACCAATAAGCCGACGCCATTTGAGCACACTCTGGCTGATCGCCATCCTCAATCTGCCCGGAAGCAATCGGCCATTTTCGGCCCATCAGTGTATCCTTGGCAACGACCGCTTTAGATTAAAGTGTGGGTTCTTCAGATAGTGTGTTTGTCACAACCCATAAATATTGCGTTAGACTATCCAACACGGATACTCTAAGGCCTTTCTACGGCTGCCAGGTGCCATCACTATCTACTTGTATGTTGCCACGAATGATTACACTACCCCATCAAAATGTTGAGCGGATTTCATGAAAATATTGTTGGTGGAGGATTCGCACTCGCTCCAACAGTCCCTAACGGCAGGACTAAAAAATTCAGGACATGTTGTAGATGGCGCACTTGACGGAGAATCCGCACTTGGCTATATCTCTGCCTCAACCTATGACGTCATTGTTTTAGATATGATGCTACCAAAGTTATCCGGCGAGGAATTTTTGCGTAAAATTCGCCGCAACGGGGTATCTACAGCGGTATTAATACTATCTGCCCGCGATCAGGTAGAGGATCGAATTTTGGGATTGGACGTGGGTGCTGATGACTATTTGGTTAAACCGTTTTCTTTCGAAGAGCTGTTGTCTCGACTACGCGCACTTGAACGAAGAGTTGCTCCATCACGATGGGAGGAAGAATCCTCTACGGTTATCGGGGCGTTAGTGATTAATAGAAAACAACGTAAGGTCTTCCACGATGACGTAGAGGTGGTGCTAACTCCAAGTGAGTATGCGCTATTAGATCTACTGGTTCTGAGGAGAGGCCAGGTTTTCTCACATGATCAATTAATCGAGCGTCTTTATGATGCTACCAGCAACGTGACGAGAAACGCTGTGGAAGCCCACGTTAGTAGTCTCCGAAAAAAACTGGCTAATGCCGATGAAGCGGGTTTGATTAAGACTCGTCGCGGCTTTGGGTATTACATAGAGTAATCACCTTGTGTGTCTGCGGCACCCGATATGCTCATTCTGTGTAACCCATCTGTATACCGGACTTTTGATGTTTTTACCGGTTTCAATATATAGCCTTGAAATCTCCGGGACTTCAACTCAGGTATTGATACAAGTGGGGAGTCATGTTTGAACTGGATACCAGTTTTTACAAACACAACCTGTGTTCGGTTGGAACTTAGACGGCTTTTTATATCAAATAGGTTTTCTTCAAACTGAGCGTCGCCGCGGCTATAAAAGCGAGCAGAGTGCGGGATTGACCCGGTGTATACAACCTCTGCATCGGGCCAGTGGTTTCCAACATAATCAAGAGACGATTTCTGCGATGATGTTTCTAACCTTTTTCCTAGCCCTAATGGCATGGTCACCAGTAAGGTAACAGGTAGTATTACTGAGATAGCTGCTATCGACAACGGATTTAGTCTTGGGCCTAAATACATGGCGGCAAGGATTCCAAAAGCAGGGAGGCCGGTTAGAACATAGGTATGCAGTATATTGCTTGAAAGGCTAAAAAATATCAGAGGCCAAAAAAGCCACAACAATAAGTACAAAGTTAAAGACGCATCAGTGTAAGTAGACGTAACCTTTAAGGTGGGTAATTGCCAGAGTGATACTTTCTTCAAGAACAGTGCTGCCATCACGATAGTCCATGGAAGAAATGCGGCAAAACCGAATAACCAGATTTTTCCATAGGGTTGTTCATGTGCATTACCGTAAAGATCGCCTTCCCAGCCAGGAATCAGGTATCGGTAAATGTGTTCGCCCACGAAGTAGTAGTGTAAGTAGCCGGGAGTAATGTTCTCCGCGATAAGGAACCAAGGTAAAGCCAGCATCGTAAACATAGCGATGCAGCCTGAGACTGGAAATAATTCCCATACTCGAATCCATTTTTTTCTCAATGAAATCCATAAGCATACCGGTACAAGAGACATTACAATGGCAATAGGCCCTTTCGCTAAAAACGCCACAACAAGACCTGCTGTAAACAAATAAGCCCAGATTTTGCCTCGCTCGTTGGCAAGCATCCAAAAGCTATAAAAGCTCAGAGTTGTACCAAGTAACATTGCATGGTCAGTCATGACGGCTCCTGACACAAGAATGCCAGTCGCAGTTGAAGCCGTGATCAGCGCCGCAAGTATCCCGCGGTTGGTAGATCCGAAAGTTCGAGAGAACAAGTAGGTGAGTGCGAGTACGCCGAGCATGTTGATGAATGGAGGTAGCCTTAAAGCGAACTCACTGACACCAAGTAGCTTTATTGATGCAGCTCCTTGCCAAAAAGACAAAGGTGGTTTGGCCCAAAAAGGCTCTCCCGGCACTAGCTGCGGCATTAGCCACTGTCCCGTTTTGACCATCACTCGCGCCACTTCGCCGTATCTCGCCTCGGTGGTATCTGTCAGAGCATAGTCGTCTAGTGTAGTGAAGCGGATGAATACCACAACAAACAATGCCATCAGCAGAACGTGTTTGTTCACTGCATTACCTCGTCAGCACGATCTAATGGGTTGATATCGTATACCCGTTGATGAATATGCTTTATTGATGATTCATTGGTGTTAACAAGGTTGATCTTCATTGAATTGGGGATCAGCGTACGTTTGACTATATATAGGGGCCTGCGCTTGGTTTCGAGATAGCAACGACCGACGTACTCGCCCAAAATCCCTATTGCAAGCAACTGAATGCCACCCAAAAGGGTGATAAACAACAAAATGGTGGTATAACCTGCCACCGGTTCACCTATGATTAGGGTTTTTGCTACTGTAAACGTACCGTAGAGTAGTGCGATAACTGCAACACAAAACCCGACTAGTGTAGCCAGGCGAAGCGGTACAAGTGAGTGAGATGTCATGCTGTCGGTAGCCAGCTTGATCAGTGCTGAGGCAGACCACTTGGTCTCGCCAGCAGCTCTCTCTGGTCGGGTGTAGTCTATAAACGTGTATCGAAAACCGACCCAACTAAACAAGGTCTTCATGCAACGATTTTGTTCAGGTAGCGAGTTTAATGCATTGACAACCTCGCGGCTCATTATTCTATAATCCCCGACATCCTCTGGCGTATTGATATCTCCAGTGAGATTCATCAGTCGGTAATACGCTTTTGCGGTGGCACGTTTAATAAAGCTGTCAGATGTGCGATCCGTCCGACGCATAGCGACTACATCAATATCATCGGATAGATTGTTATACATATCTGGTATTAGCTCGGGTGGGTCCTGCAGATCGGCATCCATCACCACGACCGATTTCCCTCTACTGTATTTTAGTCCCGCGGATACAGCATTTTCTTTTCCAAAACATCGGCTAAGTTGTATAAGCACCATTCCAGGGCAATTGCCCTCTCCCCATCGAGTAAGCCACTCGACACTACTATCATCACTGCCATCATCAATAAAAATGATTTCGTAACTGACATTCATGGGGCTAATCGCTGACAAGAGTCTTTTACACAGCAGAGGGAGCACCTCAATTTCGTTATGTACGGGAATAACGACAGATAAATCAGGAATATTTTTGAATGACTTCATGATTGCTTCATTGGCCTATTGCGGGGGCGTGCGAACGACCAGTGCCTGTTTAAAAGGAAACCGATGGGTAATACAGTCAGGGTGCTTAGGAGTTGTGCGGTGATAATCCCGGGCATATAAGGCAATGCCGTATCGAACACGATAGTGTTTATTGAGGCCAGGGCCAGCGCAACGACCACAAATTTAATAAACGGGTTATAGGTTTTAGGTAGTGGTGATGTTGATTGGTTATGTTGATACGGAGCGGTAAAAACCAGGCGACTACAAAGCGCATAGTTCACTAACGCGCCTAGCATGGCGCCAATAGCGGTGGTGAAAGTTGGATCCCACCCAATGATAATCAGTGCTAGCATCACCG
>CALGJU010000319.1 GCA_937928685.1 uncultured Granulosicoccaceae bacterium
TGCAATGATCGCCTCTGTCAGCACGCCTCTGTTGAGTGCATGCCCTTGGCTGACCAGTTTCCCCTCAACCATGACAATGGGCGCATGCCAACCGCGTTTCAGTAAAGGTTTCCACCAGTTCGAAAGCCAATCGTGGGTTTCAAGCTCTACAGGGATTCCGGCAAGTTCGGTCTCAAAAGTATCTTTAATTACATCGGAGGTCAGAGAGCATTCGCCGCACGGTATTGAGACCTTGAATGGCCCCCAGCTACCGGCCCAACGATACAGAGTAACTTTTACTGGGTTGTCAGTGAATGCCATGATTATCTCCGATGCACAGTCAAGCCTTAGTCACGCAATTCGCTGGTAAGTTCCCGCTGTTTATAGGCTCCATCTGTGAAACGAACACAGGCGGCAATGTAGCTGACACGCCGCGGGCAGGTGGATTGCACGAAAACATACTCAAAAATCTAACAGGCAAAAAAACGTCGCACTCAACTATATCGCAATACGATTGATAGCGACGTTGCAGCTAACGCGCCATTTGTGTGTCAGTCAGAAAATCAACTTTACGATGCTCGGCGGCGTCTCGGTTGTTGTTTTTTCGGAGGACTGCCTTGTGCTGATCCGCTTTTGTTTCTTGGCGGTCCGTTTCGAGGGGGTCTTGGCTTGCGCTTAACCACCGTTTCACCCGGGGATTCCGTATGGCCGGTGAAGCCTTCTATTTCTACTTTAGGAATAGCGCGCCCGATCAGTCTTTCTATGCCTTTAAGCAGTTTGAGCTCATCGATGTTCACCAGAGACACAGCCTGTCCGCTGGCACCGGCTCGGCCGGTACGACCTATGCGATGAACATAATCTTCTGAGACATGTGGAAGCTCATAGTTGACCACGTTCGGTAAGTCTTCAATGTCGATCCCGCGGGCGGCTATATCGGTGGCCACCAGAACTTGCAGAGATCCGTTTTTAAATTGCGCCAGCGCCTTGGTACGCGCAGCCTGGCTTTTGTTACCGTGAATAGCCATTGAGTGGATGCCGTCTTTACCTAACTGTTCAGCCAGTCGGTTAGCACCGTGTTTGGTTTTAGTGAACACCAGGACCTGTGACCAGTTGTGTTGCTTTATTAACGTGCTTAGCAACTGCCTCTTCCGGCTTTTATCGACCAGGTGAACTACCTGTTCCACCAACTCTGACGCGGTATTGCGAGGCGTGACTGAAACTTCACCCGGGTTATTTAACAGCCCATGGGCCAGCTTACGTATATCGTCTGAAAACGTTGCAGAAAACAAAAGTGACTGGCGCTTTTTCGGTAACAGCTTCAACACTTTTTTAATGTCGTGAATGAAGCCCATGTCGAGCATGCGGTCGGCTTCATCGAGTACCAGAATATCTACTCGTGAGAGACTGACAATATTCTGTCCCACCAGGTCAAGTAATCGCCCCGGTGTGGCAATAAGAATGTCCACCGGTTTACGCATTGCCATACGTTGCGGGTTGATATTGACTCCACCAAACACAACGAAACTTTTCAGTGGCAAGTGTGTGCCATAGGTTTTCACTGACTCAGCGATCTGTGCTGCCAGTTCACGGGTGGGGGTGATTATCAAGCACCGGGGTTTGCCAGGCTGCGGACGGTCGTTGTGAAGTTCGGTCAGACGTTGCAGCAAAGGCAGGGTGAATCCTGCGGTTTTGCCTGTCCCGGTTTGTGCGGCGGCAAGCAAGTCACCCCCGTCGAGTACCAGAGGAATGGCTTTGGCCTGGATGGGGGTTGGCGTGGTATAGCCGGTATCGGCAATAGCATCCAATAGAGCAGGCGCAAGGCCTAACTCGGCGAATTTAGAAAGATCAGCGGACAATGGGGTAACCGGGGGGTAGGGAATCCAGTGATTATAGACACATGAACTGGATAATATTGTGGGAGAGGTGACTCTTAATGAAGACGGGTCTGCAAACGGTGCTCTGTTTGAGCATCACCTCACTAGAATAACACGAAGGCTTGCTGCAATCGTGTTGCAAACTGTTATTTGTACCGACGCATTGGAAGTGACGCGGACCGGGGGTTCGCTGATTGCTCTGTAAGCGGATACAGTAGGACCAAGCATACGACAGGAGCGGACATCGGTGGAGCTTGATCATATCTTTATCTGCGTTCAACATCCGACGCCAGCAGCAGTGAAGCTTTGTGAATTCGGGCTGACTGAGGGTTCTGCGAATGAACATTGCGGCCAGGGGACGGCGAATAGGCGCTTTTTCTTTCGCAATGCTTTTATTGAGCTTTTGTATTTAACTAATGACGCCGACTGCCAAAGCGCGCTTACCAGGCCGACAAGGTTGCATGAGCGACTGACAGGGCAATCTGACCAGGTATCGCCATTTGGTATCTGTTTCAGACCGTCGGCTGGCAGTGAAAGCGAAGCGCCGTTCCCGGTCTGGAGTTACAAGCCGCTGTACCTGCCACCGCCACTGCAAGTTGAAATTGGTCATGCGCCGGTCTCTGAGCCAATGTGGTTCTTTTTAGCGTTTGGATCAAGCCCGGCCAGAGCTTCGGCTGATCGGCAGCAACCAATGGCGCACCGGATTGGCTTTAGCGAGATCACGTCTATTTGTATTACTGTGCCGGGTTTATTGGCAACATCTCTTCCCGCGCGTTGTGCGGCACTGCTTGATGGGGTCGATATTATTGGTGGCAACGATCATTTGTTAACGCTGAGCTTTGATAGTGAAACTAGTGGGGAAAGTGTTGATTTTCGTCCTGCGTTGCCGTTGGTTTTTCGGTGGTAGGTTTGTATGGGATGTGGGATGGTTATAGGGGCTTGATGTTGCTTCGTTGCTTCGGGTTGTCTTATGACGTGCTGGACTTGATCTGCTCGCTTACGCGCCGGGTTTGCTTTGACGTGTTGGGTTGGTCCACTCGCTGACGCGTCGGGCTTCCTTTGACGTGTTGGGCTTTTAGGCGGGGGTTATTGTTTCTGTCTGATATAGCAGGAGTTCCGGCCATCCCAGCCCCAGCCATCGCCGTCCAGATCAATGCAGTCGGTTGCTGCAGGTAGAGTGGCGCTGGCGCTGGCGGGGCAAGAATTAACGCCGTTCCAGCCCCAGCCGTCTCCATCAGTGTCGATGCAGCCGCCAGCGGGTGAATCTGTGTTACCAACGCTATTACCTGTTGTGGCAACAAGGCATGAGTTGGTGCCATTCCAGCCCCAGCCGTCACCATCGGCATCAAGGCAACTACCGGTGGTGTCAAGAGGCGTTGGGTTAACAGCGATCACTGAGTCGGTGGGCAATTCACATGAGTTTGTTCCATTCCATCCCCAGCCATCTCCGATAATGCCCGTGTCTTCGCACACGGCTGCGATAGAGATGGCTTCCGGTACTACCACCGGTGTTGGTGGCGTAACTGGTTCAGTGATCACAGGTGGCTCCACTACCGCCATGTCGGTTATTTGCGTCACCAGATTATATTGTGATGGGGCATACCCTAGCACTTCAATATATACAGTCGATGAAGTGACAAGATCACAACGATCAACGCTGTCGGTCTGGCGCGATTCACAAAGCAATTGATTGCGTGCTGAGTCTGCATAGACTGACAAGTCTGCATCTCCGGCAGTCGTAGTAAGCACCAGTGCATCAACTCCAGAGACTTGATAAAAGGCGGCTTCGTTTAAAGACACAAAGTCTGTTACCGAGTCGCCTGGTTGCAGTGTGCTGTACTGCGTTGCTGGTGCCGGAGTCGCAACACCTGAAGAGATTTCGCGAAATGGTGAGTTCTCTGCAAAGTATTCTATGCTGTCAGCGTTGCTTACCGCATTGTTCGGATTGGATAGCGCCAGGTTGGCTGCATCTGCTGCACCGTAGGCGTAGTCGTCTGTGCCGCCAATCTCCGGAAAGTGTGAAAGCTCATGAAGAATGGTTCCTGCACGTGAGTCTGCCCCGGTTTGTGCAGCACTCCAATAAAGGTTGCACAGGTACACTTTGAACGGATCTATCGGAAACACATAGGCGAAAAAATTATCATTGCAGTCACAGTTGAACTCAATGGAACCGTTTGCCATGGTTTGCTCAGCTTTTTTATAGATGTTTGCCACCGCGCTATAGCGGGTGGCGCTGTAACTTCCAAACCACTGCAAGTAGCGTGGCGAACCTGCGCGTTCGTTCACAGGTAGATTCGCAAGCGCCGAACTTGCTGATCGAGTCATGGCTTCGGAAGCATTGAGGTCCTGTGCCAATTGGGTCTGCTGTGCAGCCGAGCAATTGTTATATCCACCAGCGCGCGCGTAAGCTCTCACCGGTGTGGCTCTGAGGTTTGCGGTAACCGGCTTGCTGTGCAAGTTAATCACCTGTGTTGAATCAGTTGATTTGCCTTTGTAGTTCACTGATTGCAGTTCAATGGAGCCAGAGAAACTCACACTATAAAGACCGCTATCGGCAATCTGGTAATAATCCGTCAGGGCAATGTGAGTGCTAATACTCTCGCCCGCGTTAACAGTAATAAAATCGTTCGTCTGAGGTGTGCCGCGTTTTATCAATCTTCCTGTATAGGCGGCGAGTGACGGGAACAAAGCAGATCTATCGGCGACCACTGTAAACACATCCTGGCTCAGTTCTGCTTCGAACGGCGTGTCCCAGCGTAAGACAGAAAAGGTCTCTGTGCTGTTGTTGCGAAGCTCAAATAGAACGCCGTTATCAACTGGCTGGAGTGTGACATTCAGGGCAGCCTGCTGCGCCATTGCCATCGGCGTAATCAGCGCAAACCAAATGGTGATTACCCAGAGGCCATGGCGTTTAAGCGATAACAATTCCTCTGTAATCAATCTACTTCGCATAACCTGGTTCCGTACGAATTTCTGTGGTGGCACACGCTAACATTGTGGCTGCCGAGTTGCCTGTATGACGGGCAAAACTGTGATCAAGTCAGGTTGTGCAGTGGCTTACAGCGCAGATCAAGTGTAGCAAAACAACCTGCCGTTGAATTGATTCCTAAGTGTCCAAACCGTCAGATGAACATGCGCTTTAGGTCCGTTGCTACTTAAGTGTTATGTATATGAAACACATTGAGCAAAAGAGCTGACAATGGTCTGCCGTAATGCCGGCCATCAGTAAAGCGAAGTGTAACCAGTAAACCCAACACGTAACCAAACAGATCAAGCCAACACGTCAGGAAGCCCGACGCGTCAGCGAGTGGACCCAAGCCAGCACGTCAAAGAAAGCCCGAAGCGACAGCGAGCGGACCAACCCAACACGTCAAAGGAAGCCCGAAGCGACAGCGAGTAGACCAACCCAACATGTCAAAGGAAGCCCGACGCGTGAGCGAGTGGACCCAAGCCAGCACGTCAAAGGAAGCCCGAGCCGTCAGCGAGTGGACCCAATCCAACACGTCAAAGGAAGCCCGAAGCGTGAGCGAGTGGACCCAAGCCAGCACGTCAGAAAACCCGAAGCGTAACCGAGAACCCAGCACGTCAAAGAAAGCCAGATACGCAGTAACTTAAGCGTTAGCCGCCTTCTGAAGCACTAACTGACTCGCCAGAAACTCATCATACGTTCCGGAAAAGTTATTCAGCTTCTTGTCTTTTATTTCGATGATTTGCGTCGCAAGCGATGAAACGAATTCTCTATCATGACTCACAAAGATAATCGTACCTTCATAGTGATCCAGCGCTAAGTTCAACGCTTCGATGGCCTCCATATCCATGTGGTTGGTTGGCTCATCCAGAATCAGCACATTGGGCTCTGACATCATCAGTTTACCGAACAACAAGCGGTTCTTCTCACCACCGGAACACACCATGGCACGTTTTTCGAAATCACTGGAGGAAAACAACAGCTGGCCCAGAGTGGCACGAACGATCTGGTCGTTGTGCGATGGTTTGCGCCACTGGCTCATGTAGTCAAACAAGATGATGTCATTGCTGAATTCACCGGTGTTGTCTTGCGGGCAATAACCGATGTCTGCATTTTCAGACCATTTTATGGTGCCGCTATCGGGCTCTATCTCATTCAGCAGGCAGCGCAGAAAAGTTGATTTGCCTACGCCGTTTTCACCGATTACCGCAACCCGCGCACCGGCTTCCAACATGAGTTCGCCTTTCTCAAACAGAGGACCATCGTCAAAACCTTTTGATAAGTTTTCAATGGTGAGCGCCTGACGAAATAGTTTCTTTTCTTGAGTAAATCGAATGTAGGGGCTTACCCGGCTGGAATTTTTAATGTCAGCCAGTTCGATTTTTTCCAGCCGCTTGGCACGAGAGGTGGCCTGCTTGGCTTTAGAAGCATTGGCAGAGAAGCGACTGACAAACTGCTGTAAGTCGGCAATTTCTGTCTTCTTCTTTCTGTTTTCGTTTTGCAGTAGCTCACGTGCTGCGGTAGAGGCGATCATGAAATCGTCATAATTGCCCGGGTAGACACGCAGTTCGCCATAGTCGATGTCGGCCATGTGAGTGCACACAGAGTTCAGGAAGTGGCGATCGTGAGAGATGATAATGATAGTACTTTTCTGTTGAGCTAATACGCCTTCCAGCCAGCGAATCGCGTTGATATCGAGGTTGTTGGTGGGCTCATCAAGCAGCAATATATCGGGTGATGAAAAAAGTGCCTGAGCAAGCAGCACGCGCAATTTCCAACCCGGCGCGACATCACTCATTGGACCGAAATGAAGGGATTCTTCAATACCTGCACCGCTGAGAAATTCGGCCGCCCGGCTTTCAGCGGTGTAGCCGTCCATTTCTGCAAATTCAATTTCCAGCTCACCGACCTTCATGCCTTCTTCGTCTGTCATTTCGGGCAGCGCGTAAATCCGTTCGCGTTCCTGTTTCACTTTCCATAGCTCAGCGTGGCCCATGATCACCGTATCGATCACGCTGTACTCTTCAAACGCGAATTGATCCTGACTCAATTTGCCGATGCGTTCGTTGGGGGTAACGGAGACGTTGCCAGCGGAGGGTTCGAGGTCGCCGGATAGAATGTTCATGAAAGTGGACTTGCCACAGCCATTGGCACCGATCAGCCCATATCGATTGCCTTCGCCGAATTTGACCGAGATGTTTTCGAAGAGTGGCTTGGCGCCAAATTGAATAGTTACGTTAGCGGCGGAGATCACGAATAAAGCCTACTGTTGGTGTGGACAGACACAACGGCCAAAAATCAGCTTGGCCGGAAACGTTTACAAGGGAGTTAGCCGCCCATTATAGCACTAGAATGCATGCAGTCTGGCGCTTTGCCACAGAGCAAATGTGTCTTGCCAACCAATATCGTAACTAAGTGGGCGCTAAATTCACCTGCAAGGCATGATCAAACTAACTATCGAAGCGCTCTGACCCTGAATTTACGCCCTTTAATCTTACCGTTGGACAGGATATCGAGTGCCGTATCGGCCATGCCGCGGTTGATCGCCACATAGGCCAGCTTTTGCAATACAGTGATTTTACCGATTTGTTCTTTGCTTAATTCTCCTTCAGCAGTGAGCGCACCAACGATGTCACCCGGGCGGATTTTGTCTTTTTTCCCGCCGCTGATGTGCAATGTGATTGTTGCAGGCACCACTTTGCTGCCTGAGCTCCGGGATGATATGTCGAGATCTTCCACCGCCATTTCAGTGCCAAGATATTCTGAAATCAGATCTACGCGATAGTCTTCTTTCGGTAACACGAAGCTGATGGCCACGCCTTCTTTTCCTGCTCGACCGGTTCTGCCAATCCGGTGCACATGAGTCTCTGCATCATTGGCCATATCAAAATTGATCACTGCTGATAGCTCGTTAATATCAAGCCCTCTGGCGGCCACGTCTGTTGCCACCAGAATAGAGGTGCTGTTGTTGGCAAACTGAATCATGGATTCGTCACGTTCATGCTGTTCCAGATCACCATGCAGTGGCTTTGCAGAATAACCGGCATCAACCAGCGCTTTCGCCAGTTCGTGACAGTGTATTTTTCGACTGCAAAATACGATGCAAGATTCAAAATGATGGCTGTTTAACACGCTAAAGAGCGCCTGTCTTTTATCGTCTTCTGTGGTGTTATAGAACACCTGGCTTATTTGCCCTTCGGTGTGTGCGGTTTCTACCCGCACCTCAAATGGGCTCTGTTGAATGGCCTTGCTTACCTGTTGAATTTCATCCGGATAGGTGGCAGAGAACAACAGTGTTTGTCTTTTTTTATTGGTGTGCCCCAGGATTTTCATGATGTCATCATGAAACCCCATATCCAGCATCCGGTCAGCTTCATCCAACACCAGCGTCTGAATATCTTCCAGTTTCAGCGTGCCTTTTTCTATGTGTTTAAGAATACGCCCCGGCGTGCCTACAATGACATGTGAGTTGCGCTTTAGTGATACCAACTGCGCATGCATTGGTTTGCCACCACACAGCGTCAGCACTTTTGTATTCGCCAGTGCGCTGGCCAGTCGACGGATTTCTGTGGCCACCTGATCGCTAAGCTCGCGGGTAGGGCACAGCACCAGCGCTTGTATTTGGTAGTTCTGGATATCCAGTTTGTTGAGCAAACCTATGCCAAAAGCCGCGGTTTTGCCACTGCCGGTTTTGGCCTGTGCAAGAACGTCTTTGTTGTCCAGAATAACCGGAAGCGCACTTGATTGGACCGGTGTCATCTCTGTGTATTCAAGCGTCTTCACTGACGCTATTAATTCGGGGCGCAATGCCAGTGTGCTGAATTGTTGCTCTGAGGTGGTCATTTGCAGCGCAGCCTATGCAATGCAGACAGATGGTTGGTATCGTTGATCATATGATATTTTTGGCGGAGGTAATCGGAGGATCATACCTTAGTGTGCAATCTGCCGTCGTGGCGAGTATCGGAAGGCTGTACTTTGTTAGTGGCTTTCAGGGTGTGGACTCGTAAGCTTGGCTTCGCAGGCTGGGGTACACTTGCGACGATTCCAACCTGTGATTCATACACTTCTTAGCACGCGTTACAACATCTCTGCAGGAGCAAACCCTTTGACGATCGACCTGGATAGAATCCGACAAGACACACCGAGTCTCGCTGACTACGCTCATCTTATAGCGTCGGGCGCATCGATAATGCCCGATCCGGTTCTCAATGCGGTCACCAATCACCTTGCGCTTGAAGCACGCCTGGGCGGTTACGAGGCGCATCATGCTGCGGCAGATGCGCTCGACGGCATTTACCCGATGGTGGCAGATTTTATTGGTGCAAAACCACGGGAAATAGCCCTGGTGGAAAACGCCACTGTTGCCTGGTGCCTGGCGTTTTATTCTCTCGATTTAAAGAAGGGCGACCGTATCTTAACCTGCCAGTCAGAATATGCTGCAAATTACGTCGCCTACCTGCAGCGCGCAAAACGTGACGGGATAATTATTGATGTGATTCCTAATGATGAATATGGCGCTATTGATGTAGCTGCGGCAGAAGAGATGATTTCCGATCGCACCGCATTAATCGCGATCACCTGGATTCCCACCAACGGTGGTTTGGTGAATCCAGCTGCGGCAATAGGTGATGTTGCGCAAAGGAACAATATCCCTTATTTGATTGATGCCTGCCAAGCTGTCGGTCAGATGCCGGTATCTGTTACCGAGCTCAAATGTGATTTCCTATCGGCGACGGGGCGAAAGTTTTTAAGAGGCCCGAGAGGCACCGGCTTTTTATATGTCAGGGAGGCGTTAATTGAAACGATTGAACCTGTGATGATTGACTACTTCGCTGCCCCCTGGGTAAGCAAAGAACAATACCAGCTACGTAATGATGCGCGGCGATTTGAAAACTGGGAAAATGCCTATGCATTACGTGCAGGTCTTGGGGCAGCTGTTGCGTATGCCGGTGATATTGGTATTCACAACATACAGGCACGCGCCTGGCAGCTAGCAGATTTACTGCGCGCTAAACTAAAGGACGTTCCCGGCACTGAAATCAAAGATCTCGGCTCTGAGCAATGCGCTATCATCAGTTTCACAATAGAAGGGCTCGATCCTCCCGCCGTGGTGGCCGCTTTGCGCAAGCAAAAAATACACATTGGTTCATCTGATCCCGATAGCACACGGCTTGATTCTGATTCGAGAAACCTGCCTGTGATGCTTCGAGCGGCTCCTCACTACTACAACACAGAAGATGAGTTAGATCACTTAGTGGTTGCGTTGCAGAAAATGAAAACAGAGTAGTGACAACGCATGTACATAGTTTATAAAACCCAGCTGCAATCGAGTACATCTCCATGAGTGATCTTCCAAATTGTCCGGAATGCAAGTCTGAATACACCTACGAAGACAGAAACCTTTGTGTTTGTCCGTCATGCGGACACGAGTGGGATAAAGATGAAAAAGATGCTGATGAAGAAAAAGTAGTAACAGACTCCAATGGAAATATTCTTAATGACGGTGACAGTGTCACTTTGGCCAAAGATTTGAAAGTCAAAGGCTCTTCCACTGTGTTAAAGGTGGGCACTAAGGTTAAGAATATCCGACTGGTGGAAGGTGATCATGACATCGACTGCAAGATTGACGGCTTTGGCGCCATGAAATTAAAGTCACAGTTCGTTAATAAGATTCAGTGAATTGTACGAACGTGCTTTCGGTAGGAGTGCATAGCTTGCGCTGTATGCGGCTTGCATCTTAATTTCTGATTGTAATAGCTGATTGGTAATGGCTTCGTGACTCCCGGTGGGTGGTAAGTGGTGGACCTGTGGGGCATGATCTCTCGCTCACGCGTCGGGCTGTCTTCGGGGGTTTCGATAGACGGGGTGGTCAGCTTCTAATGGTTATCAGGATCATTCCCAGTGCAACCAATGCTGTGCCTGCAATCACCAGGGTGTCGATAGATTCTCCCAGCAACATGGCAGCCAGAAGCACGCCGCTTACAGGCGCCAGAAAATTAAAGCCTGCCATTACACTCGGGCGGTAACGGCTTATCAGCCAGAGTGATGCCATAAAGCCAAGACCTGCTACCACCACACCCTGATAGGCTAACGCCAAAACAGTCTGGTATGAAAATGCTGACCATTTAATGGTTTCGGTGGTTGTGCCAACGACAGCATAGATAGGGATTGACACCATCATCTGCCATAGGGCCAGCTTAAATGGATCAAGCTTTTGCATGATATGTGCGCTGGCAATTAAGCGATAACCAAGCAGGCAGGAACTCGCCAGACAAATCCAATCACCTTTGTTGCCAAAACTCATTCCCGATTCTGACGTTTGTAGAAGTGTTAGACAGACGCCGAAAAATGCGACAGTCAAACCTGCAGCGCGCAGTGGAGTGATGCGATCATTGGTGATCAGGACATGTGCAAACAAGGCAGCGAACAGAGGGTTGGTAGAAATCAGAATAGAACCATTGATTCCGCTTGTTGCATTAAATCCAGTATTCATCATCAGAATCTGAAGCGTAAACAAACTACCAATTTTTATAATCGGCAGCCACTCATGTTTAGCCGGCCACAGGGGATGTTTTCGATAGGTACACCACAACCAGATCGTGGTGATGCCAAATAAAAATCGTAACAATGCACTCCATGCAGGTGGAAAAACTTCCAGACCCATCTTTGCGGCAATAGGATTGCCACCCCAGAGGGTGTGAACAACGACGGAAAGCAGGATTGCCTGAAGTGGTACGCTGAGCAAAAAATGATCGGCTTAAAGAAAGGCCGCTCAGTGTATCAGTGCCACATCACTCACGCGACAGGTATTCGCTCGCCAAAGGAAACCCGAAGCACAAGCAAGCGATTCAAGCCAACACGTCAAAGCAAACCCGAAGCGCAAGCAAGCGATTCAAGCCAAGCTCGTCAAAGGAAGCCCGACGCGTGAGCGAGTGGACCCAAGCCAACACGTCAACGCAAACCCGAAGCGCAAGCAAGCGGATCAAACCAACACGTCAAAGCAACCCCGAAGCACAAGCAAGCGATTCAAGCCAACAGGTCAAAGGAAGCCCGACGCGCGAGCGAGTGGACCCAACCCAACACGTCAACGCAAACCCGAAGCGCAAGCAAGTGATTCAAGCCAACACGTCAAAGCAAACCCGAAGCGCAAGCAAGTGATTCAAGCCAAGTTCGTCAAAGGAAGCCCGACGCGTGAGCGAGTGGACCCAACCCAACACGTCAACGCAAACCCGAAGCGTAAGCAAGCGGATCAAGCCAACACGTCAACGCAAACCCGACGCGCAAGCAAGCGGATTAAACCAACACGTCAAAGGAAGCCCGACGCGTGAGCGAGTGGACATGTCTTAAGTGTTTTTCCGTAAATCGAGCTGTTTCGTCACTAACTCGATGGCACGTTGCGTAGCGCCTTCTCCAAGCCACCTGAAAACACAAACGGAATTTCGCGCAGGATCATGCCAAACCAACTGGCCACCAATACCC
>CALGJU010000320.1 GCA_937928685.1 uncultured Granulosicoccaceae bacterium
CCGCGTTGTTCTAATTAGAGGCTTCTCTGTATTCGCCCTTTCCCTTGTGGTTTTTGAAAATTCTGATATATTTATTATATGGGAATAATATCCCAATACTAATAGTCTATAGTTATTTGGCTGTTTTGCGTAAATCACGGAGGTTTGATGATGAAATTTTTTGGTCGAAGCGTACTTGCCGGGCTCGTTCTGCTGTCCTCAGTGTTGCCAGGTGTAGCATCCGCTTGCGGTGGATTTTTCTGCCAGCTGGTACCGATAAACCAAGCGGCTGAGCAGATTGTTTTCCGTCAGGACGGCAATCAGATCACCGCGATGGTGCAAATTCAGTTTGCCGGTGATTCTCAGGATTTCAGTTGGGTGGTGCCAGTACCGTCAACGCCTACCTACGAGGTTGGCAGCAACACCACTTTCACGGAGCTGGAGCTTGTGACCCGACCTCAGTTCAACCTGGCCCGCACCGGCAGTGAGTGTGCGTTTCCGGAATCTACACAACAGTTTTCCCCGGTGGCGTCCGTTGCAGATGGAGCAGGCGGTGATGCTGCCGCTGGTGTGATTGTAGAGAGTGTGCAGGATGTCGGTGGTTATGTGGTGACTCTGATTAGTGGTGATAACGCAGAGTCAGTATCTCAATGGTTGGTTGATAATAATTACGATCTAACAGACAAGGGCCGTGAGTTGCTGGCTCCGTATGTTGAAGATGGTATGAAATTCGTGGCAGTGAAGCTACAGCAGAATAGAGGTACGGGGAGTATTCAACCGCTTATTATGAAGTACCAAAGCGACAAGCCTGTAGTGCCCATTCGTTTAACTGCGGTTGCCGCACTTGAAGACATGGGCGTACTTGTATGGTTGTTGGGTGATGCGCGTGCGGTACCTGAAAACTATCTTCACGTCACACCAAACTATACCAGGCTCAATTGGTTTGCAGGAACTCAGAACGCCTACGGCAGTTATCAAACGTTAATTACCGAGGCGATGAACGAGGCTGGCGGACAAGGCTTTGCGACTGACTATGCGGGTCGGTTTGACAACCTTCTAGCATCGCTGACGTCTCCGGCTGATCTTCAGGCGCAACTGTCACGTTTAAATGCGTCGTCTGATATAGAGTATTTAAGTCTGGTGCAGAATTTTTTCCAGAACCCGATCATTGCAGATAAGCTTACCGAAACCTTACCACTGCAAGACGGACAATCAACGGGTCAGTATTTTGATCAGAATTTCCTCAGATCTAACTATACTTCAGCCGAATTGTCGGCTGCTCGTACCGCACTTGATGCTGTCATTCGTGCAGATGTGATTAACCCATTGCAAGCCTCGCTTGATGTGCTTGGTGGCAACCGCTATCTCACCAGACTCTATACCACGTTGTCTGCAGATGAAATGACGCTTGATCCTGCATTTGTGTTTAACAGTGATATGGCTGACCAGCAGCTTGATCGAGATGCAACATTGAACGCCAGTTGTATTGATGATCGCAATCATTGGACTTTAAAACTCGGTGCCGGTACCGGGCGTACCGATGAAGTGGTCATTGATACCATCGGTCCGATTCCGTTTACAGCACCCGCTATCGAACAGGCAGCAAGCTGGAAGTTGGAAGATACTGCTGCATCAGGTCAACCTACCGTGCGTGAGGTGAGGCAGTTTCAGGTCGCGTCGCTTGGTTCACCGGGTACGGGGATAACAGATAACAATCCTGATGTCGACGCGGATGGCACTGAGACTGACGCTGATGGCGGTGAAACTAACGGCACTATTGTGACCGGCGGCGGTGGTGCGCTAGGGCTTTGGTTTCTGTTGTTTCTTGTCGGGGTAAGGCGACGGGTATAAGTTTACAAGTAAAAGGCTTCTGATATATTCGGGGGCCTTTTCTGTTTTTCTTTGCTGTCTGCATTCGTCACGATATTGAAAGCTCTGTGCCATAGGCTCGCTATCTCACGAATAATGCGGGCTAAAGTTTAATCGACTGACTTCCACCAATGATTGCCCGGCACATCTTCAACAGAGAATACCTCGCCGATTAAAGGCGTGGCGATACTAACTCCTTGTCTACTTGCCGCTTTGGTGGCTCGCCGTATTGGCTCATCCCATGGATGCAATGCCAGGTCAAACTTCCCCCAATGAATCGGAAAGAACACCTTGGCGCGCAAATCCAGACTGGCTTGAACAGCTTGTTCCGGCATCATGTGTATCTGGTTCCAGTTGTTACTGTAGGCACCGTTTTCGATAAAGGCAATATCAAACGGTCCGTACTTTTTACCAATGGTTGCTAACTCGTCGAAATAGCCACTGTCGCCACTGAACCAGACATTGAGCTCGGATGTGGCAACTGCCCATGAACCCCATAGGGTGGAGAATCCGTTGGTGATGCCGCGACCACTGAAGTGACGTGCTGGCAAAAGTGTGAAGGTGATGTCGTGTATGTTTTTGTTGTCATACCAATCCAGTTCTGTGATTTTCTCTGCTGCAACACCCCATCTTTGCAAATGGGCGCTAAGGCCGAGTGGAACCAGAAACCTATCGACCTTGTTATCGAGTTCCATGATTGCCAGGTGATCAAGGTGATCGTAGTGGTCATGCGAAATTATGACGACATCTATTTTTGGCAGATCATCAATGGTGGTGGGGTTTTCCAGCGCAAAGGGCTTGCCATAGAATGGTACGGGTGAAGCGCGGTTAAACACCGGATCAGTCAAGATGTACTTGCCGCCTGCATTAAATAGAATGGTCGAATGGCCTAGCCATGCAAACTTTCCGGGCGTTATAAGAGGTACCTCCAGCGATTTTGACGGCAGCGGACTTTGAGGGTTTTTGTCAGCAGAGGGGAAAAGATAGGCGGCGATTGATTGCGGTTGATCCGGATCAGAGGTGTCGATTGCTGTAGTAATAATATTGTGGAACTGCCCGTCGCGGAAGTTATCGGATGCTTCTATTCGCGCTAGCGATTCACCGCCGGATGCTGCCCCGAATGTAGGTGCCAGAGTGAGAAATGCAGTGATGGCCAGTGCGACCACCATCAGAGTAATAATGAGGTATTTAACCGTCGCTTTGATCCAGCGCATAGAGTGAATTCGTTTCTGTGGGAAGAGTGTAGTCAGGCTAGCGAGTATTAACGATGCTCGCAGTCCGTTGAATGATAGGTGGGGAATTCTACCCGACCACTGCACTGGCAATTGATCAATAGACTTGCAAAATGGAATGTGTCAAGTGTTCGGGTTTCGATGCTCAAGGTGTGTCAGCGGGGCATTTGGTGACAGGTGCCGTGATGGCACGGTAGTGGTGATAATGCAGATGGAAATTGCAGCTGGTGGTAAAAAAAAGATCAAGTAATTCTCTGTCAGATGGTAATCCAATATGAAACTGTGTTAATTTCTGAGGGGTATGAGTCCACAAGGATTCCTTGTAGGTAATTCGTCAGGGTCAAGTAGTGCAAACCTTTTGTGGGAAGAGCCGCGGCAGGTTTATGTGTGAGATGTGGCTTAATTAAGTTAATAAACCGGAGGGAAAAATGAAGATCAAATCCGTACTAACGGCGCTCATTATCAGTATGGGTCTCGCTGGCAACAGCTATGCCGCGACAGAAATTCAATGGTGGCATGCATTTACCGGTCGCCTCGGTGAGTTGCTTGACGAGCAGGTTGAGAAATTCAACAGCTCGCAAAGTGACTATAAAGTGGTAGCAACCCACAAAGGCAACTATTCTGAAACGCTCAACTCAGGTATAGCGGCCTTTCGTGCCAAAGAACAGCCACACTTGTTAATGGTATTTGAAGTCGGCACTGCGACCATGATGGCTGCAAAAGGTGCGATCAAGCCAGTCTATGAAGTCATGGCAGAGGGTGATGCTGCATTTGATTCTGATGCATACCTCGGCGCTGTTAAAGGGTACTACACCACGCCAGAAGGGCAAATGCTTTCACTGCCGTACAACTCTTCTACCCCTGTTATTTACGTCAACAGAGACGCGTTTACCGCAGCGGGTGTTGATCCTGATACCGATATTTCTACCTGGGAAAGTTTGGACGGTGTTTTAGGCAAGCTAAAGGAAGGTGGCAGTGAATGTCCTTTAGTTACTGCGTGGCAGAGCTGGGTGCATTTAGAGAATCTATCGGCCTACCATAACGTGGCATTTGCATCAAAAGATAATGGCTTTGCAGCGCTTGATACCGAGCTGGCCTTTAATAGCGAGCTACAGGTGAAGCACCTTGATGCCATGAGCCAGTGGGCTAAAGACGGTAAATTTATCTATACCGGCCGTCGCAACGAAGGTGGTGCGAATTTCCGTGCTGGTGATTGTGCGTTGATGACAGAGTCATCAGCGGGCTACGCCGGTGTTAAAAAAGAAGCGCAGTTTGAGTTTGACATTCGACCGTTGCCTTACTGGAAATCCGCTGAAGGTGCGCCGCAAAACACGATTATTGGTGGATCATCACTGTGGGTAATGTCGGGTCATGAAAGTGAAGAGTACAAGGGCGTGGCTGAACTGTTGTCATTTCTTTCGACTTCAGACATTCAGGCCAAGTGGCACCAGGATACCGGTTATCTGCCGATCACTATGGCCGCTTATGAGCAAACCAAAGCGGAGGGCTTCTATGAGAAAAACCCCGGTACTGATATCGCTATTATTCAAATGACAGGCAAAGCCCCTACCGGTAATTCTAAAGGGCTGCGACTGGGAAGCTTTGATCAAATACGCGGGTTGATTGATGAAGAGCTAGAGGGTATTTGGTCTGGTGACAAGACTGCCCAGGAAGCGATGGACAGCGCGGTTGAGCGTGGCAATAAGTTATTGCGTCGCTTTGAACAGGCGAACCGCTAGATAGCAGGCAGAAAATACAGGGGTGCATTCGCACCTCTGTAGATCTGTTTTCTAAATTATGGAAAAGCGAGTCACGTTTAAAGGCTGGCTATTGCCACTGCTTCTGATTACCCCACAAGTGGTGGTGACAGCGGTATTCTTTTTTTGGCCGGCAGGGCAGGCAATCTATCAGTCTGCCTTTATTCCCGATCCATTCGGTCTGAAATCCCAGTTTGTCGGTTGGGGTAATTTTCAGTTTATCTTTACTGATCCCTACTATTTAGCATCGTTCAAAACCACCGCGATATTTTCGTTATCAGTCACCATAGTGTCTATGGGTGTGGCGCTTTGGCTGGCGTTAATGGCTGATCGAATCATCAAAGGTGCTGCCACCTATAGAACACTGCTTATCTGGCCTTATGCGGTAGCACCTGCAATAGCCGGGGTACTGTGGTTGTTTATGTTTAATCCACGTATTGGTGTAGTGAGTTGGTACTTAGACAAAATTGGCTACGATTGGAATCATGTATTGAATTCCAATGAAGCGATGTTGCTGGTGGTGTTGGCTTCCGCCTGGTCCAGAATCAGTTATAACTTTTTGTTCTTTTTAGCAGGGCTTCAATCCATTCCGAAAAGCCTTGTTGAGGCGGCAGCAATGGATGGGGCAGGGTTCTGGTATCGCTTTAGAACGATCGTATTTCCGTTGTTATCGCCAACCACGTTTTTTCTGTTGGTGGTAAACATTGTATATGCGTTTTTTGAAACTTTTGGTGTGATTCATACCATCACGGCTGGTGGGCCTCAGCAGGCGACCAATATCATGGTGTACAAAGTGTATAGCGACGGGTTTGTCGGGCAGGATCTCGGTTCCTCGGCTGCCCAGTCTGTGGTGTTGTTATTTGTTGTGGGTTTGCTGACTATTTTGCAGTTTCGCTACATCGAAAAAAAGGTGCACTACTAGAATGTCTGGCATGGTTGAGCGCAATGGTGCCGGCACTATTATCTCGCATGTGGGGCTCATCTTTGGAATTGCCATTGTTTGCTTTCCGATCTATTTGGCCATCGTGGCCTCAACGGTAGAGCAGAAAGACATCGTTTCACCGCCATTACCATTGTTGCCCGGCGGGCACTTTATTGAGAACTACAAAAAGGCATTGTTGTCCGGAGTGAATATTCCCGTTTGGAGAATGTTGGTGAACTCCACCATTATGGCGATGGGTATTGCGATCGGAAAGATTGTTATTTCCCTGTTGTCAGCGTTTGCCATTGTGTACTTCAGGTTTCCGTTACGCACCTTTTTCTTCTGGATGATTTTTCTAACTTTAATGTTGCCGGTCGAGGTGAGAATTGTTCCCACCTTTGAGGTTATTGCAAACTTCGGCATGCTAAACAGCTATACGGGGCTGATCCTGCCATTGATTGCCTCAGCTACCGCCACCTTTCTTTTCCGGCAGTTTTTTATGACGGTGCCTGACGAGATCGCAGAGGCTGCACGTGTTGATGGAGCTAAGCCCATGCGTTTCTTCTTTGACATTTTATTGCCGATGTCGCGCACCAATATCGCAGCGCTATTTGTCATTTTATTTATCTATGGATGGAACCAGTATTTGTGGCCGTTGCTGATTACCACTGATCCGGAAATGAACACTATAGTGATGGGTATAAAGCAGATGTTTCCGTCAGGTGATGATCTGGCTGACTGGCCGGTTATTATGGCGACGGCATTACTGGCCATGCTGCCTCCGGTGTTAGTGGTTGTGTTTATGCAAAATCTTTTTATAAAAGGACTGGTCGATGCAGAAAAATAACACTCGACAGCACTTGCCTATTGTTGTTCAGATGATGAGTAGATAAACGGTTCCTCGCGATGACAACTATAAGTCTAAAAGATGTAAAAAAATCCTACGGTAAACTCCGTGTTATACACGGTGTGAGCGTTGATATTCATGATAGTGAGTTTATTGTGGTTGTCGGGCCCTCAGGCTGTGGAAAGTCGACCTTGCTAAGGATGATTGCCGGTCTGGAAGATATTTCCGAAGGTGAGGTATGCATTGATGGCAAGGTCGTTAATCATCTTGAGCCAATGGATCGCAATATTGCGATGGTGTTTCAGAACTATGCGCTCTATCCACATATGAGTGTGTTTGACAATATCGCCTATAGTTTAAAAATAGCAAAAACGCCCAAGTCGGAAATCAAACAACGTGTTCAGGAAACGGCAGAGCTCTTGCAGCTTGGTGACTATCTGCACAGAAAACCACGGCAACTTTCGGGCGGACAAAGACAGCGAGTGGCGATGGGTCGAGCGATAGTCAGGCGGCCATCCGTTTTCCTTTTTGATGAGCCGTTGTCGAATCTTGATGCAAAGTTGCGGGTGCAAATGCGCCTGGAAATAAAGCGTCTGCAGCGCAAGCTTGGTATTACGTCAGTATTTGTGACACATGATCAGGTCGAGGCGATGACGTTGGGCGACAAGCTCATGGTACTTAACGATGGCCGTGTAGAGCAATTTGGTACACCGGTTGACCTCTATCAGAAGCCTGGAAGTGTGTTTGTTGCGCAATTCATTGGCAGTCCTTCAATGAACATTGTGCCGGTGAGTGAAGGCCAAAGGCTTCCCAATGGTGCGGTGGTTGATCATATGGTGCGTAGTCCTCAACATGCTGGTGAGTTAAGCCTGGGTATTCGACCTGAACATATCGACATCGACCCGACAAGTGATGTAAGACTATTGATAGAGATGGCCGAACAACTCGGTGCAAATACGCTAATTCACGGTGTGCTGGAAGGTTCAACAGCACCGCTCGTAGTGAGTATGCCCGGGCTACATACGCTGCAATCTCTGGATGCGTCTATAGGGCTCAGGTTTCAACCGGAAAACTGTCACTGGTTTGATACCGGATCGGGGAACCGCCTTTAATTACCGACTGCCTGCCAGATTAGACGGGAACTCTGGAATAAAATCTCTACGCGATAGGCTCGCCACATCATGAACAATCCGGGCTAGGCGGTTGCGGCTTCTTCCAGGGGCGGTGCATTATTAACAGCTTGCGTTACTGTTTCCGTAGCACCTGCCCACCCAGCGATTTTTTCTATGATTAATGCCTGTTGGTCAGGTTCTGCAATGATGTGTGTGCAGTCCGGGTAGTATGTAGTGGAGAATAGACCTTTGAAATCGACATCCGGCATGCTCTCTTCGAACTGTTTCTCGTAGTTGTAGTGTTTTGGTTGGCCGTTGGTGAAAAGTGCAAGTAGACGCATGTCTCTTTCGAAGAGTTTGTTAAGTCCTGTACTAATTTCTTCGCGTGGTGGAAAGTCTCTTATATAAGTTGGCAGTTCGATGTTATCTTCTCCAATGTCAGTATTGGAGCTTCCTTTCATTAATCCTGTTCGATACTTCATAAAAAGCAGCCAATGGCTTGGGCTGGTAATTCGTGAGAGCCAATAGTTAAACTTCCATCGGGGGGTACGATAGCAGTAGGGGTCTATCTGACAAAGGTCGGTTACTCTGCTGTCATTGAGGGCTGATTCATAAATGGCATCGGCTCCACTGCATAAGCCAATCAATGTGAATTTTTTTATCCCTTTGCTTTTTTCCAGATAGTCCATCACTTCTCTGATTTCACTTGATGCGCTCTCTGTAAAGGACTGTGTTCCTGATCGAGGTGTGCTATCACCGATCCCGGAGAAATCAAATCGGAGCGATAGATGTCCAGATAAGGCGAGCTTTCTGGCGATCTTTACTGACAT
This sequence comes from uncultured Granulosicoccaceae bacterium, assembly GCA_937928685.1. GTDB lineage: Bacteria > Pseudomonadota > Gammaproteobacteria > Granulosicoccales > Granulosicoccaceae. The sequence goes on from CALGJU010000320.1 coordinate 8,549, forward strand.
TCGACAAGTGCCGATGTGATGCATAACGCCTGAATTGACAATGATAGTTGCCTTGTCTTCAGCTACGTTAGTTTTCGGGATGCTCGCTATAGCAGTAAGTGCTTGTGGTTTCCCTATTCGTAATACCCGTTCACGCATTACGCTGCCTCTCTCATTTTGTATTGGTTGACAATGCCTTGAATGATGGGTTGAGGTAAAAGTATTCCACCGTTGTCATCAACATAGTTCCAGTCACCCGGGGCATCTATCTTATGACATGTAAAACTACTGTATTCGTTCCACGCTTTTTGCAATGAGGTAAAACGCTCGTTGTTGTGAGAGATAATTTGAACCACCTCTGGTACGTTTTCAGGGTATGAATTGAGTAGGTTGAGGGCATTGAGGCTGTTTTGCAGTTCCTGGTTTATTGCGAACCCGTTGTAGTGCAATGTGCCATCTGGTGCGATGAAGTTAGAGCGTTTATTCTGTGGTTGGCTTTTTATCTCTGAAGTTAATTCGGCGATATAATCTGTGCCGGAGACAATGGGATCCCACAGAGTAAGCTTGGTAATATCGGCTCTGCTTTTGCACACGTGAGTCGCCACTAAGCAGCCGAGCCTTAATCCGATTACACTAACGGACTGCAGGTTTGCTGTGTCCTTAAGCTCATCAATAGCCAGGTTTAAATCTTCCAGCCATTCTTGTGCTGTGGTTTCTTCGATGTCTCCCGCTGAGTCGCCAGTGCCGCGATAGTCAAATCTGAGTACTGGCACTCCCACTCTGGAAAGCATGGTCGCAAGCTGTCGCATCGCGCGATGGCTGCGCATATACTCCTGCCCAAACGCGGCACACAACACTACTCCATGTTTTGCTGACGGTTGATCTGACTGGTGATAGACACCGTATAGTGGTGCTTTCGAGTTGCCAAAGAAGAACGGGTTCATGCTATTGGTCCTTTTCCACTCGCATTACGATTGTGAACCGGTGGAGCTAAGTGAGTTATTAGCACTGCTGGATGCCAATTGGGCCGGGTGAACATTGTTCATGTCCGGCGTTGGGTCGGGCAGTTGGCGTTGTATTTCATTCGCCTGTTGCTCCAGTGTTAATAGCACCATTTGTGCTTGATCCAGCTGTACCGAAAAGTGCTTTTGAGCTCTGACAATGACTCTAATGGATAGCAAGGAGTGTCCACCAATGTCGAAGAAATTGTCAGAAACACTGACCTTATCAGCTCCCAATACTTCGGCCCAGATATCGGCCAGTTGTTGTTCCACTGGGGTTCGTGGTGCTATGTGACGGTCCACTGGAGCATAGGGGTCATGCAGTGCAGTTCTATCTATTTGACCTTCCGGATCTAGCGGTATTTCATCTATTTCGACAAAGTGCTGAGGGACATTATTTCGGTCCAGCACGTCACGTGCATATTTTCTTAGTTCACTCACAGTGATGCTTTCCCAGTCGTCGGGCTTGTAGTGGGCAACGAGTCTGCGACTTCCGTCTTCATTAAGGTGTGACCTGACAACAACTACCTCTATCGCCTCATGCTTCGCCAGCGTTGATTCAATTAGCGGTGAATCAGTATCACGATCGGGGTTGTGTGCGGGTTTTGCTGTTTGCTTCTTTTTTACCCTGTTTAAATCGGCCCGGCTATTTGATAACTGGTCAATCACATAGTCGGGATGGTAAATAGAAATAATTCTTTGTGGTAAATGCTCACCGTTGATTACTGAGCGTAAGATTTTTGTGCCTTCTTCGGTATATAGGCCAAGATCAATTGTCTTTCTTAGTAGCGGGCTTACTTCAGAAGGTTGATCACTATTTGTTATGTTAATGCTTTCTGCTTGTAAACGTTGCATAGCAAAGTTTTCAACAGTTAAAAACAGGCTGCCATCGGTATCGTAAACCGCAACGTCGAAAACTGCTGTGCCTATTTCCGGGTCGTGGTGTTTGAGAATGACATGGCTGTTTGCGGCGCATGAAAAGCTGCCGTTGAACCGTAACGAGCCGTACTCAACTGGAACGTAGAATTCTTTTTGAGGCTGATAACCGGGTATCAGTATTTGAGCGCCGCCAGTGGCCATGTCCAGTAAGGCAGGGTGAAGTGCGTATAGGGCTAACTCATTGTGATATTGGTCATCCAGATGAAGTTCTACTAACGCTTCCCGATCACCGATGTTTACTTTTTTAAGTGACGCCCAGCGATTGCCGAAGTTCAAGCTCGGGTGATGATCAGGATCTTCGAATAGTTGCGTGCTAATTGAGCATCGTTGTAGCAGTGTCGCCTGGTTCTGGTGTTGCTCCATGTTGTCAGCCGGGCAAATAGAGCCAGTGGCGTGGGTGACAGTGTCGTCATTGCTTTTGCTGCAAATTGTAAATCTAAAACAGTTATTGTTTTCGCTGTCTAATGTAACAAGTAGTTCTTTTGAATTGGTATCACTGACTGTGAATGGCAACAGGAAAGTGGCATTGGAAATGACCATGCTGCGAATGCCTGTTGATTCCGAGTAAGCGGCGCGTGCAAGCTCCATGAAACCTGACCCCGGAATAAGTGCTGTACCGTCACTCAACCGGTGTTCGTCGAGCATCCAGTTGTCTTTTACAGACAGCTGACTTCGATATTCAATTGTAGTGCCGTTATCGACCGTGCAAAAGCCTAATAGCGGGTGTGATGCAGGCTTGCCAGCGATCGTAGTGGAGTCTGCAGAAGGTGATAACATTCTTGCCGCCATGCCGTCTTCACGCCACGCTGGCCAGTTAATACTGGTGACATTGTTGCTGCCCAAGCCAGTTTGATAGTGTGCAAAGGCATCAAGGAAGCTGTTCGCTGCGGCATAGTCAATTTGACCTGGTAAGCCGGTGAATGAGGAGATTGAGCTGTAGAGTAGAAAAAAGTCAAGTGTCGGTAAGTCGAAAACCTGGTTTAATACTAATGTTCCAAGGACTTTTGGTTTTAGTATTTCTAAGCATTGATCGATATCTTTGAGCGCTAATAAGTTGTCATCGACCGCGCCCGCGGTGTGAATGATTCCGTCTAGTTTCCCCAGGGTGTTCTTTATACTTGTACGGATATTGGTGAGGTTTTCCAGATCACCGATATCAGCGCTATAGTGAATAACTTTTGATCCGCGAGCTTCGATAGCCATCAATCGAAACAGAGTGTCAGAATATTCGCTCTTGTTGTCGATGAGTTGTTGCCACTGTTCGCGCGCTGGCAAAGCGCTCCGGCTGAGTAGTACCAGGTTTATATTCGCATCTGCTGATAGTGTTTCGGCTGCAATTAATCCAAGGCCACCAGTACCCCCGGTGATTAAATAAGTGCCATTTTCGCGTACGTTCTGTTGGGTTGTGATGCGTTCGACTGAGGTAGTGTTTTGAAAGCTCTGGGTGAAAAACGCGTTTCCACGATACGCCAAAGTAGCGGATGTAGCTGTTTCCAGTGTCTCAAGTATATGCGGTACTATCACCTTGGTATTGATGCGCTCAGGCAAATCTATTGCACGGCAAGTGATATTCGAGCACTCCGCCGGAATTACCTTGCAAGGACCGAGTGTTAACGCTTGCAGTGGATTTTGAATTGACTCACCGGCGAGTTGCTGCGTTGCCTGTGTGAGAACTAGCCATTTCATGTTCCGGCTGACATCTGCATTAATCATGGCATGAGCAAGATGAAATAAGCTGTCAAAACTGTATTGGCAGTCGTTAAAACTGTTTGATACAGACAATTCTGAACCAGATTCCAGGGCCAAGGTATGAATAACAAAATCGGGTAGCATTTCGGCTTCCGAAAGGCTTGTCAACAGCGCTACGTAGTCTTCCGATTTTCTTAAATCCAGAGTGTAATGTGAAGATGTTACTTTAGAGAAACCTTTTCCCGGACTTGCGGTAATAAGGTTTGCTGCTGAATCAATAACAGCTTCAGACAATGGCTCGTTAACTTCGTGCATACCGGAAAGTATCAACACGTTTTTATCTTTCAGTAAATCGCGATAGTCGGTTGTTGCCATTGGAGCACGTTGCCAGACCGGTTGATAGAAGCTTTGTTCAGGGCTGTCCGCACGAGTGTTCTGATTCTGAGCGGAGTTCTCCGGCTCTACCCAGTGTTTAGTTTTAGCGAATTGGTAAGTGGGCAGCGATACTTTGCGGCAATCGGCATATTGTTGATGGTGCTGAATTACCGCGCCGCCTTGCCATAAACGCCCCATAGTATGAAGCATGGTGCGTCGTTCGCTTGTGTCATCGTCAATGTGAGGCATAGAAGGTTCTATGACACACTGGTTGTCTGAGACTTGCAATCTGGCCAGACTGGATAGTGTTTTCCCTGGGCCGACTTCTAAGAAGACAAATTTATCTTCGTCGATGAGGGTTTTTATTCCGGTGTCAAATACTACCGTATGACGTAAATGATCCACCCAGTATTCCGGATCGGTGGCAAGCTCTGCTGTAATCCATTGTCCATTTAAGTTAGAGATAAATGGCGTATTCGGGATGTTAAGTTGAATTGACTGCAGATATTGCCTGAATGGTTCGAGAATATTTTCAAGCATTCTGGAGTGGGCGGCAACATCAATATGAATTTGCTGGAAAGTAATCTCTCTGTTTTCGAGAATAGTCTGTAGCTCGTTTAATTTATCTTTTTGGCCAGAAGCGACACTGAGATCAGGCGCATTGCTTGCGGCAATATCGAGCCCCATCGGTTCAGTCAGTTCGGCAAGCGACTCAGCACTCATTGAAACGCTGATCATGCCACCTCGTTCGACGGTCTCAAATAGTTTGCCGCGTAGCGAGACAAGGCCCAGTGCATCTTTAAGTGAGAATACACCGGCCAGGCAGGCGGCTGTATTTTCACCCATGCTGTGACCTATCATAGCGTCGATTGGAATGCCCCAGGACTGCCAAAGCCTGGTCTGGGCAAATTGCGTGATAAACAATGCGGGCAGTCCGCGGCTTGGTCTGACCATCGGTGTATCTGCTTGCTCGCTATCTGGGTAGAGAATTGGTAATAGATCGTAGTCGGTAAATTCTTTGATGAGTTCGAGGCACTCGTCAACCGCATCCCGATATACCGGTTCTGAATGATAAAGCTCGCGGCCCATATTAGCGTGCTGGCTGCCGCCTCCTGCAAACATTAGGGCAGTTGACTTTGGTTCTTTAGGCGCTTCTGCTGGTGTCATATTGCTGTTGTCTTGTGCATCAAGCACTTGAGACAGGTGCGCGGTGTGTTCTGCTATTGCAAATGTTCGGTGTCGAAATGATTGCCGACCCGCCGCCAGCGTGTAGCTGATGTCTCTCAGGTTGAGATCAGGTGTTTGATCAAGGTGTTCGGCCAATACGTCTGAGTATTTTTGTAGAGACAATTCGCTTTTGGCAGAAAGCAGCACCAGTTCTTCACGCGCAGTGGCAGACGGTGGAGCACTATGTATCGATTCTTCAAGTATAACGTGCGCGTTTGTGCCGCCCACACCCAGTGAGCTGACACCCGCTCGCAAAGGGGTGTCACTGTGCCAGTCAGATAACGCTGCGTTTACATAGAAAGGGCTGTTATCAAAGTCTATTGACGGATTGGCTTGTTGGTAGTGAAGGGTTGGAGCGAGTTGTTTGTGTTTCAGGGATTGCACTACCTTGATCAAGCTTGCTACACCTGCGGCGGTATCTGTATGACCGATGTTTGATTTAACTGAGCCTATACCGCATTTATGATTGTTTTCGTCCTGACTATATGCCTGAGTTAACGCCTCGACTTCAATAGGATCTCCCATCGGGGTGCCGGTGCCGTGGCACTCAATATAACTGACTGATGTGGGATCTATCTCTGCAATATCCAGGGCTTCTTGTATGGCTGAAATTTGACCGTCAACACTTGGAGCCAGATAGCTGACTTTGTCAGATCCGTCATTGTTGATTGCTGTGCCTTTTATTACAGCATGAATATTATCGTTATCGTTCACAGCGTCATCATAGCGCTTTAATAATATACAACCAACGCCACTACCGAAAACCGTGCCTTTGGAGTCGGCATCAAACGGGCGACAATGCCCATCTGGTGAGAGAATTTCGCTTTCTTTGTAAAGATAACCATGCTTGTGTGGCATGTCGATGGTGACGCCACCTGCTAAGGCCATGTCACATTCGGCGTTAAGAAGGCTTTGTCCCGCCATATGAATGGCTACCAGTGAGGTAGAGCAAGCGGTTTGAACATTAACACTGGGGCCTTTAAGGTTTAATAGGTAGGACACCCGTGTTGCGAGAAAGTCTTTATCGTTGCCAGTGTGGCGTAGAAGAAAAAAACCAACATCGTCTACCAGTTCCTCATTACTTAAAAGGTTCTGTGAAAGATAAGAGTTATAGCCTGAACCTGAGAATACACCAACAGCACCGTTTGATTTCCCTGGAACGTAGCCGGCGTCCTCAAACGCCTCCCAGGAGCACTCCAGAAAGTGACGATGTTGAGGGTCAAGTATTTTTGAATCCAACGGACTGAAGCCAAAAAACTCACCGTCAAAAGCATCAAAGTCCTCTAGAAACATTCCACTCTTAACGTAGTCGGAATTTTTAAGTTGTTCTTTGGTGACACCTGCAGCGCCGAGCTCTTCGTCTGTGAGCGACGTGAGTGATTCTTTACCAGCACGTAAATTCTCCCAAAACTGGCCTGGGGTATTGGCACCTGGAAAGCGACATGCCATGCCTATGATGGCGATATCGTTTTCGGTGTTTCCGTTAGATGATTCATTCATCATAAATGCCTGTGTCTATTAACCGGTTACTTTGTAAATTTACGGTGCAGTTTGATTTTGTGGCTGGGTACCAGGGCGTCGTCTGCGATTCATCGCAGCTCTTCTAGACCCGGCGCGATCAGTTCCCGTGGTGCTGATGTTGGGTGTCGTGTTATTGGCTGGTGTGGCAGGTTGTGCCGTCTTACTGAGATAACCGGCTAAAGCTTCGACAGTAGAATATCGAAATACATCAGTGATCTTAACTTTTTGAGGAATGGCGACCTGTTTGTTCAACCTTGCCAATACGTCGAGCAGCAATATGGAGTTTCCACCGATATCAAAAAAGTTTTCATTTCGTCCGACTGCTTCAATGCCAAGTGTTTGCTTCCAACAATCAGCGATTGTTACCTCTATGTCGTTTTCAGGAGCTACCACGGTTTTCGTCGCAGTACGCTTGGTGGATGTTGTCGGTTTTGGTAAGCCGTTACGGTCTATTTTACCGTTTGGTGTTAGTGGTAAGGCAGGTAGAGACACGAAAGTCGATGGCAGCATGAACTGTGGCAAAGTTTCTTTAAGTCGCTCTTTGAGTTCCTCTGCGTCTGGCTTAACCCCGGTGGTAACCAAATAGGCAACTATACGGCGATCGTTTGGTGTGTCTTCCCTGACGATTACCGCAGCCTGAGAGATGAAGTCGAACCTGCTTAGTGCAGATTCTATTTCACCCAGCTCAATACGATACCCGTGAAGCTTTACTTGATGATCCAGTCTACCGAGATAGACAATGGAGCCGTCCTTAGCGTACATGGCGAGATCGCCTGTTCTATACATTTTTGCATTTGGAGCGTCACTGAAAGGGTTCTTTATAAAACGCTCGTCAGTGAGCGCCTGGTTGTTGTGATAACCACGAACAACACCATCACCGCCAATGGCCAATTCACCAGCAAGACCATGAGGCATTAGCTCCGCGTTTTTATCAATAATATATATTTGAGTGTTGGCAATCGGGCGGCCAATTGTGACCTTGTCGATGTCACGGCTGATGTCGGTAGTGCTTGACCAAATGGTGGTTTCGGTAGGCCCGTACATATTGCTTACTGAGCCGTTGACTGTGTTTGCGAGGTCTTTGGCTAATTGATCCGGCAGGGCTTCACCACCCACCAGGAGGTGCGTTAAGTCTTTCAATGCTTCTCTGCTGTCATCATCTGACACCAGCATGCTCGCCATAGACGGCGTACACTGAAGGTGTGTGACGCGATGCTGCTTGATCAAGCGGTCTATAGTGTAGTCGTGAGTCTCTTCTACAGTTGAGTCGCACACTGCTGTTCGCAATTGTGCAAGATACGGTAGATGATCGAGCACTTGTTGATCATCAACGCCAAAATCAATCAGGCACGCCACTTCATCAACACCGTGTGACTTGCAGGTGTCTATCATTGCTGCCGCATCGTCGACGGAGCCGAACAGGCCGCTGGTTTCAAAATATCGGTCGAAGGCGAACTCTAATAACGCATCCAGCTCTTCTTCTGACATGGTGTCAAAGTAACTGTCTATCGAAGTGCCTGATTCGTCACTAAGCTTTTTAAAAGTAGGGAAATTCCATGCTGCGGCTTTAACCAGGAACATCGCCGATTTAAGGTACTGCTTCATCGGTTGGTGAACAATGGCTTTTACAGCATCTTTGCTCTCACCCACGAAAGTATGGAGCATGACGGTAATTCTGCCCCTACCTTTATGACCGGCGAGTTTCCATGCTTCATGATAGGCGGTAGCTTTTTCTTGAACGTCTTCGATACTCTGACCCAGTAGGTGGGTAAGAATATTTGCACCCATGGTGCCAGCGCTTCGATAGCTTTCAATATTTCCCGCTGTGGTAATCCAAACCGGCAGTTCTTTTTGAATCGGTCTTGGCAGAGTGCGCACCGCTACCGTGCCGTTGGGGCCATCAAAGTCTACTGTTTCGCCACGCCACAATTGCCGAACCTTTTCGAGGTGATCAAACATAATGGTTTTGGCATTTTTAAAATTGCCTGGAAGGATTGCAAAGTCTGGTGGTGCCCAGCCAGAGGCAAATGCGACTCCGACTCTCCCGTTAGATAAGTTATCAATAACAGACCAGTCTTCGGCAATACGAATCGGACTGTGTAGTGGAGCAACACAACTGCCTGCTCGTATGTGTATGTTTTTAGTGGTTGCAGCAATTGCAGCGCAAGTCACAGCCGGGTTGGGGAAGGATCCGCCAAACGCCGCGAAGTGTCTTTCAGGATTCCACACGGCGGCGAATCCATTCTGATCGGCAAACTGAGCTCCCTCAAGCAATAACCGATACTTGTCACTGCGATTGAGGCTCTCTTCTTCAGCGACGTTCCAGTAGAAGAGACTTAGATCAATGGATTGATCCGGATATTGACTGCGGACTTGTGATTGGCTTTTTTGCCGGCGCTCATCTGAGTACAGAACCACTTTAAAACCACGTGCTAGCGTCCAAAAAATCTCCAGTACAGAAATATCAAATGAAATACTGGTAACCGCGAGCCAGGTTTCGTAAGGCGGTTTTACCGTTTCATCCATGGCGACAAAGAAATTAGCTACATTTCTGTGCTCAACCATTACTCCTTTAGGCAGGCCTGTAGAGCCGGAAGTGTATATCACATAGGCAAGTGCATCTTCGGCAATGCCTACGTTGGGGTTGCTTGCGGCAGTCTCCATTGTTGAGACTTCACTGTCGACCACGTGTACAGGAATCTGACCTGTATTGAGGAAATTCTTCAAGTGATCATCACATAGGATTAGCGCCAGTCCAGCATCGTTGACCATGTGAGCGAGCCGACCAACAGGGTAGGTTGGATCGAGAGGTACATAGGCACAACCGGTTTTTAAGATCGCCAACAGAGCGACAACCATGTCTATAGAGCGATCCATCAACACGCCCACTCTCTTACGGGGTGTTAAGTCATCATCAATAAGCAGTTGAGCAAGCTGGTTTGCCTTGTGATTAAGTTCGCGGTAGGTCACTGATTCTGATTCGAATACAAATGCAATACGATCAGGATGTTGGGATACAGCGTTTTCAAAAGCGGTGTGCACCGGCATCGGTTGATAGTCGATTGCGGTGTTGTTCCAGTTGTTGTGTAATTGATCGAGATCAGATGCTGGCAATAAGTTCAATTTTGAGATGTCAGTGTTGTAGGTATTGGTATCTGAAAAAAGTTCTGCTAATTGTGATTGCATAGTCGCGACTGCGGCGGAGTCTGCCTGAGTGTTTAATGCCCAATCGATGAATTGCCCATCAGCCGAAATTGAAACGTGCAGATCGCTGTTGATTAGACCATCGTAAAGTGAATTTTCGGCAATGTTGTTTTCCAGATGGAACGTCACCTTATGTTTTGGTGACGATGAATTTTGCCGTAGCTCAAGATCCTGCAGGTAGGGCCCGCGCTGCTGCAGCTCTGTCAGGCGAGTAGCAAGATCATGCGCCAACGTAGCCACGGTAACGTCGTTCGCAATAGTGATAGATACAGGCAATATGCTTTGAACAATGTGCTGTACAAAATATTCTTCTGCAAAAGGCATGTAAATGCCCACATCAAATTCACGGTTTTCTGTGAGTCGTGAAAAATAGGCGACGATCACCGCCATTGTTTTCAGTTGACTTTCAAAATTCGGGATAATCTGTTGTGCGTTTTTGTATGTACTTTTAACGAAAGCTTCAGGGGTGTCTGAAAGGTACGGCAAAGCGAGAGGCGATACGGTCGCAAGCCTTGCTTTCCAGTGTGCTTCATTGTTCGCAGCAGTGGCGATCAGCTGTTGATCGGCGCTAGAGAGCGGCGCAAAAGTTGGAAGTTTGCTGTTGGCGTCTGCTACAAACTGAGCTAAAGCTTCGCCGTGGACAGGTTGTCCAGCACTGTTGGTAAGCTTAGATAACGTAATGGTGGCATCGGTGCAGCAAACCGTGATCGCGTCGTGTGAAACACTGATCACGGTACCGGGCTGTGATTCGCACGGCTGATTCTGTGGAGATACATCAATAAGTTTTGATTGCCCAACGTATAACAGGGAGCTCCCATTCCACACCTTGGCAGTACAGATAGGGTTGTCGTAACTGCCAAAGTCGAGTGCTCGAACCAGTCGATCGAGCTGTAATGCTGTGTTGTTCCAGTCAAGGGATCCTGCCAGTGCTGGTCGGTCACCCTTTGTATAGTGATTGTTAGTTCTCTGAGTGGTTGAACGAGTAGGTGCGGAACTACTTTTACCGGGTAGGCTGGCAACCAATTCTTTAAACGCACTAATTGCCAGTTCGAAGCAGTTGGCGTTAGCGGTGAGTGAGGTGGACTCGTCTGTGAGTGCAAATGACTTATGAATCAGAACTTCGCCCTGATCGACAGAGCCTGTCATTCGATGAAAGCTAATAGCGTGATGTGGCTCACCGTTGATGATTGCCCAGCTAGGCGTATTTACGCCTGAGTAATCGGGCAGCGGCCCATCATGAAAGTTGATTGCAGCGGTGGTCGCAACGCTGATGAGTGCATCAGAGATTATTCTCAGGTTTGCCAGACTGAATAAGTAATCACATGGAGTTGTCAGTAATGTGCTTTCTGTGCTGTCCGTCCATGGCAGACAGGTGATGTCTTTGGTTTGGCACCACGATTGGATCGCCGCGTTGTCACTGGCGATGGCGACAATAGAATGTCCCGCTGCGAGCCACTCTTCTGCACAACTGATGAGAACACCTTGCTCCCCTATAAATACTGCTGAGAACTTATTCGACTCCATGGTTTCCCCGCTCCGCAATTCTTGGTCATATTCCGCTAGCCGGATTATCTGCTAGTTGGCCACGCCAATCCTCAAACCAATCAGCAAAGTACAAATTTAGTGCTACTAATTTGGTTTATGTTTCACGATATTTTTTTACATCACACATGCAAAAATATAAAGCGTCATGACAAGTTATATTGTCATGACGCTAAAGTCAATACTTATAGATGTGTTTGTGCAAATATGCGGGGTGTACTACAAAAGTGGTAGTGCAATTCATAACTGCTTGTCCTCCATACCTAAAACTTACGTCCCTTGCTGGCAGAGTAGCAGATAAAGCAACTGTGTCTATATTGTTGTTTTCACCGTAACTTTAAGAGGATGATTTTGGCTGATTACTTCCAAGTGAAACCATGATCAACCACTGCTTCCTGTGCAACAGTTCGCATTAAATTGCCAATCTCGGTTGATACTCCGGGGGGTTGGTAGGCATCTAGCGCCGGACTTTGTGTTGCGAAAAGTGTGCGATAAACCACGTTAGCCGCAAGATACGCGAGTGCTGCAGTGGGGTGAACTTCATCAGCGGTCATCGCATTTTCTATTTTTTCTTCTGTAAGTACATTAGCAAGCTGCCCGTATAACGCGGTGTACGCCATGCCGTTTGGGGCGTAGGAAATAGAGTTTCTCTCAGCGGCTGCGCGATAAACTTCATGCGCAACTGGCCCAAACACATCTTCTTCAGGTGAGATTTGATAGTCCGTAGCCCATAGCCCGAACAGCAAAGCATTCATGTTATTTTGTTTTGCTAGCGTTGCGAATTTATCTGCATAAGTGTTGAATCGAGTGGCTTTTTCGTCGCTCTCATGGATATCATATCGACCTTGCATGATGAGAAGATCAAATTCTCCGCTGTCAATTAACCCCCGGGGTGTATCCGCGCCTGTGCCAAGCTCCCAATGCTGTTCGAGCGTGCCGCCTCCGATAGAGCGTAGCGTTGGTTTTACCTCAATTCCGG
>CALGJU010000321.1 GCA_937928685.1 uncultured Granulosicoccaceae bacterium
CCCCCATAAACAACTACTCCCGCATAAAGCGGGAGCAGGAGCCGAAACAAAACCAATAAGCGCTAGCCCTTACCACGCCAAGGAATAGTCTTGGTAATCACCCAACGCATGATCAGATCAAACATCAAACCCAACAGACCCAGCAGGATAATGGTTACCCAGATGATCTCGTAGTTAGACTGCTTACGCGCCACGTTCTCAATAAAACCGATACCGGTGGTACCCGCCAGCATTTCTGCCGCTACCAATGTGCCCCAACAAACCCCTATTGATATTCGTATACCGGTCAGAATTTCCGGTAACGAGTTAGGCAAAATCACACGTCGTATGATCTGTCGATTCGTCGCACCTAATGAGTGCGCTGCATGAATCTTCGATAGCTGTGTACCTGTAGCCCCCGTTCGAGCAGAGATAACCATGATGGCAAAGGCGACCATAAACAGCAGGAAGATCTTACCGTCATCGTTGATACCGAAGATCGTTAGAATCAATGGTGCCCACGCTAATGGTGGTACCGGCCGGTAGAGCTCAATCAATGGATCAAAGAAACCTTTGGCTAATCGCGATAAGCCCATAAACAACCCTAACGGTACACCCAGCACTATCCCCAGGAATAAGCCTGACAACACTCGCATGATTGAATCCCACAAGTGACCCGCTGGCACAGGGATGGAAAACGATGTGTAGTTGCCGGTGGCAAAGTTAAGAACTTTGGTTTTCAGGTTGGTAGAGATAGCACCATCAGTACTATGCCGTGGATACTCACCGGGAATCAGATCTGCAATCCAGTCAGGAATGAAAAAAGCGAGCATTTCACTGGCAGGTTTCCATTCGTACCAAAGCAGTGGCACCGCTTTAAATCCAACCGTTGGATCAGAAATTTTAATCAATGTTGCAACCGTGTCAGACGGCTTCGGCAACCAGCGTCCTGAACCCTGCTCTGTACAGGCAGTAGACCCGGCGCGTATTTCACCACCCGGCATTGCGATCGCATCAATAATTTTTAAACTGCCTTCCTGCTTGCTTTGCTCTGCATTAAAACGCTTCAGTGCGTCTTCTACAGAATCAAGCGCCGCCGGCGGGAAGATATTGCCGTTATCTATTCGCTTTAGAATTTTATCCAGTGACTTGGTAAACGCTTGCGCCTGCACCGCATCTTCGGCAGAACCCGATGCCGGATAACTTTTTAACTCTGTAGTGAGCTGTTTAACTTCACCTAAAAACGCATCATCTACATTGCGAATTTTGGCAAAGTCTGCGCTGACGGCGGCGACCGCCTCACTGACCTGGTTAAACTTTCGACCACGCTGTGTGTTCGGAATATCAGGGATCTCTTTGTTGGCCTCTCCCCAGGCAGGCTGTTCATCCGCTGCCTTTTGCTCCGCAGCGCTTGCAGGCCCGGGGAAATCCGGGTCAGCCAGGTTGGCGGTAATTTCATCAATCCGGCTTGCGATACCTGTTAAGGCTGCAGCATTATCACTGCTTAGTGACGCTTCCGTAGCGCGTGACAACAATATCGCTTCGACTGCATCAGCGGCGGTTAAATATTTGTCACGCAAACCAACATCAATATCACTCTTGCCTATAGTTCTTCTGGCACGTTCAATCTGTTTGCTTTCCCTATCGAGAAAAGAAGTTCCTTTAAGCAACCTTGATTGCATAGGAAACGTTGATCGCATGGCGTTAAGTTCAGAATCAACTTTCGCCACCTGGCACATTTCATTGGCCGTGTTGGGGAAAAACGCACGTGCCGCATCCCACGAGAAGTAAAACCATAAAAGCAAAATACTACAGACACCGGTAATGACCCAGTACCAGCCACCCAGCGCTTTTAAGGGATTACCGAAGACAAGATCAGTGACTTCCGTTTTAACGACTCTACGGCCGTAAACAATTGACCAGATAAAGGCTATGATCAATAGGATAAAAAGTGCACCAACAATCAGGCGTACGGTTTCAAGAGACATTACGCATTCCCTCCCATAATCTCTTCTTCCATGTTCCAGATCATAGAAAGAATCTCATCACGATTGGTGCCGAATTCCGGCGTTGCCTTGACAGAGCGGAGATCCTGTTGCAAACCCCACTCGGCAAATGGCAGTTGATATTCACGATGTAAGCGACCAGGGCGCGGCGCCATCACAAATAACCTTTCACCTAACAACAAAGCCTCCTCTACCGAGTGGGTGATGATCATTATTGTTTTGCCAGTCTCTTTCCAGATTTTAAGCACCAATGACTGCATCTTTTCACGCGTTAACGCATCAAGCGCACCGAGTGGCTCATCCATTAGAATCAGGTCAGGGTCATTAATTAGACAGCGTGCCAAAGCGACGCGTTGCTGCATCCCACCAGATAACTGATACGTTGGTGTATCACCGAAGCCTTGCAGACCAACAATCTCAAGCCACTCTTCGACTTTTGCTTTGGTTTGTTTTTTGTTCGCGCCCTTCATACGCAAACCGAAGTCGACGTTTTCAGAAACAGTGAGCCACTCAAAAAGTGCGCCCTGCTGAAACACCATGCCACGGTTCACACCGGGACCAGTGATCGGCTCTCCTCCTAAGGTGAGCGAGCCTGCCGTTGGCAGCAGGAACCCTGCAATGATATTTAGCAGCGTGGTTTTACCACAGCCGGAAGGCCCAAGGACTGACAACAACTCTCCTTGTTTCAGTGTAAAGCTTACATTCTTCAGCGCTTGTACACTCTCCCCCTCTGGCATGGGGAATGTCATGTCGATGCTGTCGGCAACGAGATCACTCATCGCAAAACCCTATTTTGGAAGTATCAGTATTGTGGTGCAGTTGAAACTGCGGTGTTAGTGTCAGACCTATGCTCGCACTGATTCCAGATGATCACGTAGTGCATACCATTTGATGCTCATGTTCACCCCCGGTTTATGCCATCGATGCAGTGCGAACGCCTTGGGAGATGATACAGGAAACGATAGTTTCTCTTTATCCAATCCCGCCACAAAGCGCCCCGCCTCAACGCCAAGCACAGTACCCATCCCCACACCACGGCCGTTGTAGCCCATAGCGGCTACCAACCCCGGCTCAATCTCGGTCAGAAATGGCAGAGAATCTTTGGTGAATGCTATACGCCCGCCCCAGTGATAATCCCACCGGGTATCACGCAGCGCTGGAAATATTTCTACTACCCGCTTCTTCATTGCATCGTAATCAGTGCGGGTGAATTCATCACGCATCGGACCATGATCACCGCAGCACAAGCGACCGTCACGGTCGTATCTCATATAGAGTATGAGCCTGCGTTTGTCGACAAAACTGACCTCACCAGGGAGAATTTTTGCCCGAAGTTCCGCAGACAATGGTTCCGTGGCGGCCAGCACGCTCCTGATGGGAACAACCTTTTTCTCAAGCCCCGGCACCGGTGTGCTTTCTGTGTAGCCGTTCGTACACACCAGCACTTTTTTACAACTGACCGAGCCCTGAGCGGTGTGCACCTTCCAGCCATTCGTCTTTTCAAGCCGGGTGACTGCTGACTCCGTATGCAATCTGACTCCACGCTCCATTGCTACACGCGCAAGCTCGCGTGTGTAGGCAAGAGGCTGGAGGGTTCCAGCGGTCGGGCAGAACAAACCACCCAGATATTTATCACTGCCGATGGCGGCGCGGGCTTTTTCTCGACTCAGCACCTGCAGCTCGCAACCATATTTAGCAAAATCTTCCGCCAGCGCCGCTTGCCAATCAAGGACAGACTGAGTCGCCGCTGACTGCACCCAGCCATTTTGAACCGGATCACATCGCAATCCGAATTGCTTGATTCTGTCAAACACCGTACCCGGGGTATTGCTTACCGCCCTGACCAGTCGAGTTCCGGCTTCTTCACCGAACCTGCCAATCAAATCAGCAGGGTCGAGGTTCAGGCCAACATTCACCTGGCCACCGCTGCGACCGGACGCACCAAACCCAAGCCATGAGGCCTCTAACACACACACCGTCAGCCCTTGAGAGATCAGCTCCAACGCAGCATTCAGCCCGGTAAAGCCGGCACCTATAATGGTGACATCCGCGCTAGTTGATTCAAGCAAAGGGGCCGTATCTGGTGCCGCTACTGCTGTTTGCATCCATAGCGCACTGCGACCGTCGAAAAGTTCAGTTGATGTCATATGGCGTCCTGACAAGATAACGATGAAATTGGCGGTATAATACGCGCTCGCAGATATGCTCTGCCAACAAAATACCCGCTGTTCAGTTTACGTACCTGATAAAACGCCAATAATGCTGCCAGCTGAGTATTGATTTACATACTAAATGCGACAAAAATGCAATCCTGATTGCGAATACTGCGCACAAGTAGAGCGGAGTTTTGGATTTGAATTAGCAAAGCTGCAATAATAGCCAAGTGACTTCCAAACTCGCTAGAAATCACTCGCTACCGTCCCGCTGAATGGCGGTTTAACTACTGGAGTTAATGAATGAAATCTGTAAAAACTATCCTAAAGACTGCTGCCGCTGTCGCTGTTGCTGCCGGCATCACTGCACCTGTACAAGCTGCAGACGAAGTTAACGTGGCCTTCTTTCTTGAGTGGGCAACCCCCAACATGATCGCCAAAGCCGAAGGCATGTACGACGACGCCATGGGCGTTAAAGTCAACTGG
>CALGJU010000322.1 GCA_937928685.1 uncultured Granulosicoccaceae bacterium
GTGTGAATGCCTGCATCGCCCAACAACGGCATGCGGTTGACCGCCATTTCGAGTATCGGTTCAAAGTGATCAAAATCTTCCGGTAACTGATCAAAGCAAAAATCATCAGGAATGCCGTTCATGCCCCATGGTTTTGACACAGGCTCAAACGCACCAAGCAACATCTTGCCGGCGTCTTCTTTGTAATAGGCGCATTCATCTGGCACGCGAAGTACAGGTAGCTGAGTCAGTCCTTCAATGCTTTCAGAGACAATATAAAAATGTTCACAAGCTTGCAGTGGCACATTAACGCCTGCCATACGACCCACCTCATGCGCCCACATGCCACCGCAGTTGACAACAAAGTCAGCGTCGATTGTGCCCACTTCATCTGAACCGTCGCGCTGCCAGGTAACGCCTGTGACGCGACCATCCGCCTGTTGAATTGAAGTTACTTTAACCCCTTCAATGATGGTCGCACCGTTTTGTTTGGCTCCTTTGGCAAGTGCCTGCGCTATGTTTCCGGGGTCACCTTGTCCGTCTTTCTCAAGATATACCGCTCCCGTAACGCCTTCGATGTTCAGGTGCGGGTAGCGCTGCTTAACTTCCGTCGGTGAAATTTCTTCAATCGCCACATCAAACGCTCGTGCCATTGAGGCAGACCGATAGATCTCTTCGCGGCGCTCTTCTGTAAGCGCAACAGTAATAGAGCCACAACGTTTGAAGCCAGTTGCAACACCCGTTTCAGCTTCAAGATCGCCGTAGAGTTCCTGACTGTACTTTGCCAGTCGCGTCATGTTTTGCGTGGCACGCAATTGTGCAATTAAGCCTGCGGCATGCCAGGTGGTGCCACACGTTAGCTGTTTCCTTTCTAGAAGAACAATGTCTTTCCAGCCTAGTTTGGCAAGATGGTAGGCGACTGAGCAGCCTGCAATTCCGCCACCTATTACTACCGCTCGGGCTTTGTTTGGTACATCCCTCACGCTTTTGCTCTCACACGCTCATTTTTCGGATCCCACAATGGTTGATCTTCCTGCACCACCGCCGGGAACCGCTCGCCGTAGATTTCTACTTCCAGCTTTGTGCCGGGCACAGTGAGATCGGCCTGCAACATACCCAGTGCTATAGACTTATCTATACGATGTCCCCAGCCACCGGAGGTGGTTTCACCGACCACTTTATTGTTGTGCCAGAGGGTAGACATATAGGGTGCATCACAGTCACCGGCTTCAACCAGCAAGGTAACAAACCGCTTTGAAACACCGCTGGCTTTCTCTGCCACCAAAGCTTCTTTACCGATGAAAGCTTCTTTGTCCCAATTGATGAATCGATCCATGCCGCCTTGCAAAATGGTGTAGTCGGTAGAGAGATCACCTTTCCATGCACGGTAGCCTTTTTCCAGTCGTAGTGAATTCAGTGCGTACATGCCGAAGGGTTTGGCACCGAGAGGTTCACCGGCTTTTGTGATGGCCTCATAAATTGTTGCGGTGTCTTCAACTTTGGTATGTACTTCCCAGCCTAGTTCACCTGCGAATGACACGCGTACCAGCTGACACCAAGTATCAGCTATTTGCACGCTCTGATGACTTAACCATGGAAGAGACAAGTCTGCCTCACTGATTGATGCAAACAGTGCACGTGTTTTTGGCCCAGTCACAATCATGCAATGAAAACTGTCGGTGATGTTTTCAATTGTGATGGCTGAATCTGCAGGTTTGTGCTTATTTAGCCAGTCAAGGTCATGCCATTCTGCAGACGCGGCAGTGGTCAGAAAGAACATATCGTCTGCTATGGCCATGACAGACATCTCGGTCA
The DNA here is from genome assembly GCA_937928685.1 of uncultured Granulosicoccaceae bacterium. GTDB lineage: Bacteria > Pseudomonadota > Gammaproteobacteria > Granulosicoccales > Granulosicoccaceae. The sequence continues at coordinate 1,795 of CALGJU010000322.1, forward strand.
CGATACGACCTTTGTCATCACTAAAGTAGCTGAGACCTAATCGACCGACTCGCGGTACGTTGCCGGTTACTAAGCCATTCAGCCATTCGCGTGAGCCTTCACCTGAGAGCTTATAACGTGAGAAACCGGGCAGATCAAGAATGCCTACCGCATCGCGTACTGCATGGCATTCTTCACGAATACGATCAAACCAGGGGCCTTCGCGGGTCCAGGTCTGGGTCGCTTCTTCAGAGGTGTCATCGCCGTCTTTGGCAAACCAGTTGGGCCGTTCCCAACCGTTGTACGGGCCAAACTGAGCGCCCAGTGCCTGCATCTTACTGTGTAGCGGAGAGTGCTTTTTATCGCGCGCTTCAGCCCACTCATGATGAGGGAAGTGCATTGCATATTCATGGCCGTAAACTTCCATACCCTTTTTGTTGCAGTAATCCTGATCAGCGTAGCCGGTAAAACGCCTTGGATCACAAGACCACATATCCCATTCGGTAGTACCTTCTGTGATCCATTCCGCCATGACTTTACCGGCACCGCCAGACTGAGCGATTCCGAAGGTGAATACACAGGCCTCATAGGCGTTGCGAACACCGGGCATGGGGCCAATCATAGGGTTGCCATCGGGCGTGTAGGGAATAGGGCCGTTAATACATTTGTTAATACCGACTTCACCCAGCATCGGTACACGCGCCATAGCGTCTTCAATGTGCCATTCAATGCGCTCAAGATCATCTGGGAATAGCTGAAAAGAAAAGTCATCAGGCATTTGATCTTCCGGTGTCATCCAATGGCCTTTGCAGTTGAGCTCATAGGGTCCGAGGTTCAGGCCATTTTTTTCCTGTCTGAGGTAATACGAGGAATCGACATCTCTTAGCAATGGTAGTTTTCTGCCGGTAGATTCACACCACTTTTCGAGCTCTGGAATTTCTTCCGTTAACAGGTACTGGTGGCTCATTGTCATCATCGGTAATTCGCGGCCACCATGAGGAATAAACCAACGTCCGACTTCCTGTGCACGATAACCCGCGGCGTTAACCACTTTCTCGCACCTGATGTTGCCTTGTTCGGTTTCAACTACCCATTCGTCACCGCTTTTGCTGACCCCGGTTACCGGGCAAAAACGCACGATGTTAGCGCCCATGTCACGTGCACCTTTAGCCAGTGCCTGGGTGAGCTGGGATGGATCTATATCACCGTCGTACGGGTCGTACATACCACCGGCAAGATCGTGGGTTTCAAGGAACGGGTAGTAATTTTTAAGATCTTCAATGGAACACATTTCCGTGTTCATTCCCTGGTAGCGACCCATACCGTTAACCCGTTCAAATTCACGCATGCGATTTGTGTTGTGTGCAAGTCGCACAGAACCTGTGACGTGATAGTTCATCGGATAGTCGACTTCGTCTGCAAGGCCACGGTACAGCTCTGTGGAGTAGCGCTGCATGTTCATCACAGACCACGAGGCCGAAAAGGTCGGTACATTGCCCGCGGCATGCCATGTTGAGCCTGAGGTCAGCTCATTCTTCTCGAGCAGTACGCAGTCAGTCCAGCCAGCCTTAGCCAGGTGATACAGAACGGATGCACCTACCGCACCGCCACCAATAATAACAACGCGGGCTTGATCAGGAAGTTGGGCCATGAGGTTTCCAGTAATGTGAGACTGCAGCGATTCTGATCTTCCTGCCGATTCAGAGTCAAGTGCCAGCAAGGCCTCAATTCGGGGTCACAGAGACAGTAAGGCGCAGAAACGCAGATCTGCATACCAAGTTACATCGGTATCGAGCTAAAAGTTAGGCAGTGAGGCCTTTTTGCCCCGTGATATACCCGCCACAGCGTCAGCGATGGATATCTGGTATGTAAAGCCGATCACGGCAATGACAGGCAGCACTTGAGCGGCCTGACGTACGCGTTGTCCATTGCTGACGCTGGCGGGTTTCCATGGGCGGGATGGCCAGCGAGTATACGGATGACTCTTGATTGATCATGTCTGCAGTGAGGATATCCCCAGCAAACCCGACGTGTGAGTGGCACGCTTACGCCAATGACAGGCAATCACTTGAGCGGCCTGACGTGCGCGCTATCCCTCGCTGACGCTGGCGGGTTTCCATGGGGTGGGACGGCCAGCGAATATACAGATGACACTTGAGTACTTCCTGTTCATTTGATTGAACATGCCAGCAGTAAGGATGGTTCGAGGAAACCCGACGCGTGAGCGAGGGATATCCAGCACGTAAAGCCGCTCGCGCCTATAACAAGCACGGATTAGAGTCGCCTGCATTTACAAGCATGGTGCCGCTAAAAAGTTTTCAGAAAATTCTGATATTCGTTGATCGCACTGCTTAACGCTAAGTGACTATGAGACCGCTGCCAGAAGCTCACCAGTTTAAAACCGGACAAGCAATAACCGGGGCGGGCGTCCGGACAGGTCCAGATTGACCTGACTTCAAACAACAGCATTTCGTCTTCGCTTAATGCACTAGGCATCTTAAAACACAGTTGGTAGCTTTCACCGCGCTTCACCGGTACAGAGCAGAGCATTCGAATTCCCTCCAGCGAAATATCCAGAATTTGCCCGAACTCGCGACCAGACACCTGAGATTCCACATGCACCGGAAACTGCATGTTCTGACGCGGGAAGCTACGACGGTTATAGTCTGTATGGTTGCTGGCTGATTTGATGCTCATTTTGAATCCTAACTGCAATGCCACGGCGGAAGACAGCCGATGACTGATGGGTCATGCTGCTACTTATAGGACAGACTCGCGCATTAGCAACCAGCGAATTCACAAGACTGGATACAAGTGCCTGTAATTCGTATCATTCCGTCATGGTTTTGGCCTAACTTACGGAAAATGCTATCTTTTTCCGTGACTTTACGGTACTGGCCAGCGATAACTTTTTTAACTCGTATTTGATAAAGGCATTACAAATGAGCACTTCTGTAAAAGAACAGTTTTCTGACGATCAATGGTTTTTGATCTCAAGCGTACCCAGCATGGTCGGCGCTGCTATGGCGGGCGCGGGCAAAAGTGGAATTATCGGCACCACCAAGGAAGCTATGGCCAGTATGAAATCCGTTGTAGCAGGCAAAAACGACTACCCGGATAATCAATTGATAGCCGCGGTGCTTGAAAAAGCCGAAAGCTTCGGTGAAGCCAAGGAGAAAGCAGGTGCTTATCGTGAGAAAGCCATGGCTCAATTCAAAGAGCAAAATATCACTAACCCCGAAGAATTCAATCGCTATATGCTCGACAACTCGCGCCAGGCCATCGCGCTGGTCACTGAGAAGCAAGGTGAAAAAGAAGCCGCTGAATACCAGGAGTGGTGCATCACTGTAGCGAAGAAAGTCGCAGAGGCCGCCTCTGAGGGTGGGTTCATGGGTTTTGGTGGCGAGCAGGTGAGTGAAGGGGAAAAAGCCCTCATGGCAGAACTACAAAAAGTATTTACTGTGATGGCGTAAGCCGCCGATACTCTATATTCTTCAATAACTCATTATTCCAGTGGGCACATCAGTCCCACCTCCTGCAGACTTAAATCTCTATGGCATTACCGCTGCTGCCAGTGCTGAAGCTGATCGCTCTGGGCTCAATCAAAATAGTACTACTCGGCATTGGTGCGCTGGTTATCCCGGTCTTTACCGTGCGAATGGTAGTCGGGGGGACCGGGGAATCAATTCGATTGGCCACCACGTGGATGGTCGATCACAACCAAATGAGCTCTGAAGACGCAGAGCACTTTCTTGATTCGCTCACCAAAGTGCAGCAAGCTGACTTCAGTCGGGAGCAGGCCAGGGGTCTATTGTTCGCGATGATAAGCAAAACCGCCACCGGCACGCTCAACAGCATCAAAACTATGGGACGCTGGGTAGTGGGCTTGTTTTCACGCAACACCTGACAGCGTAATGCATAGATATCATTCTTGAGTCCTGACAACATCACCATGAGCGGGAAGGTCTGGCTGCTTCTCGTATCTCTTTCGCTACTGTGGGGCGGATCTTTCCTATTTATAGAGTTAGCACTGGAGGACTTCAAGCCACTTACTATTGTGGCACTGCGCGTATCTATTGCCGCGATCATTCTACATTGCGTTTTACACTATAAGCAGGTGAAGTTTCCGTGGGATCGCAGGAACCTTATGCTCTTCACAGTGATGGGGTCGATCAATAACGTCATACCTTTTTCATGCATCGTCTGGGGACAACAAACCATAGATGCGGGGCGGGCGTCAGTACTAAATGCCACCGTGCCGCTGTTTACGGTTTTACTGGCTCACTGGCTTCTCAGTAATGAGAAACTCACTCCTGCAAAGCTCCTGGGTGTGGCGCTTGGCTTTGTTGGCGTACTCGTGCTGACTGGTCCCAGCGCATTTAACCCTGACGCTGTTAATTCAACAATGGGGCAGGTGGCCATACTTATTGCCGCCTTATCGTATGCATTTGCAGGTATTTTTGGCAAACAATTAAACCATCTGAATCCGCTTGTTTCAGCGGCAGGCATGCTGACCGCATCAGCATTGATCATGATTCCGGCTACTCTCTTGCTAGAACCCATCGGGTCTTTTCAGCCTAATTACACTTCGATTTTTGCCGTGTTGTTGCTAGGTGTGGCTTGTACAGCGTTTGCCTATCTTCTATATTTTAAAATTCTAGTACAAGCGGGCTCAAGCAATCTTTCACTGGTTACTTTCCTGATACCACCAAGTGCAATGATGATGGGTGTGCTTTTCCTTAAAGAGAAAGTCAGCGCAACGGATGTGTTGGGTTTGTGTTTAATACTCGCCGGTATGGCCATAGCCACCGGGCTTTATAAACGCATGGCGCGATGACCACATTGCGTCCGTTTACACTGCAACGTAAGCAACAGTGGTTTCTGGTTGCGCTGTTTGTAGCATTGTCAGTAGCTGTCACGGCCTGGTGGCTGTTTTTTGATGGGCTTGACAGTCTACAAAGTCAATTGATGTACTTTAACCAGCAAGCCAACTCGTCTGACAGCAAAACAGTATGGTTAGCGGTTTACGCTCTGGTTTGTATTTTCAGCCAGTTGCTTATCGTACCCAGTGGCTCACTCATACTTATGGCAGCAGGGTTTATATTCTCTCCGATAATTGCAGCAGGTATTTTTTCAGTAGCGCAGGTACTTTGTAGTTGGCCGGTATATAGACTGGGTACCATTGTGAGCCGCCGGTTTCCTGATCGCTTTAAGCAATTGACGCAAAAGTTCAAGCTGCCCGGTGACTGGCATGATGTGGTTCAAAAAGAAGGTTTTTATGCGACGGTGGTATTAAGGCTAACTCCCGTGATCCCAAGCGCTGCGGCCTGTCTGATTGCATCCGGTCTGGGTATCAGGCTTTGGCGCTTTATACCCGCCACTATGGTAGTTTGCTGGATAAGGCCGCTGTTTTTTGCGAGTCTGGGTGGGTCACTGCAAACTCTTGCGGGGTTACCTAATGCGATCAATGGCATAGCAACGCTGCAGCCGCTGATATTGGCCTTTTTTGCTGCGGTCGCCTTGTTACTCGTTAAAATCATTCTTCACTATAAATCGCGCGATACTTGAATAGCCCCCATCCACTACCTACAATGCGCTCAATCTCTATTTCTGGATATAAACCATGGAAAACGACAACGGCTCTTTCGATGCTGCATTCAAAGGCTATCACAGCAAGCATGCGCACGAAAAAAGAGCGCTCGCTGTAGCAGCCGCCCTTGAAGTGATCCGTGCTGACGCCTTTGGCGGTAATTCAGAAGTGAATGATGAAATGAAGAATCTGGCCAAGTACGCTGATCACATTCAGAAGGCTTTGGCTTCCGGTTAGGGAGTAGATGTATACGACGTAACATCGAGTAGCTC
>CALGJU010000323.1 GCA_937928685.1 uncultured Granulosicoccaceae bacterium
AAACACCATCTGCACAGTGTTGGCAGGCGTGGCCACGACCGCGATAGTGATGCAGGCGTTAAGCACCTCACTACCTTCTGTTACGATCACCGCCGTGGCCATTCTTCTGGCAGCGAGTGTCTATGGCCACTTGTTCAAGAAGCTTCCCGTCGTGGCAATTGCGCTTATTGGCATCATCACCATCATGGCGCTCAATGCCCAAAGTATCTGGCTGGCCGCAGCGCAAACTGGTTGGTGGGGTATTGGCGTGATAGGCGCTATAGCAATCATCTCAGGTTCTGTGCTTGATCGTGCCGGTACTGTCGTTGAAGTGAAGCACTAGCAGTTTGTTACGCTACAGAGCAGCGCCATGCACTTGAGTGTGGCGCTGCCCTGGCAATAGCCCCAAGCATCAGCAAATAATGCATGCAAGCTTCTGAACGATATTTGCAAAATATGCTTAAAGTATTATAGGTATCAGTGACTATCGACAGCTTGATGTGCATCCTATTTATCAGACAGATATCAGCGCACATTATTTAAATGCAACCTTTCTGATTGAACGCTCGGCGACACTTCGTTGTTTACCGTTGTACAACCATGTTTTCGTTGCTTCTCACTGCTATTCGCATGGCTAAATTTACGTGCAGCACTACAGTGTTCTACGCAAGTAATCGTACCGAAGTAGCATTAAAATTTATTCCAAATAAACGCGAGCCTACATGCAACCGATGCACTAACACGGTATAGTCTGTGCGAAGTAAAATTAACGAAACCATTTCGACAAACCACAACTAGAAAAATACGAAGGAAGAAAATGAGCGAAGGGACTTACACCCCAGCCCGCATTTGGAAGTGGAATTCAGAAAGTGGAGGACGCTGGGCAAGTATTAACCGCCCTATCTCCGGTGCTACAAGCCAATCTGACCTGCCCGTTGGCAAACACCCACTGCAACTTTATTCATTGGCCACTCCTAATGGCGTTAAAGTCACCATCATGCTGGAGGAGCTTTTGGCCCTCGGTTTTAACGGTGCGGAATACGATGCACACCTGATACGTATTGGAGAGGGTGAGCAGTTCGGCAGCGGATTTGTTGACGCAAATCCAAACTCCAAAATACCAGCACTCATGGATCACAGCACCGACACGCCAACACGCGTGTTTGAGTCAGGCGCTATCCTGATGTACCTGGCGGAAAAATTTAATACCCTGCTACCCACTGAACCTGCGGCACGCGCCGAATGTTTATCGTGGCTGTTCTGGCAAATGGGTAGCGCCCCATACTTAGGCGGCGGTTTTGGCCACTTCTATTCTTATGCACCGATAAAAATAGAATACGCCATTGATCGCTTTACCATGGAAACCAAACGCCAGCTTGATGTGTTAGACAAGCAACTTGCTGACAATCAGTTTATCTGTGGCAACGACTACACCATCGCTGACATTGCGATCTGGCCCTGGTATGGCCAGGTGGTGCTGAACACCGTGTATGAAGCCGCTGAATTCCTCCAGGCACACGAATATAAGCACTTGAACCGTTGGGCAAATGAAATCAAAGACCGGCCCGCAGTAGTGCGTGGCAAAATGGTAAACAGAACTTTCGGTGAACCGGAAGAACAACTTCACGAACGCCATGACGCCAGTGATTTCGACACCAAAACGCAAGATAAAATCGGCTCGTAACTCAAAGCCTATACAACACTATTGCACCGCGTGGTAGTCGCGGTGCAATGGACTCTCTCTGAAGTCAGACCGTAAGGCAAGTGTCAGGGAGCAAAATCGCTCGAGGGAAACCCAAAGCGCGAGCGAGGGATATCAAGTTCGTCCCCGGCATGAAAGCTGGAAAGAAATTTATCTTCCGCTGAATTCGGAGTTGAAGGTGGCTTCAAAATATAGCCGTAGAACAACGCCCCCTATGCCGGTAATACGCCTTCAAGCGACTGCAAAAATTTCTTAACTTCGGCCGCTGAATTATAGTGGCACATAGATACTCTTATACATGTATCCAGCCCCAACGGCTCCAGGATATTGCCAGAGAAATAATCATTCTTACGCACATGTGTACGCACCCCGTCATTATTTAAATGGCTCACCACATCAGCCGAAGGCACCCCTTCCACCACAAGCGCTACCAATCCTTCACGATGCTTGTTGTCGTGACCACCGATAACCTGAACCGTTGGCATATCACGCAGACCACGCTGGCCGTCAACTCCGTCAATCATTGCACTGACGAGCCCTTCTTCGTGCTCAGACATCGCAGCACCGGCTGCGAGAATTCGTTCACGCCGATCAGTTGAGTTAGTGAAGTTGGAACCGAGCCATTCTACGTACTTAACCACCTCTGAAAAAGTAGCATAGGCTGACGTATCTCTGGTGCCCAACTCCCATTGCAGGTCTGCACTGCCATCCAGCTTTTCATGCTCCATAGCAGCCATTCTCGGTGACAACCAGGCTACCCCGTAGTTGTGTTTTGAGAATACTTTATAGGCAGACATAGTAAACGCATCAATCTGATAGGCATCTACATCTATGCCGCCATGTGCCGCATGTTGTATACCATCAACAATAATAAAACACTCTGGAGAAACGGCGCGAATCTCTTTACTCACCGCGGCGATATCAACCCCCATTCCAGTCACAGGGCTGGTTTGAATTATCGTCGCCACTCGCACATCTGGAGTGATGTGTTTTTTATAATCATCGCTATTGATGGACGCTGATTGATTGTCATGTGCAATCAGCACATGGGTCTTATTGGTTTTTTCAGCCCATTGCCTGCTGGCACTACGAGTTGCCGGGTGCTCAAGTGTACTGCCAAGGACAGACCCGCCCTCTTCACTCCCGACTATTGCAGTACGAACCAAACGGAACAGTAATTCAGTGCCACTTTCACCCACAATGATTTGACCACTGCTGGCGCCGATCAAGGTCATTGCGTCTGCACGAGCCTGTTCAATAATTCGTACCAGCTCATGTGAAGCCGGATTGTCACGCCCCTGATTATCAGGAATAGCGCTGAGTTCGGCGTTAACCGTAACCACTGATTTCAAAGTTAAAGAACCACCGGCATTCTCAAAAAAGGCGCGGGGACCCTGATATGGACAACTGTCCACATGATGAAATTGATCACGAATCTCGTTGAGTAGTTTTTCTTCAAACATGGACTTTTATCTGTGGGGTTGTTTCGATGCTTAATCCTACCACTATAGCGATACGCACCCAACAGGCCTCCAATCGCGATACCGGAGAATTCAAGATGCACATCAGATTCTGCCAACGGACGAGATGCAACACTGAGCAATAGTTAAAAAAGAAATGCCTCAGCGAGAACCCCGAAGCTAAACCCGCCCCGAGCATAGAAAACCAACATGAACAGCGTGACAACAAAAACGCTGCCAAAAAACACCCACCACGGCTTTAGCTTCATGCGAAGCAGCAGCGCATCGGAGAGCAGGAATACCAAGAGTGCAAACGGGTAGTTCAACTCGCCCACAATCCAAAACCACGCCTTGGGGCCGGTAATCTCTCCTATACGGAAAAACCATAGCACTGGCCAGAAGACTATCCAAAAGATTGTGCCCAGTAGGATTCGGCGCCACAGGGGGGTGAACATTTTATTAAGCATGAATCGCTGTCTTGTTTTTTTGGATTAAAAATGGCTGGTAGTTTAGCCGCTTGAACTATGAACGATGTGATTGACGAGAGTTCAAAGTTGCGTTGGTGAAAGTCTGTGTGGGAGTGACGGTTATTATGTGTAGTTACGGGATAAATATCGTTGTTGTTTTGTGTTGATGGGGGACGTGCTGGGCTTGATTCACTCGCTTACTCGTCGGGTTTCCTGCGGGCTGGACCGCTTGCTTACGTTTCGGGTTTCCTCGGGCTGGACCGCTTGCTTATGCTTCGGGCTTCCTACGGGTTGGACCGCTTGCTTACGCTTCGGGCTTCCTGCGGGTTGGACCACTCGCTGACGCTTCGGGCTTTCTGCGGGTTGGGCCGCTTGCTTATGCTTCGGGTTTCCTGCGGGTTGGACCGCTCGCTTACGCTTCGGTTTTTCTGCGGGCTGGACCGCTTGCTTATGCTTCGGGTTTCCTGCGGGTTGGACCGCTCGCTGACGCTTCGGGCTTCCTCGGGCTGGACCGCTCGCTTACGCTTCGGGCTTCCTCGGGCTGGAGCGCTCGCTTACGCGTTGGGTTTCCTGCGGGCTGGGCGTGATTCAAATGATATTTACACCACCAACAACGATACTATTTCAGCCACACCTTCCTGCACCTGCCACTTTACATCTACGGGCCCTACCCTTGCACCCCACGTTTGACCGGCTTTGCCATTTTTGTTGCGCTCGTGGGCAGGCCTCGGATCTTGCGCTAATGTCTCCTCAATTAATAGCTTCAACCCGGACGTTCCGGCGGTGCTTTGATCCACCTGTGTTAACTCTGCAGCAGCTGTGTCGCTCCAGAACACAGCCATTGCAGGCTCAATCGGCAGCGCCCAATCGCTTCTCGCCTGGGCAATCGAATCTGCAAAGGGTACGTAGGGTTTGATATCAAGCACCGGGGTACCATCAAGAAAGTCCCCGCCTTGAACATGTACTTTGATCTCTGTTTCACCAAACTCTACGCGATCAAGCACGACTGCACTCAGCCCGATCGGATTAGCACGATTAGGACTGCGGGTGGCGTACACACCCATGGTCTTTTTACCGCCCAGCCTGGGCGGCTGGACAAGGGGTTTAAAACCGGTGTAGTTCTGTTTATGGAATAGAAATATAATCCAGAGGTGTGAAAACGATTCAATATCCCGCAGCGCTAACTCATTGTCGCGGGTGGCTGCAAAGTTAATAGTTGCAGTGGCTGACTTAACCAGACCTGCCTGCCTTGGAATGCCAAAACGCTGCGGATAACACGAGCGGATTGTCGCGATGCTTTGCAGCGAAAACAGGGATTGTTCGTGGTCCATGACAGCCTCAGCCTTATTGAGAAGACGAAACTACCATGGTGTACACGTTAAGTCTTACTTAAGTGTAGCCTTCACCCCGCACTGCCTGCAAAAGCAAAACGGGATAGAAGCATGCTACGGCCTTGGCTAATCGTTACTCGTAGTCACGCGTCATTGTCCACTCAAGCCCTTCAACCCGCCCTTTAGCAAGCTGCGAGTTGAGGTAACGGGAATCACACCACCCATCTCCGACACGCAGAGGCACGGCCTGGCCAAGATTGCTGCTGAAAAAATTGTCTAGCGCTGTTGATCTTGGCAACATTCTATCAGTCACAAACTTTGCTCTTGGTGTCACCAGTGGGGAAGCGATACGGTTGCGTACACCCCAGGCTACTTTGTAGTCATTGCAGAATGAATCAGGGTAATTGGCAGGCTTGTTTGCAAAACCGACATGTGTATCCACCTGGTAGTGAAACTTGATCATCGATGCTTCAAACAGGGTCGCTGCATCCTCTCTGATAGTCGAGTAGGCGTAGAAGATTGTCTTACCTTCGTTATCCATCGTTGCACCCACAGTATCTGCCAGCACACTTTTATGGAACTCACTCGGCTCATCATCAAAGTAGCGAACCGCGCCCAGGCCATAGAGCAAAGAGGTTTGTGCAGTCAGCGATACATCATCATAAAGAAGTGCAGACACTCTGGTATCACTGAGTAGATCGACCGCCTGTGACGGCGTCTGATCTAACGCAAGACCTGCCACTTTGTCAGATTGCACGTAGTCATTTGCATGGGCAAGTTCGTGATACAGCAATCTGGCTAACGGAATATCAAGTTCGTCTATGGGTCGCTCACTATCGTCCGTTAACGACCAATAGGCCACCGCATATTCATCACCGATCATCGATCTGGAGCGGGAAACGAATTGCAGAGAAGCACCAAACTCGGAGCGAAAATCTGCCGCAGTTGAAATGGTTCTCTTCTCAGACACTGTCATCCAGAGATACCGGGGATCAAGCCTTACCCTTCCCCTGGACGGTGAAAAGCTGGACGGACGTACATCACTGCCAATCACTATGCTGGTGACAGGCGAAAACAGACCAATGATATCAGCGGGCAGTCTGCGCAGCATCTGTTCAAATCGAACACCCATCCAGTCATGTGAGACCACCACACGCTGCATGATGTCCTCAACTGTCGGGGCGGCACTGGCTTGACCGATATAGGGGAGCTTGGCAAGCAAACACGGGTTATCAAACTCAGCCAACGCACACTCTTTTAGTACCGCGCTGTACGCACTATTGGTGCGGTAGGCACGGGAATCTTCAATCGCAATGATGCGTTGTTGTTCTGGAGGGACTTGCTCACCCTGAACTGACGGCGTTTGAACGCCTACTGTCGGACCCGACTCCGAGGGCAATTGCGGGGGCGATTCATTGTCACCGCCACTGCTTCCACCACCACTACATGCCACCAGCAGCAAGGAAAAACAACAAGTTACAACTATACTGCGGACTTTCTTACTTTTTACTATCAGCACCAGCGCTTCCTTTGATTACGTCCTGACAATATCCTACACATAATGGCATCAAAAAACACCAACCTAGTAGAAAGCAAGATAAAAGGTCGTACTTTGAGCAGTGCACTGTCGCCAGCGGAAAATTAAGCCAGCGAGGCCATCAACGCTTCTTTGTATTTTTCAACTCCCTGCGCGCCCACCAACAACTCTCGCTGGTTGATGATCACTGCAGGCACACCTTGAATACCGCCGGAAATTGAAACACGCTCTGCTTCCCGAACCGCATCTGCGTAGCGCTGATCTTCAAGTACCACCAGCGCTTCCTCAAAGTCCAACCCGGCCTCTACTGCTGCATTTGCCAATACATCGTGATCACTGACATCACGACCGCGAGTAAAGTAGCAATGAAACAAGGTAATTTTCAGCTCATGCTGACGACCGTAAGTGGCTGCCCAGTGAAGCAACTGATGCGCATCAAAGGTATTGTAAATTCGCATTTCATCATCAAAATGAAACTTGAAACCAAGTGAATCGCCCACTGTCACCAATTGATCACGAATGGCCTGGCGCTGCTCATCGGTACTGGCGTATTTATTCTGAAGATGGCTGCCGAGCAACTCACCCTCGCTGACCATGGCAGGATTTAATTCGAAAGGCTGCCAATGCACATCGGCACCCACACCACACTCGCGCAGCGCTTGTTGTAATTGCAAAAAACCAACAACACACCAGGGGCAAACAATATCAGAGACAATATCAATTCGCAGGTTGTCGTCGTTAGCTGGCAGTGACATGTTTTCTCCTTAAAGATAATCTACCAGGAGACTAACACATCAATTCAGTACTCGCGTACGTCGCCCGCTACACACAAAGCAACAGTTTATGATTTCAGTATGACTCTAGTGCCACATCGTTCATGCGAGCCTTTGCATACGCGATTTGCTGCATCGGACAGGAACCATTTTTAATATATTCAAATGCGGCACCGGTCAGTGCATCAGCCGCACTGTCAGTAGGTGCGAGAAAATCATCGGTCACTGCACAGGTTGGAGTAATGCCACCAATCACACTTACACCGACGCCATTGGTGGTCAGGGTACTCATGGCATTTAATCGCTTGCCACAATAGTCCTGACCCACTGACGTAAAAGGTTTGCCTTCGGTAGCCGCACCGATCACAACCGTTTCAACAAATGGTGCCAGACCATTAATGAGTGTCTCTGAAGCGGAGGCTGTCTCATTGGTAGTCAGTACCACAAGCCTGGATAGCGAAAGGTTAAGCGCTTGTGATTCTATAGTTTGATCCGTATTTAAACGGCTGTATTTATCATTAAACTGACGGCGGGAATACACCTCACCCACAAACGCTGGCCCCGCTATTTGTGATGCCAGCTTGCGGGCCACTCTGGTAAAACCTCCGCCGTTATAGCGCAGATCAAGAATTAACTCGTTCACACCACGAGCGATCATAAACTCAACCGCCTCATCCAACTCATCGCTGGAAGTACCACGAAAAGAATCCAGTTTAATGTAACCAAGCTGACCATTGTCCTGATCAAAGGTGCCAAATACCGGTACCGTCTTTTCAATGTAGGCAGCCTTCGTGACCGGCACATCTCTTGGAGCATCACCCCCCGTTGACACAGTAAAAACTGCGGTCAACAGTTCGTCCGGCTCACCGACAATAAATTCACCCCACAGGTCGCTGGTAATATCTTCGTAATTCACCCCATTGATAGCGACGAGTAGATCGCCTCTTTCTATACCGGCATTGTCCATCGGAGAGTTACCACTCACATCTGCAAAATGGCGCTTACCATCAGAAGCATCCCGAGACCAGAAGCCAAAGCGAGGTGGCACACGGCTGTTAGATATCAGCTGTTCGTTTTGCTGCTTATCTACCACGGAACTATAGACGTCAGGCAATACTCGTAAATCCCCGAGCAGCTCAGTCGGGTCGGAATATCCCTGCAGATTCAGAACCGGGACGCTGTCGTAGTAGATATAGTCATCACGCATGCGCTCATCAATCCAGCGATTGATATCGGCCACAGAGCAGGCTTCAATGCCACCAACGTTACCACTGATGGTGTTTTCAGCGGTCTCACCACTCGACCCGTTGTTGATCGGACCCCCCGATCCATCACCAGAGGAGCCACCACAGGCGGTCATCAACATTGCTGCCAGGCAAATTAAGGCTGACCGCGCCACATTTTTACAAGAGTGACTTGCGACTTTAGAACTGAATATCATGCACTGATTACCTGCGCGGCGAGAGCATAGCTATAGAAATTGACATGGTGCCATTTCAACCATCCACGTCATTGTGCACCCATACACATTAATGTAGTACACGGGGCCGCTTTTGCGCGACCGCCACACGCTTAGTGGTGCAATTGGAATGGAGCGCGTTTGGCTCCATTCGCAAGAACGCTATAACTACCGCAGGCTTTTTCGAATAACGCCGCGCTCAAACAGGTTTGAGCCGCGGTGTTAATCCGGTTTTTTTTCCGGACGCATATGGGGAAACAGAATAACATCCCTTATTGATGCCGCCCCGGTGAACATCATCACCAAGCGGTCGATGCCAATGCCCTCACCTGCTGTCGGCGGCAGACCGATTTCAAGTGCACGTACATAGTCGTGATCGTAGTGCATTGCCTCATCGTCTCCTGAGGCTAAAATCTCAACCTGCTGACGGAAGCGTTCCGCCTGATCTTCAGGATCATTTAATTCCGAAAACCCGTTGGCAATTTCACGCCCGCCAACGAAGAATTCAAAGCGATCTGTGACCTCCGGGTTGTCATCATTACGTCTTGCCAGCGGTGACACTTCTGCAGGGTAGGCAGTGATAAAAGTTGGATCCAGCAATCGGTGCTCCACCGTTGCTTCAAACAATTCCGTCAGCGTTTTACCCGGCCCCCAGCTTGCATCAACTTTCACCCCTTTGCTTTCAGCAATAGATTTTAATACCTCTGGCTTGGCCAGGTCGTCGGCATAGATATCCGGGTTGAACTTCGCTATGGACTCCGCCATGGTCAAACGTTCGAATGGCTTTGCGAAGTCATAAGTCACTTCACCGTCAGTGGACGTAATGGTCGTACTGCCCATCACATTTTCAGCAATTTCACGCAACAGTACTTCGGTAAGGTCCATTAGCTCAGTGTAGGTTGCATACGCCTGATAGAACTCAAGCATCGTGAATTCCGGATTATGACGCGTCGATAGCCCTTCGTTGCGGAAGTTTCTGTTTATTTCAAACACCCGATCAAATCCGCCCACCACCAATCGCTTGAGGTAAAGTTCCGGGGCAATACGCAGGTAGAGATCCATATCAAGCGCATTGTGGTGTGTCACAAATGGCTTGGCGGTCGCCCCACCGGGTATAACTTTCATCATCGGTGTTTCCACTTCCATAAAACTTCTTTGAATAAAAAACTCACGAATGTATTGCACAATGGCCGCGCGCAATTTAAACGTTTCACGAACCTCTGCATTGGCAATCAGGTCAATATAACGCTGCCGGTAGCGCTGCTCGGTATCAGTCATACCATGGAATTTTTCAGGCAAAGGTCGCAGTGACTTGGTCAGTAGCCGAATACTTGTCGCCTTGACGGTCAGCTCACCCACTTTGGTTTTAAAGAGCTTGCCTTCAACACCAATGATGTCACCCACATCAAGTTGCTTAAAACTTGCATAAGCATCTTCGCCAACGCCCGCCATTTGAACGAACACCTGCAATGCACCACTGGTGTCTTGAATCTGGGCAAAGCTTGCTTTACCCATAATACGTTTGGCCACCATTCTGCCTGCAATTTTCGCAGGTATTTCAGTCGCTTCAAAGAAGTCTTTATCACGCAGTGCGTGCTCATCACTGAGCTCAAACGCTGTATGATCAGGACGGAAATCATTGGGAAATGCCGGTCCCAGTTTTCTGAGCTCAGTCAGCTTCTCGCGGCGCTGCGCGATCAGTTTGTTTTCATCTTCTGGTGTAGATGGCGTTGTAGCCGAAATTTCTTCTTCTGACATTCTCTTACCGTGAATTAATTCTTATTATACATCTGTGACAGATAAACCCTGAACTGGAATTCAAAGGCATTCACTACGAATTGTTTAGATCCCGCTTTTAAGGCTTGCTTCAATAAACTGATCTAAATCCCCATCCAGCACCGCTTGCGTATTGCCGGTTTCCAGATTGGTGCGTAAATCTTTAATACGTGATTGATCCAGCACATAAGACCGGATCTGGCTCCCCCACCCAATGTCAGATTTAGAGTCTTCAACGGCTTGCTGATCACCACGACGCTTTTGCATTTCAAGCTCATAAAGTTTTGACTTAAGCTGCTTCATCGCCTGATCTTTGTTTTTATGCTGCGATCGATCGTTCTGGCACTGTACCACCACATTGGTGGGCACATGGGTGATTCGAACTGCAGACTCGGTTCGATTGACATGCTGACCACCGGCCCCCGACGCTCGATAAACATCTATGCGTAAATCGGCAGGGTTAATTTCTATCTCTACTGTGTCATCTACTTCAGGGGAAATAAACACCGCCGCAAATGAAGTGTGCCTGCGACTACCGGAATCAAATGGCGACTTCCTAACCAGCCGGTGCACACCCGACTCTGTGCGCAGCCAGCCAAACGCGTACTCACCTTCAACGCGGATGGTAGCGGATTTGATACCAGCCACATCCCCCGGTGATACTTCCATCAGTTCGGTTTTGAATCCGTGCGATTCACCCCAGCGCAAATACATACGCAACAGCATTTCTGCCCAATCTTGCGCCTCTGTGCCACCGGAGCCGGATTGAATATCGACAAACGCATTGTTCGAATCCTGCTCGCCGCCGAACATGCGTCTGAACTCTAGCGTGGCAATTTGGGTTTCAAGTGCTTCAAGATCACTGTTGACGGCATTGAGCGTTTCTTCGTCATCCTCTTCCTGAGCCATCTGCACCAGCTCAGCGGCATCATCCAGACCGCGGGAAAGGCTGCTCAGCAGATTGACAATCAACTCTAAACTGGCGCGTTCTTTTCCTAAGAGCTGGGCGCGATCCTGATCATTCCAAATGGCCGGATCTTCAAGTTCACGCATGACCTCATCAAGCCGTTCGCTTTTGGTTTCGAAGTCAAAGATACCCCCTGAGCGCGGTTCCACGCTCCCGCAGGTCGTCGATCTTATATACGGTTGGATTAATTTCCATGGGGTTTAAATCTGTCAGTCAGTAATGCACCTGAGTTTACACCAGCCTGATTGGTGCTGCTTTCATGTTTAAGACCCTATTTACATGCATCTTTTGCTACATGAGCGACTTTACGTATCAGATATCCCTCGC
>CALGJU010000324.1 GCA_937928685.1 uncultured Granulosicoccaceae bacterium
CATAAATATTTCACTTGTGTCAAATACTTTCGCTATTATTATCACCACTACACTAGAGAGCTGGCAGAATTGCATGACAAGACTAAGTGGTAAAAGAGCGTTAATCACAGGTGCGGCTCGAGGTATTGGTCGTGCTTTTGCTCAAAGCTATGTCAGTGAAGGTGCGCAGGTTGTGATCGCTGACATAGACATCGCTGGTGCAAAGATCGCAGCAAGTGAGATCGGTTCTGCAGCTACAGCCATAGAATTGGATGTCAGCAATCAATCCAGTATTGAGGCTGGTGTAGCGCTTGCTGCTGAAACCCTCGGCGGACTCGATATTCTGGTTAACAATGCAGCGGTGTTTACAGCAGATCCAATCGTGGATATTACACGAGCGGACTACACGCGAATTTTCGATATCAATGTAGCCGGAACACTGTTCACTATGCAGGCGGTAGCGCGTCTGATGATTGAGCAACAGCAGGGCGGAAAAATTATCAATATGGCGAGCCAGGCCGGGCGACGTGGGGAGGCACTTGTCGGGGTCTACTGCGCGACTAAAGCGGCGGTAATCAGTTTGACGCAGTCGGCCGGACTGAATCTTATAGAGCATGGCATTAACATCAATGCGATTGCTCCTGGTGTCGTTGACGGTGAACATTGGGAAGGGGTGGATGCTCACTTTGCACGTTTGGAAGGCAAGGCACCAGGTGAAAAAAAGCGTGAGGTCGGCGCGGGGGTTCCAGCGGGTCGAATGGCGCGTCCAGAAGATTTGACTGGCATGGCCGTTTTTCTCGCTAGTGCTGAGGCCGATTACATCGTTGCACAATGCTATAACGTGGATGGCGGTCAGTGGATGAGTTGATTGTAGTCGTTGTAACTCTGGCTTTGTTTGGGAGCGATCGAGAAAATTAAGGAGTACGCACTGGACGTGATCCACTAATCTCTCTGACAGATGGTATTTACCATAGACATTCAGCGGATGGACGTATTAGGTATCCCTCGCTAACGCTGGCGGGTTATTCATTGGGCATTCCCGGGTCATAGGTTGGCGAATGACCGGTGGTAGCGGTCAGCGGCGAAACTCGCCGGTGACAGACGCAGAGCCCCTGACCACTTCAACAAAAGTTACTCAACGGTGTTGTGCGGCTCGACGATGTTAAGCCAGGCGGCTATCGTGGCTAATGTATCGCTATCATCACCGGTAACAGGGGCCGTTTGTCTTGTTCTGTTTTCCCCGGAAAAATGATTGACGTTGGGATCGATAGAAATGGTTGAAGTTGTAGTTTTTAGTGCAGGTGCGTTTAACAGCTCTTTCTTCGGCATGACATAAACTCCTCTTTTAAATCTGCCATCAACACTTGTAATTCAAAAGTATTGGAACTCACATAGAGCTTAATCGAGCTGCAGATTAAATACATGATGCAAATGCTGTAAAATTCGCTGGTAATCGGACCATCACATACATCAAATGTAGTATGCGAAGCCACAGAACATTTGCTATCTTGTCTTTGCAGGAGCTAAAGCTAAGGATAGTTAGATATGGAAGTCAGCAGCTCAAGTATTATCAAGAAGATAGAACACTGGGAAGATAGTCCACTAGAGTACGATGAATTAGTCATTGCGTGGAACGCTCTGTGCGGACAATCCTGGGCAGAAAGTGTTGATGATTTCCAGTTTGCAGATATAGAAAACGCTGCAATATCAGCACTTTCTGTTAACCCTGATAGTGAGCGCTCAGGTCACATTGGCAATGAGATTAGTCGCATGCTCAGTTCATTCGACTACCCCACTTTTATGGTATCCACTGAAGGACGCGTAGCGGCCATCAATACTGCTACGAGTTTGGAATTTGAACTTAACATTGGTGACACAATCGATCATCTGCCCTACGTATTGGATAGCTCACAAAAAATCTCTTCATTGGTCAGGGAAGCTCTTAATACTGAGGAAAACGAAGATCTTGATGCAATCCTAGAGCGTGGACATGGTAAGAATGATGATCGTGATGCCACTATTGCAGTGACAGTATCACTCGGGCGGGTGCCCACTGCATTGGTATTCGTAGTGACGACGAAATGGAAACCGCGTTCTGCTCTGCTTCTCAAGCGTCAATTCAATCTGACTAGCACGGAAGCGGAGTTGCTGGTTAGCTTCGTTGATGGATACTCCACCCAGGACATTGCACAGAAGCGCAAAAGATCGCACGCAACCATTCGAACGCAATTGCAATCTATCCTGGCTAAAACCGGGGCGCGAAATCAAACGGAACTGCTGAGAGTGTCGTTATCAGTATCTGATTTTGCAACAAACATTGGCGTAATTGTCGATGCTGTCAATCATCCATATAGACGACGTGCAGAAATACTGCGGGAAGGTGGCAGGCTGGTGGAAGTGACTCTGATGGGCGATCTGCAAGGTGATCCTATCCTAACAATTGCCAACGCAGCAAATTATACATTCAACGCAAACATCGAGCAAAAGTTGTTTGAAGCCGGGCTGTACATTATCAGTGTGTGCACACCAGGGTGCGGGAGAACGGACAGAGCACCAAGCGGAGAGGAAAGACTAGATTGTCTCGAGGGTGATGTTAGCTCGGTACTCAACCAACTTAATGTCGAGCGATGTCCTTTAATGGCATACAACGCCAATTCACCCGTTTGCTACGCATTGACAAACCGCATACCAGAGAGGTTCTGTCATATACTACATATTGCTGCATGCACTCCGCTAAGATATCAAACATCGTTTGAGACTCAATCAACCTGGGCGACTGGGATAATCAAAGCCAGTGTAGGCCATCCTGCGATGAAGCAGATGTTAATTAAGGGGGCTATGAAAGCATGGGTAACGATAGGCGCCAAACAATTCATGCGTCTCCAGATGTCTTCGAACCCGGTAGACGCAAAACATGTGCTTGAAGCAGGAAATATTCGCGAATATGATCATGCGTTAAAAACAGCGACTATGAGTGGAATAACTGCAGCTTCACAAGATCTTGGTCTACTGTTCGAGGATTGGCTTGCGGACGTACAATCAAACTCCTTGAATATTACTATCATACATGGCGTAGATGACAAGGTTACGACGATTGATGCAATACGTGGTTTTGCAGCTGCATTTCCGAAGAAAATTGAATTAATTGAACTAAAGAATGCAGGAATGCCTTTGCTTCAAAGCCATACCGATGAAATTATAAATCTACTGAAACCTGTAGTGGATTCGCAGGTAGCGGCGGCATAATTACAGTTATTTTATTAGTCGCATTCTATTCAGGCATGCTGTGGAAGCAATTACGGCTTACGCCTCACGATTAATTATTTGACAAAAAACTTCGAGCGACTTGATGTGCCGGGTATCCCTCGCTCACGCCTGCGGTTTTTTTCGACCACCGGTTTGGGGGCTGGATAGTCCTGGTCGAATTGAGACGGTCAGTATGCTTCTAAATCACACTGACCGTAAGGTGCATGGCTGATGTCGATGTTAAAGCGCTATAAACGCCTGATGCGACATTTGTATTCGTTGTTGGTCTTCAAATTGACTGACCTCAGTTGATTGACTTTTATACACGTTTTGACACGTATTCAGCTATTGAAGCAATAGGCCTTCCATTGCCATACGATAGCCTTCTATACCAAAACCGGTGATGACGCCACTTGCCACTCGTGCAACTTCTGATATGCGGCCCCGGACTGCCGGGTTGGTCATGTGTAACTCGTATACCGGATAACTCACCTGTGCAATTGCAGCGCAGAGTGCTGGATAACCCGTCGTAAAACCGGCTGGATTTATAATAGCGCCGTCAACACCGGTGGCATGTCCTTGGTACAATTTATTGATTATTTCACCCTCAATATTTGAATGGTATATTTCAACTTCAATATCATTTTCCTAAAAGGATCACAAGATGTTCTGGCTTGATGCGGATCCGGCTTATATTCACGAAACTCACTTCAAAGACAGAGTGGTACGTTGCTATCGCGAACGGCCAGCTACAGTGGGTGAGATGTTCACCACGGTAGTAGCTGCCCATCCCGGAGCAGAAGCTGTTGTTGATGGAGACATGCGACTGTGTTACGGCGAACTTGATAGCAGGGTGCGAAAATTAGCATCAGCGCTTGCTGCCAACGGGATTTCTGTGGGTGACCGAATCATACTCAACGTTGACAATGGTCATCAGTTTCCGATCGCCTATATGGCTGCGATCTTTCTGGGAGCTATCGCAGTGCCGGTGGGTACCCGGCTGCAGGCACCGGAGCTTGAGTTTATCTACAACAATTGCGAGGCCGCCGCCGTTTTTTATGATCAGCACACAGTCGCTGTGCAACCAAGTGCATCGGCAACGCCTACGCTAAAACTGCGTATTGTTTGCGGTGACTCTGTAGCACCGGAGGAAGGTGTTTACGTTTTTGAACAACTGATCGATGCGAACAAGCCTATAGCCGGTATTTTTATTCCTGCAGAGGACGATTGTGCAACGTTGTTATACACCTCAGGCACCACAGGGCAACCTAAGGGGGCGATGCTTACTCATCTGGGTTTAGTACATACCATGTTGCATTGGGTGTATAGGTTTCGCCTAACTTTAGGGGAGCGCACGATAGTGTGCGTACCGATAAGTCATGTCACGGGGCTGGCAGCTCAGTTGCTTGTGATGTTTGCCACGGCTGGATGCACCATCATGCAGCGCGATTTCGAGGTATCACACTTTCTGGATCTGGCAGAACGCGAAAAACTGAGCTACTGCATCATGGTGCCCGCGATTTACAAGCTACTGTTGTTGCGCGGCAATTTTAACGGCCGTGATTTTTCCGCATGGAGAGTCGGTGCGTTTGGCGGCGCCCCGATGCCTGAGGCAACGATTCACGAGATGAGTGCCAGGCTTCCCAATCTAATGCTTGCCAATGCTTATGGCGCAACCGAAACGAGCTCTCCGGCTACCATCATGCCGCTTGCTGCTTGCCGATCCGTTGTAGACAGCATTGGCACCACAGTCGATTGTGGTCAGGTTCTTATCATGGATGATACGGGTCAGGAGGTGCCATGTGGTGAAACCGGTGAAATCTGGATAGCCGGTCCGATGGTGGTACCACAGTATTGGAAGCGGCCTGACGCAGATAAAGATTTTGTTGCAGGCTACTGGAAATCAGGAGACATCGGCAGCATCGATAAAGAAGGTTTTGTTCGAATATTTGATCGAAAGAAAGACATGATCAATCGTGGTGGCTACAAGATATTTTGCACCGAAGTAGAAAATGTAATCAGTGATTATCCGGGAGTGGATGATGTGGCGCTGGTTCCAGTTCCCTGCGAGGTATTGGGTGAAAGGGTTTGTGCGTGCATCTATTCGCAGCATGGCGAAGGGCGAAGCAAAGATTTAAATGAAGGTCTGACCGAGTTTCTAAAAGAACGCGTAGCTGATTACAAAATACCTGACTACTACCATGTTCAACCAGACTTGCTACCGCGCAATGCAAACGGGAAAATCCAAAAGCTTGTGCTTCGAAAACTGGCAGAGGCGCAGTTTGGAAGTACCGATAGGTAACTGTAGCGGCAAAGCGGTTTAGTGAGTAGCAGTGCTTGTGCAGGCTTATTGTCTAACTATAAAAGTAGTTGTCAATGCAGAGAAGCTTCCCTTACACAATAGCTCCCCGCTCAATGACGTACTCACGATCAAGCAGTGATGCCGAGTGGGTCAGCTCTGACTGTGCGATCAGTACTGAGCGGTTATCTTCACGTAGTGTTGCAATAACTTCAGATAATCGATTTGCCAGCGCCGGAGCAACGCCTTCAAAGGGTTCATCCAGCAACATCAATTTACTTCCGGCCATAAGCGCTCGACCAAGGGCGACCAGCTTTTGTTGACCACCTGATAGCAACAGGCTTTTACGCTCCCGCATCTTTGCGACCTCAGGCATCAATTCATAGATAAATGCCAGTTCGGCATCGGCGTCGATCTTTGAATTGACCCACGATGGCAACAGCATGTTTTCTTCTACCGTCAGGTCAGGGACAAGTCTGCGGTCTTCCGGCATGTAGCCAATACCAAGGGCAGGGCGATCGTGGGCTTCCATATCTTCAACCCTTGCGCCTTCAAATGCGATGCGGCCAGCGCTAACGGTTGTCAGACCCATGATAGTTCGCAAGGTAGTGGTCTTGCCTGCACCATTGCGGCCAATCAATCCAACCAGCTGCCCTGCACCGACTTCCAGTGTGACGCCTCGAAGGATCGGCAGCGAACCAATGCTGACGTTTACTTCACTAAGTGCGAGCACTACACCCCTCCAGGAGTGGCAACAGCACCACCAGTGACATAGCGCCGAACCGAATCATCCTGCATCACATTATCGGGAGTGTCGTTGGCGATGATCTGGCCATCGTAGAAGGCGAGAACACGCTGTGAATAGCGTGCGACGATGTCCATATCGTGTTCTACAAACATCACTGTCACATTAGAGCCGTCTAATGCTTCCATCACCAGATCCATCAGGGGATATTTTTCTTCAGCGGCCACGCCACTGGTCGGCTCGTCGAGTAATAAAACCTGTGGTTCTCCAGTGATGGCCATGGCTATGTCCAGCAACTTTCGAACACCTGCTGGAAGCTCTGCCATTGTCCGATCACGGTAGTCAACAATCCGAAAACGCTCCAGCATTTCGGTAGCGTTAGCGACTGATTGCGTTGAATGTGCAGGCCTGAAAAACGACGCTTGTTCGTTCGCGCTGCTAAGTGATACCAGCATATTTTCAAGCGCAGTTAATTCTGCGCACAATTGCGGAATCTGAAATGAACGGCTAATACCAAGGCGGGTGATATTGCGTGGAGCAAGCCCGGTGATATCTTTATCGTTAAAAAGAATAGTGCCGGAATCAGGTCTAAGATAGCCGGTTACCATATTGACGAAGGTGGTCTTGCCAGCACCATTGCTGCCTATCAGGCTCCACACGGCACCTCGCGGTACCGCAACATCTACCTCATTGGCGGCTATAACGGCCCCGAAGGCTTTATTTAGATTTTTTGCCTGCAAAACAAAATCTGCAGTGGATGACTCTGCAGTGTTCATTCCGAACCCCCTTTGCGTCGTCGTTTGCTAAACAGCGAACCCAACCCGTTCGGCAGTAGCAGTATGACGATTAACAAGAACACCCCAAGCACCAGTTGCCAGGTATTCGGGAAATACAGATTGGAGAATGATCGCACCACTTCAAGCACAATCGAACTGGCAAACACGGCTCCAATAGAAAAGAACCCGCTTAGGATGGCCACGAAAACAAATTCTCCCGAGGTTGTCCAGTAGGCGTACTCGGGATCGACATGTCCTATCGCAAGTCCCGCTATCACTCCACCTAGTCCACCGACAGCAGCGGCCATAATATAGCCGGATGAAATAGCCGATTTAACAGAAGACCCCAGATACTCAACTCGCAATTCGTTATCGCGAATGGCCAGTGTAGTCAGGCCGCGCTCCGAATTGAAATACACGCGTATCAAACCGCCTGCAATCACCGATACCAGGCAGGTATAGAAGTAAAGGCTAAATCCCAATGCCCGGCCTTCCGGCGCATAACCTAGAAAGGTAGGGGCACTTACGTTTAATCCGTCCGTACCGCCAATAATGCTCATCTTTGATAACGCGCCGTATAGAATCATGGACAATGACAGAGTCAACATGGCGAAAAATATTCCACGATAACCTGATAGCAGTCGTGCACAAATGGCGGCCAGAATGACTGATACCAATACCCCCAGGATGCTAAGTAACACAATATCGGTGATGCCGGTCCAGTTTGCCATCAGGCCGGACACATAGGCACCGATACAGAAATACAATCCCTGACCAAATGACACTAACCCGGCACGCATCAGGATCACAATACCCAGTGCCACCAGGCCTTTGGCTAACGCCATAGTGGCAAGAAACATTGCCCACTGCGGGATAATAAAACCGATACCCACAAGCACTGAAAATATAAGCACGCAAGACAATGGTACAAAGAGGCGCGAGTTTGTCATATCTTGCGTGCCTCTGTTTTAGGAAATAAACCCTCGGGTCGAAACACCAGCACGGCTGCCATCACAAGATAAATAATAAATAACTCTGCTGCGGGTAACATATGAACTGATGCTGCGCGTGCAATACCCACAAAAAGCGCTCCGATGGCTGCCCCTTCTATGGAGCCGAGGCCGCCGATAATGACCACCGCAAAAGCCAGTATGATGACATTGACAGATATGCCAGGTGATACGGAAATCATAGGGGCGGTCAGTGCTCCGCCGAGGGCAGCCAGAAAAACACCAGCCATAAATGAAACCATAAAGACCTTGTTAACATTTACCCCCATGGTGCGACTCATCTCACGATCGTGAATGACTGCGAGAACAACCTTGCCCTGTCGTGTACGATTCAGCACATACCAAACCGCCAATCCCGCAACGATAGCAACGCCGATCACCAGAAAGTCGTAGGTGACATAAAATAAAGGCCCCATTTCTACATTGCCAAGCAGGCTGTACGGCTCTGATACAAACAGGGGGGTGACGCCCCATATCAGTTTCATGACGTCTTCAAGAATCAGAAAGATGCCGTAGGTGACAAGCACAATAACGACATGATCCCGATCATAGAAGTGCCGCAACAATCCACGTTCAAGTAGCGGACCCAATACCACCGCAACGAGTAATGCAGCAAACACCATCACAGCGTAACTGCCTAACGGAAATGCATCGCCGCCATTGGCGAAATAGATCCCGACTGCGGTAGCTGTTGTGTAGGCACCGATCGCGTAAAGGCCGCCGTGTGCCATATTTAGAATATTGAGCACGCCAAATGTTAGCGTCAGTCCGACAGACACAATAAACAACCATGCGCCATAGATCAGACCATCAACAAGGATAACTGCCAGGAGATCCATCGATAGAGTTCTTGTGGTTAATTAATAGGGAGCGAGCCGACTAAATTGTAGGTTGTGTTATTGCAAATATAAAAGCAGCTTCACAGCGTAAAAGCAGGGTGGTACAAGAAGTTGTGCCACCCAATACACTTGCTCTATAGCAAACCTACGTGCAAGACCCGACTATTCGCATACCGCACCAGGTAGTCCTTGCTTAATCCACTCCACAGCAGCCACACCGTCAGGTGGATTGACGCATTCGGCGTTGTAGTATTCTATATCCACCAATGTCATTGCATTTTTCTCTGCATCCCATAGAGTGCGACCGATGGCATTAGGTTGAATGGCTTGATGGCCTTTCCCCAATGTCATTCGAATCATACCGGAAGGTGCTTCCCATTCCAGGCCGGTCATGGCGGCTGCCAGCTCTTCATCGTTGGGTTTTTTGCCACCATTTTCAGCCATTGCTTTTTCAACTGCCATTTTCAGACCGAGCATCGCCTGCCACATTCGAAACGGGGCTTGAACAGGGAAAGTGCCGTATTCTTCCTCGTAGGCCGCCCATAGTGTTTCTAATAATTCGCCGCCATTTGGTTTGGCTGCCAGACCGTTAACGCCGCGTGCACCAATGATGACGCCATCAGGCATTTTCTTACCGAGTTGCGGTATCACGTGATCACCTGCTGCCAATACAACCTGGCTCTTCTTGAACAAGCCTCGAGGCCCGGCTTGAAGAACAAGTGCCTGCAGATCGCCACCCCACAAACTTGAATGTACTACGTCTGCTTTTTCACGCATTAACGCAGAAATTTCAGTGCCGTACTGCCCTGCGTAGATCTTTGGAAACAGTGATGTCTTTTGTTCAGCATCAGGTAAGTACTGTTCCATGGCAGCTGAAAAATCCGCCCATGAATCCTGACCCCAGGCATAGTCCTGGTTGATACCGGCATAGCTATCTGCCTTGACACCGCGAGACTTAAGGTATTTAGCAAGAGAGATATTGTCCATTGCGGCGTGAGAAGCGGTGCGGAATACGTACTCGTATTCACCTTCCTCAAACACACGCGGGGTGCCACAATCATAGAGAATAGTAAACGCTTTGAGCTCGTCTGCTACTGGTGGAATCGCCAGACAGTCACCCGAGCTGACATAACCCAGAACGGTATCAACTTCTTCGCGTTGTACGAGGTTGCGAAATTCTTGAACCTGTTTGGTGGCGCCACCAGCTTCATCGACTTCTATCGCTTCAATGGTAAGGCCGCCAAAGCCTTTCTTATCATACGGGGCTGGTAACTTGCCGCCCTCATTGAGCATTTTAATCAGCATCTTGCCGCCGTTCATGGCCGGTACGCCAAAACTTTCCGCTGCACCGCCTGACAGAAAGGTCACTACGCCAACTTTAAATGTTTCTTCAGCAGCCGCGGTGCCGCTGATGATGCTGACCGCCAAGGCAAATAAGCCTGCGGAACGGGTGAGTTTTAACTGCGCGCTTGCGCGCAAATGGTTGAATTTCATTTTTTCCTCCTCAGAACACATTAAGCAACACATATCGATCCTACTCGATACGTTTATATACTCTACACGTATTCTAAATACAGTCGAGGCGTAATTTCAGCTTAATGCGGTCGGTAATGAATTTA
>CALGJU010000325.1 GCA_937928685.1 uncultured Granulosicoccaceae bacterium
GAGCGCAGTTGTGCCAGTGATTTGCCAAAGTGAAATGCAAAGTTATTATTGGGTGATCTGGTCGGATCGGTCAGTGAGTGATTACCCGGATGTGCATGATCATCCCATACCTGATGTAAATCGGCGATTTGCCAGCCGTTATCGGTAAAGGCAAAAACCCGCGGATGCGGCTGATCAAGAGTTGCATCGAATACCGTCTCCGCTGCCTCTACGTTTGACTGACCGGTAACAATCACAATGTGGTTAATGTCTGCGATCGTAACCGAACCATTCGCATTTTGATTACCTGCGGCAAGACAACTGGCTCCATTTTCAAAACCATAGCCGTCGCCATCGGCATCACTGTTGGGCATTGAGCACTGAGGTATAACACTTTGCGCCTGGCTTTCAGACGCTTGATTACTAACGTCAGAATTGCCTATTCCGCTCTGGCTTGAAACGACGGAATCACCGACAGAACATACTCCACCATCCGCAGCAACTTCGCAGTCATCATCGGATTTTGAACAAGCAAGCAATCCGCCCAGAAGCGCCAGGATCAATAGACATCGGAATGTTGCCGAGTTGTTTGCAGACTTATCCATAAAACGTACTGCTTAAATTAACATACATATCGTGTGAGCCATCGGATCGTCTGCAAGCTTCCGCACTCTGTGGCCGGCACACTGCATTGGTTGAGTTGGTGTCGTTGTGTAGAACGATTAATCTTGTGTAAAGTTTCGACCCCGATTGTAGAACCGGTTGAATTTGCAATAGCGCACTTTCACTCACAATCGGGGCATTTTTCAGCTCGAAGCATGATACAGCATCAGCAGTGATTTATGCGCAACATCAGTCAATGCACTTGTGATTTTTTTTCTTGTTCGCTGACCGAACAGCCTATTTACACAGCCTTTTCACAGCTTTCAAGGCCCTTACAACGCTATAGATAAACATTGTGTCAAATGAACCGGCGAACACTTGTGCCAGCGTTACGTTACGCGACACGCTAACGGCTGCTCCCGCG
This sequence comes from uncultured Granulosicoccaceae bacterium, assembly GCA_937928685.1. Lineage (GTDB taxonomy): Bacteria > Pseudomonadota > Gammaproteobacteria > Granulosicoccales > Granulosicoccaceae. The sequence goes on from CALGJU010000325.1 coordinate 1,007, forward strand.
GTTTCTGAATACCCTATGCACACTAACTACCCGTCTTTCGACGTCATTTGCAGATAAACCTCCGCATAGTTGGCACCCAACTGGCGCAGGGATTCTGCTGAAAAGTGAACCTGCGCTTCATCATAAGTTTCCAGACCTTCTCCGGGCACACAAGCGGTCCAGGTATCGCTGTTTCGATTAAGTGCATTGAGTCTGGTATTTATCGGAGATCTGGCTGTTTCACCACAGATGAAAGGACGCTCATCCGCAAACCAACTTTCAGAACGAAAATTGTTGATCACCTGCCATAGCTTGTCACTGTAATAGTCATTGTGGGGGAAGTCCTCGAGGTCGGGATCATTAGACCCTGCTTTGCTCCAATCCGTCTCACCCTGGTGCCACAATATGCCGTCGACTCCTGACTTATGTGGAAGGTCATTAAGCGCTAACAAGGTTTTGTTTCGAATTTTGTTAAAAAAGAAGTTATCAGCATCCCAATGACTGATGCCCTCACCCGGCGCCGTCACCAAAATAATTCCGACAACTCGCTTAGCATCTTGTTGGGCAACCGTTTTTCCGAAATGAAACCCGAAGTTATTGTGCGGGTCATCGCCAAGCCCTTTCACCGGATGCCAGCCAAGATCCCACACTTGCCGCAGGCTGGCTGGCTGCCAGCCCTGATCAGTGTAGGCATAGAAGCGATCCACAGGCTGATCAAGCACGGGGTCGAAGGTAGTTTCAGAGCCAAGCGCATTTGATTGACCGGTGATGAGGACAAGATCAGTAATGGTTGCAGCGCCAATGGCAGGTTCGGCTTGTTCTGTTGCCGGGCCACCCTGGACGAGAACAGTTCCCGGATCAGGCCCCAGAAGTTCCGATTCCAGCTGCGAGTCATACGGTGCACTGCCAACCCCCTCATTAGCAGTTGATCGGTCATCTGCGATTACCAACAGCTTGTCCTGTGAACTGTCACAAGACACCAGGAGAAGGGTAAAAGTTAAGGTAGCGATAGTTTTAAACAACACGTTCAATCCGATCCATCAATCGAACCCCCAGTGTGTCAAAAACTGAACAATAATTCTGCCTTACGGATCAACAAAATTACAAAAACTACAGATTCTTACAAACAGTTATCGCCCGCTTGCGAGTAAGCAATTGATAATTATCGAAATATCCGGCGCCGAGCTTAGCTAAGACTGTGCGTTGAAATTCACTCCATCGCCCACTGAAGCCATTCCGTTCACAGGCACACAGCGGGCACGGGAATCACCATCGCAGAACTTCCACGCTCTATGACTGCAAAGTAGTTGTTCGCTCAGCAGGCTTTCTACTGCTCTGTCATTTGCAAGTACTTGGTGGCGTAGCGTGCACCAATAGTTCTCAGTCCCTCTGCCGAAAAGTGCAGGCCATCAAGGAACGTTTGCAGCCCGTCCGATCCAACACATCCGGTCCACTCGTCACCGTCATTGTTCAGCGCCATCAACCGATTGTTCACCGGCGCGATGACTGTCTCACCACAAATAAACGGACGGCTGTTACCGAACCAACTCTCACCACGAAAGTGTCGAATCACATCGTTCAACTTAGCACCATAGAAATCGGTATCTGCCCAATCCGTCTCACCCTGATGCCAAAGTATGCCGTCAATCGACGCTTTACCCGGTAACTCATTGAGCGCAGCAATTACGCGATTCCTGATCTTGATATAAAACGCTGATTCGTAATCCCAATGGCTTATTCCTGCACCCGGCGCTGTAATAAGTATAAAACCGATGACCCGATCAGGCCTTCGCTCAGCCACCTTGCGCGCAAAGTGAAAGCCGAAGTTATTATAGGGATCAGTTTCAGGATCATTGCGCGGATACCAGCCAAGGTCCCAGACCTGATGCAGATCTGCTACCTGCCAACCGGTTTCCGTAAAGGCGTATGCTCTCGGGTGCGGTTGATCACGTTGTGCATCAAAGAGCGTGTCAGACCCCAACGCATTTGACTGGCCGGTGACCAGGACCACCTCGGTGATAGAGGCGGCTGACGGATCGTTTGCAAAGACACTGGTGGCGTTTGAAACATCGTTCAACACCGCGCTGTCAGATGCATTGCCCAACGGCGTTACATTACTGACTGCACTTGCAGGATTTTCAGATTCGCTCTGCACCACGTTAAAAGGCGAGTCGTCTGATGAGCAAGCGCTCTGCAACAACAAAGTGGCTATAAACACCGTCGATATACACACGCGATACATAAGCTTGCGAAATATAACCATAGAATGAGAAATCAATGTGGGCAACTACTTCGCCACGACAGGAGAGGCAACTATTATACGCCAGTCTATACGGATAGCCGGGCAATACTAAGCTTGCAACATTACCTTACGGTTGCCGTATTTCCACATATCAACCAACCAAACACGAGCGTCGCTCACTTTCAGCGATCACCAAGCATCATGTCAAGGTAGGCATCTGCATAGCGTCTACCCATAGTGCGCAAAGCCTCTGCAGAAAAGTGCGCATCATCTCTTATGGTGGGCAAACCTTCCGCGGCGATACAAGCTGTCCACGGATCACTGTCTCGATTGAGTTTGCGTAACTGCTGATTTACCGGTGAAGTCGCTGTCTCACCACATATAAAAGGGAATCCATAGCCGAACCATGGCTCACTTCTAAATCGTTCAATCAAATCATAAAGTGCTGCACCGTATTCATCACGGTCTTCGCCATCAGATTCTCCTTGATGCCACAGAATGGCATCAAGGTTACTTTTGTAAGGCAATTGGTTAATCGCCCCGGATACTTTGTTTCGGATATCATTGAAAAATTGCCCATCTTGCTGCCAGTGGCTGATTGGTTTTCCCGGTGCGGTAATCAGAATAAAACCCACCACGCGGTCAGTGCGGCGTTCAGCTATGCGTTTTCCAAAATGCAGACTGAGGTTGTTTGACGGTTCTGTGGTCGGGTCAGTACGTGGAAACCAACCGCGATCCCACACTTGATTAAGGTCAGCGACTTTCCAGCCGTTCTCAGTAAAAGCAAAGACCTGCCGATTGGGGGAATCGAGGTACTGATCATAAGAAGTGCCCGCCCCGAGCGCATTTGATTGTCCCGTAACCAACACCAGATCAGTAATATCCTCTACGCTCAAAGGCGCTGCAGGTTCTGGCTGGGTGTTAAATTGAAGAGTCACCTCAGGGGTAATCACTGTAACGGGTTCAACAAACGGACCCGCCGAAGGCTGTTGCGTCACGGGCTCGGTCGGTGCCTCGCGTTCAGGCTCAAGCACAGACTGCGGCTCCAGTGGTGATTCAAACACAGACTGCGTAACCACTACCGGTAACGTTGTCGCCGGCACATCAGTCACCGTTGCTTTTCTACTATCGCATGCCACCAAGCCCATAACAGCCGCCACGACTACAAACATCGAAAACCGATGCTTGTACGGTGAACAATAAGTACTTCTAGTGTGACTAATTTTATTGATGGTCAAAGCAGAGTTCGATGTTAGGGAAGCAGGTGTCGATGATCCGGCACGCTAAAGCTCGGTAGACTCTCACAATTTTTTTTGCTTTGAAACCCTGTAACAAAATTTCCCTTTTCCACCAATTCGGTAAAACAAGTCCACACTTAACGGTGGCGCTGAATCAACCGCACTTAGGAAAATGTTTGATCAATACTTCTTAACGCTTTATCAAACAGCTCATCAATTTCTGCTGCACTGATTGTAAGCGGCGGGCTAATGATCATTGCATCATCCACGGCTCGCATTACCAGGCCATTGTCGAGGCAATGCTCTCGACATTTGGTTCCGGTGACATCAGGCTTTGCAAAGGCCGTCCGGTTTGGCTTGTCCGGCACCAGCTGAATCGCCCCCAGCAACCCTATGCCTCTTAGCTGCCCGACGTGCGGATGTTCAGCCAGCGCTGCAAGTTTGCTTTGAAAATAAGGTGCTGTCACTTCTGCCACGGTGTCAACAATTCGCTCCGTTTGCATGATGCGAATATTTGCCAGCGCCGCAGCCGCACATGCCGGGTGGCCAGAGTAGGTGTAGCCATGGTTAAAATCCCCCCCCTGCTCCAACCCCTGAGCAACCTTGTCACTCACTATCACACCACCGATAGGTAGATAACCCGAAGAAAGCCCCTTGGCTATTGCCATAAGGTCGGGCTTTATATCAAGCGTATCGCTGCCAAACCAACCACCGGTTCGACCGAAGCCGCAGATCACCTCATCGGCCACCAGCAATATATTGTGCTCGTTGCATATTCTTTGAATTTCAGGCCAATAGGTCGAAGGCGGAACAATCACACCGCCTGCCCCCTGTACTGGCTCTGCAATGAAGGCGGCAACATTGTCAGCACCGACCTCCAGAATTTTATCTTCTAAGGCTTTGGCTGCTACCTTGCCGAAATCGTCCGGCGTTAAATCTCCGCCGTGTAGAAACCAATGTGGCTGCATAATATGCTCGATACCTGGAATCGGCAGGCCGCCCTGTTTATGCATCGGCTTCATTCCACCCAGGCTCGCACCCGCCATGGTACTTCCGTGATAGGCGTTTTCCCGGCTGATAACAATGTGTTTATCGGGCTGACCAACAGATGCCCAGTAATGCCTCACCATGCGCAGCACCGTATCGTTCGCCTCAGACCCTGAGCTACAAAAAAACACCTTATTCAATCCTTCCGGCGCAAGCTCGGCAATTTTTGCACTCAGCTCAACGACCGGTGGATGGGTAGTTTGGAAAAAAGTATTGTAGTAAGGCAGCTGCTGCATTTGATCTGCAACAGCTTCCATGATTTCACGCCTGCCATAGCCGACGTTCACACACCACAGCCCTGCCATACCATCCAGATACTTGTTGCCGTCAGCGTCCCATAGGTAGACCCCGTCCGCTCTGGTGATTACTTTGGCGCCTCGTGCAGCTAACGCTTTAGCATCGGTAAAGGGGTGTAGATGGTGCAGTGAATCAAGTTCCTGCAGATGCGCGCTGGCGTTGTGCAAGTTATCCATAGTGACCTCAAGGCGTACGGGAAGCGGTTTACTGTTTGAGGGTCTGATTCTAAAGCAGCAATAAAGACGATGAAACTAAACTTCGCAATCCTATTCGAGCGCTACGCTGTTGAGCTGTGCCATCGCGCGCGCGATGTCATCAGACAACGACGCAAAAGCGGCACTGTATGCCGCGACCAATGAGGAATAACCACCACCGGCGACCGGATGCCGGTATTCGGTAATCTGCGTATCGAGTAGCTTATAGGGTTTGGTGCCGGTGAGAAGCTGCCATCGCACTTGCAAATACACCGATTCGCCAATTCGACCTGTCATCTGCAACACATCAATTCTGGCAATGTTATCTATTTCTGTTCTGAGCCAGGGGTAGGCATAAAGCTTATTCGCACCAAGTCGATTAGCCAGATTAGTAATCAACACCCGCGAGATATTTTCCCGCAGCGGTTCACTCCAGCGATGGTACTCCGCCACCTCAAGCTTGTTTGAATCCTGCGGTGTAACAATATTCGGGCGATTGACGGTTTCAGGAATTGTGATCGGACCAACACCAACCGCAAGCTCGCTAAGTTCTGTATATCCCCCCACCTCACCAGGCTCCGGAGTTAATACATAGTAGTCCGGAAGCGGTGTATTGATACAAGCAGAGAGACAGCTCGCAGCAATTAGAACCAGCAGACCAGCCACTTGCCTATATCTAAGCCCGCCACGCACGACTGCACTATTACTTTCCAAACAGGAATTCCTCAGGTTTTTTCTCCACCGATTCAGACACAGCCAGCACCGCACGCGCCGCCTGCTGCAAATCTCTTAGTGTATTAAGCAAGTTATAATATAGCGGAGAATCAGGGGCGATACCTTCAAACGATTCATCAGCACTTGCTACCATTTTTTTCATCTGGCTGGTCAGTCGATTGATTTCTTTTTGCATTCCGGACGCAAGCTTGGCGTACTCCTGAAGAGCGCCATCCGCCGTGCCAATCGTGCCATCAATTCTTGCTGGAAGTGACAGCTGATTAAACCCTGCCAAAAGCTGTTGCGCCTGAGCTACTGTATCGGATGCATTATCCAGAAGTTCTTCGATTGGCAGAGCATTAATTTTAATTAACGCACTCTGCACCCCCTCAGTAACCTGTGCCAGGTCAGATTTCACACTGGGTAAAATAGACACACCTTCACTATTTTTTTCAAGGGGCTTGTCCATGGTGTCCTCACCCACTTCGAGTGATACAAATAATTGCCCTGTTAACAGGTTGCCATTCTGCAGTTTCGCACGCAGACTACGCACAATGGTATTGTTGACAATGTCAGTATCTGTTGCTTTCACACCCCGCACACGATCCGGCTGAAACTCAATATATACAGGCACTCTGACCGATTCGGTTGACTCGTCGTACAACAGATTTATGTCTGTCACCCGGCCAATTTGCACACCTTTAAACTCCACCGGTGCACCGCGCGACAAACCACGGACTGAATCATCAAAGTAAGTAACATATTTATACTTACCGGAGCTTGCCACCTTAAGCATATCTTCTGTTGCTGATTCCAATGACTCATGCAGGGTAAATACATGACCATCTTCCACTTTGTACGGAAACTCATACTCTTCAATAATTTCAAATGAGACACCGCCTTGAGCAAGTCCTTCAAGTGAGGGACTGCGGATACTTAATCCATTGGCACTCACACTCAATGCAACACCACTCACGTTCCAGAACTTAGTTGTATTGCGGATTATTTTATGATGTGGAGCATTGACAAAAATAGTAAACTCGACGCCATCATAGTTGGGTAAAAAGCGCTGCGCTTCTATCTGCCCCACTTTCACCTGTCGATAGTAAACCGGTGATCCAATGCCCACATAACCTGCCTGCTTTGCGCGTAAATTCAACCGAACCCCTGGTGCGCCCTCCTCTGTAAGCGGCGGTTTATCAAGCCCGACAAAATCAGTTTGAAATGCCGTACCGACGAGTGAGTTCACTTGTATATAGGCACCCGACAACAATGTATTTAATCCGGACACCCCGCCCGTACCGACCCGCGGGCGCACAACCCAGAACCGAGCGTGATTGTTCAAATAACGATTGGAATTAACCGTCATCTTCGCCTCTACCAGCACGGTATCAAGATCATCACTGAGAGTAATCGTCTCCACCACACCAATATTAACGTCACGATATCGGATAGGCGTTTTACCAGCGATCAGGCCTTCAGCGGTATCGAATTGAATGGTGATTACCGGGCCTTGCTCTCGGTAAAAATTGAACGCAAGGTAGGCACCAAGCAATGCCGCTAAAAGAGGCACCAGCCAGAAGACAGATATTTTCTGCCGTTTGCGCCGATGTTCTATTTTGGGCATCGCCGCTTCCACATCGTAACCGCGACGATGGTAGTCATCAGACTTGTACTTGGGCCGTCGGAAACGATTGCTCATGTAGCGGATGACTCATCATTGGTAGCTGACGAGTCATACCCATCCCAAAGTAATCTTGAGTCCAGCGAAAGCGCAGACATCATCGTAAAGATAACGGTCGCTCCAAATGCCGTGGCACCCAATCCCGGATCAATCTGTGCGACAGAGCCAATCTGCACCAGTGCCGCCAGAATCGCTACAACAAACACATCAATCATCGACCAGCGACCGATGAATTCGGTCATTCGAAACAGGCGCGTTCGATCGTAGCGATCGTGCTGAAAGTTACCTTGAATTGAGATCAACAAATAAGACACAGCGATAAATTTAAGCACCGGCACCACAACACTTGCTGCAAATACCACCAGCGCTATGGGATAGGACTTCATCTCCCACAACACAAAGAAACCACCAATAATGGTGTTAGGTTCTGAATTGCCAAATACGGTGGTATGCATAATCGGATAAACATTCGCCGGGATATACGCCAGTACTCCTGCCGTCAGCCACGCCCAGGACTTTTGTATGCTCATCGGCTTACGGGAGTGTAGTCGGGCAAAACACAATTGACACTTCGGCGGCAGCCCCAATCTCTCTACCGACAAGCGGGTAATCGTGCCGCACGCAGGACACGCCACCAAACCACATTGCGCTGCGGTTTTCATGACACATCACCAGAGTGCAGATCTTCCTGATCGCGGGCTTCGCTTATAAATTCCCACAGGCTGTGGTTATCAATCATTTGCAGCGAGGCCACCGTCAGAATATTCAGCAATGCAAACGCCCAGAAGGAATAACCCAGCTCGATATTCGCCATTGCAGCTAACTTAACCAATGCCACAATCGCGCCGAAAAGATAAATTTCCATCATGCTCCAGGGCGACAGGAACACAATCCCCCGAAATACCAATTCGATACAAGGCAAACGCATATGGAACCTAAGCGGCACCAGGATGTACAAAAGGCCCGCCATCCGAATCAACGGGAACAACAGAATAAAACCAAAACACACTATCGCGAGTAGCCACAATCCCTCATTCGACAGCGCATAAACCGCCGAAATAATCGACATACTCTGCGAATTGCCGGACACCGTGATCTGCAAAAACGGAAAGGCGTTGGCCACCACGAACATAATGAGTGCCGCCAGACCCACAGCCAGTGCACGATCAATACTGTTTTGTTTATTCGTGTACAAACTGGCATTGCAACGAATACAACGCGCTTCCGCACCAATGTCGATTTCTATTTTTTCATGCAGCAAATCGCACTCATGGCAGGCCACCAGAGAAGACAGCACAGTTTCAACAATACGGCGGTCTTCAACACGATGGCCCTCATTGGCGGTGTGCCGATCGGCTACCATGACAGTTGCCCCGGCGTTCGGTTTTCAAGCAAAACATTCATTTCAAACAGGAATTCACTATCTTCGAACCGTCACGCGTTTTGTGGACGATCAGGATCCACTACAAGATTGCGGCCAACTGACGCGCCAATTATTCGACTGCAGTGATCCACTGGCACGACAAAAAAGATACGACAAAAAAACGCAGTGCAAGAAGCGAGTGCTAGGAAATTTTCCGAATGACTAAATCTGTCACCTTATGCCCAAGCCTGGTACCACGCCGTTCAAAGCGCGTTTCCGGACGCAAGCTTGTGATCGCAAGCGCTTCGTCTCCATCAGGCAAACATTCAAATCCCGGGTGGGAAGCGACCACCGACATCACCTGCTGAGCGTACGGAACCCAGTCTGTTGCAAAGTGAATCAATCCGCCCTCACGCAACAGCGTACTGAGCTGATCAAGAAAGCCAGCATTAACAAGGCGACGCTTGTGGTGACGGGTTTTGTGCCACGGATCCGGAAAGTAGATCAGCACCCTGTCGACACTCGCCGGCTGCATGAAGTGTTCGATCAGATCCAACACATCGTAACGAATGAGCCGTACGTTCTCGAGTTCACCCTCAGTGATCTCAACCAGCGCATGTCCCACCCCGGGCAAATGCACTTCCACACCAAGAAAATTCACCATCGGGTGATGCGTTGCCATATGCGCAAGCGCGGCGCCGTTGCCAAACCCGATCTCCATCCATATGGGCCCCGCCTGGCCGAAGTGTTGATCCAGATCAATTCGGTCCTCTGCCACTTCAATGCCGTATGTGCCCCAATGTTCATCCAGGCTGCGCTGCTGCCCCTCGGTCAACCGACCTTGGCGCAATACAAATGTTCTGATTGATCGTGTGCTTAACTGGCCCATGAATAGTTTGTCTGTGGTCTCATCAATGTTGGGAAGGTTTGCATAAAAATATAAATGTCAGGACATAATTTTTCGATCTGCAACATTATTATGGTGGCCTGTTAATCGGAACAACTATATAATTTTACTCTTGCTTCATCGAATAAAATGACTAGATGAACAGAAGAATGATCATTCTTCAAAGTGAAGCGATTTTTGCACAATAACGTTTTAGCAAGGCAAATAAAACTGATCTGCCAATGAACTGGCTCACACAGCGAGTCCCATGGCACGCCTCGCTAATGATCCGGCCAGTTAAGCCACCTTGAAATCGGCGGCTGGGCGCTATGATCACGCAATGGTCACCATGTATAGATGTAAACAGTTTCCGCTTGTGCGCTCATCACTGTAGCCACACACGATTCACTGGCTTGCCAACAATAATAAGAGGTCACTCCGCCAGAGCACCATGAATGAAGCCAGCACACTCACTCCTGAAATAATCTTTGTGCTAGGCATTCTCTCACTGACAGTATTTCTCTTTGTCAGCGAAATCGTCCGCATCGACGTTGCCGCAGTATCCATTATGGTCGCCCTCGGCCTCTCCACTATGTTGCCCGGGCTTGAACCCGTTATCGCCTCCAACGAATTATTCGACGGTTTTTCAAGTAACGCTGTGATGTCGATTATCGCCGTGATGATCATCGGCGCAGGGCTCGACAAAACCGGCATTATGAGCCGCGTCGCCAACTGGATTCTAAAAAAGGGTGGCAGCACAGAAACCCGAATTACCCCGTTGATCGCCGGCGCCGTCGGCCTCATCTCAAGCTTTATGCAAAACGTCGGCGCAGCCGCCCTGTTTTTACCCGTCGTCAGTCGTATCAGCCGACGCACTAATATCCCGATGTCACGGCTGTTAATGCCGATGGGTTTCTGCGCAATTCTTGGCGGCACAGTCACCATGGTCGGTTCCAGCCCGCTGATTCTGCTCAACGACCTGATGCTGTCGTCAAACAAATCACTGCCTGCCGAACACCAGATGCAAACATTCGGCTTGTTCGACGTCACCCCGATCGGCCTCGCTTTGATTGCCACCGGCATTCTCTTTTTCGTCGTGTTCGGGCGTTTTGTTCTGCCTAATATCAAAGGCGAAAACAAAAGAGAAACCACCACACGCACAGCCGATTACTTTCAACGTGTATATGGCATCTCAGGCGAACTCTTTGAATTACAAGCGACCCTCGACAGCCCGTTGGTCGGCATGACCATCATGCAAATTGAACGCACGCTTGAAAACGTCCCCTTCATGCTGGCAGTCAGAAATGGCGATGAAATCAGCGTCGTGCCAGACGGCAAAGACGTGATCTGGGTGAACAGCTACATCGGCGTGCTCAGCAACAAACGTCAGCTGGTCAAATTCGCACGCCAGTACAAACTTCGAATAGTAAAAGGAGAAAACCACTTTACCAATGTGATGAACGCTCAGGAAACAGGGATCGCAGAGATTGTGGTACCACCGGGCTCATCACTGGTTGGACAGTCACTCAACGACCTCCAGCTGCGCCGCAATGACGGCATACACATACTTCGAATCTACCGGGCCGGTTATACGGTGGAAGAAAAAGTACGCGAAACTCCCCTTCAGGGCGGCGACACACTGGTTGTTCACACCTCATGGCGAAACCTTAAAAAGCTGCGCAATAACGGTGACTACGCTATTGTGACCGACCACGTCGATGAAGAACTGCGGCCAAATAAAATAAAACACGCGATGTTCTTTTTCGTCATCGCCATTTCACTGGTCCTGTTTTCTGAGTTACGGCTGTCTATCTCTCTGCTTGTGGGTGCTGTCGGCATGGTGCTGGCGGGCGTGCTGACGATGGATGAGGCCTATCGCGCAGTCAGCTGGAAAACGGTATTTTTACTGGCCAGCCTGATTCCGCTCGGTCTCGCCGTTGAAAAATCCGGCGCTGCCGCATGGATCGCAATGCACACACTACTAGTGCTGGGTGATGTTCCTGTCTGGCTGTTGCAAACGGTTATCGCCATACTCGCCACCATCTTCACTCTGGTGATGTCGAATATTGGCGCTACCGTGTTACTTGTTCCTCTGGCTATTAATATCGCCGTAGGTGCAGGTGCAGATCCAGCAGTGTTTGCACTCACCGTCGCGATCGCCACATCAAACTCGTTTATTATTCCGACGCATCAGGTCAACGCACTTATTATGGGTCCGGCCGGTTATCGGGTCATCGATTTTATGCGTGCCGGTGTGTTCATGACAGTTCTGTTTCTCATCGTCAGCCTCACCATGCTTAACCTGATTTTCTAACCGGGCTTGCATCAGCTACGTTCATATTCGGATTGAATAAATGAAATACAATCCGCTAGGCAACACCAACCTTCAGATAAGCGCCATCGGCCTGGGCACAATGACCTATGGCGAACAAAACAATCAGCAACAGGCGCACGATCAACTTGCGCTGGCAACGGAATACGGTGTTAATTTTATCGACACCGCAGAATTGTACCCGGCGCCCGCCAGCGAACAGACCGCCACACTGAGTGAGCAATACATTGGCCACTGGCTAAAACACCAGGATCGCGAAAAATTTGTTATTGCCACCAAAGTAGTAGGGCCGGCACCGAAGAAATGGATTGGCTATATACGCAACGGCCCACAGCTTAACCCCGCTCAAATAGAAACCGCGCTCAACGATAGTCTGAAGCGCCTGCAAACCGATTATATTGACCTCTACCAGATTCACTGGCCGTCCCGCAATACAAACTATTTTGGCAAGCTTGGCTATGAATTCGGAAAAGACAAGCACCAGCACCCGATTGAAGAAACACTTGAAACGTTAGCCAGATTAGTTGATGCCGGAAAAATTAAACATATCGGCGTTTCAAACGAAACCCCCTGGGGACTGCATCAGTACCTGCAATGCGCTGAGAAATTTAACCTGCCGGTAGTGGCGTCCATTCAAAACCCCTATTGCCTGCTGAACCGAACCTTTGAAATTGGATTGGCTGAGTTTTCTCATCGAAGCAAGGTGAGCTTATTAGCGTATTCACCGCTGGCAGGCGGTTCGCTCTCCGGCAAATATCTTAACGATCAACATCCGGAAAACGCGCGCCTGAGCCTGCATAAAAATTACTTCTATCGCTACACCACCGAGCGCGCCACCAACGCCATAGAGAAATACGTTGAGATTGCCAATCAATACAATCTGCGCCCTGCATCGATGGCACTTGCTTTCGTTAACCGGCAACCCTTTGTCGCCTCCTCTATTATCGGCGCGACAACGCTTAATCAATTGAAAGAAAATTGCGAAAGCATTGACATAACGCTAAGCAATGAAATCGTTGCAGCCATACAAAAAGTGCACGAAGCCAACCCGAACCCGTGTCCGTGACAACAACTTAATTCATCGTAAGCCTCTCAAGCACCCGCATGATCACACTGATTGACACCCATATTCACTTTGATGATGATCGTTTCGATCACGACAGGGATACAGTCTATGCAAGTGCTGCGGCAGCGGGCGTACACAGCCTTATCATTCCAGCGGTCACTAAAAGCCGCTGGCCTAAGGTGTTTGAACTATGTAAAAACTTCGAACGGGTATTTCCAAGCGCCGGGCTACACCCGGTTTATGTCGATCAACACAACGAAAGCGACCTTGCAGCGCTTGATATCGCCCTTAAAGAAGAAAAATGTATCGCTGTGGGTGAGTGTGGCCTGGACGGTTTTATCAAAGAATCCCATTACGAAAGACAACGTTTTTTCTTTGAGCAGCAACTCGTCATTGCGGGCAATCACAAGCTACCGACTATTGTTCACGCAAGGAATGCAGTACAAGATGTCATCCAGTCCATCAAGGCATTTGGCTCAACCACCACTGGTGTCATTCATAGCTACAACGGAAGTTATGAGCAAGCCAAGCAGCTGATTGACCTGGGCTATTTGTTGAGCTTTGGTGGCGCTATCACCTACGACCGGGCCACTCGCCTGAGAAAACTGGTAAAACAACTACCGATCGAGTCAATCATGTTAGAGACTGACGCGCCAGACCAACCTGGCAGCGCCCACCGCGGTGAAAGAAATGAACCGGCGTTTCTGATTGAAGTGCTGGAGACGGTGGCGGCAATAAAACACATCAAGCCACAGACGCTGGCTGAACATAATAATTCCAACGCTATCAGATTATTTAACCTGCCTTCGGGCAGATTAATAAAGCCAAATGCCGATGACTAAATTACGTTTCCTTCGCATCTAAGTCTTCTCCGTACCTAATAAGTGGCTGGCAAATTCAGCCAGATCTTCATACACCTCAACAGTATCAAGATGTATATTTTCCTCAATGGTGCGAGCGCCGTGGCCGGTTTTTACCAATACCGGGATCGCCCCTACTACCATCGCAGTTTGAACATCGCGAAGGGAATCACCCACCAGATGTACACCGTTCAAGTCAATATCGAGCCGCTCCATCAAGCTGTGTAGCATGCCGGGCTTCGGTTTGCGGCAGCTGCAATCATCATCCGGTTTATGCGGGCAAAATAATACCGCATCAATTCTTCCCCCTACCGATGCCACTGCCTGCTGCATATGCTGATGTACGGCATTGACCTCATCTATGGTCAGCAGGCCACGGGCAATACCAGACTGATTCGTAATAACAATGACACGGTAGTCTTGCTGACAAAGCCGCGCAATTGCATCAAAGCTGCCCTCTATAGGCACAAAATCCGCGGTGCTCCTGATAATCTCTTCTGAGGCCTCATTGATCACCCCGTCTCTATCAAGAACGACTAACTTCACGACTGCAGATTACCCAGGTGGGCGACATGTGAATTCAACACGCGAAGCTCCTCCAACAATGCCAAACGATTGTTTTTAACCGCCTCATCATCCGCCATCACCATCACCTCATCGAAGAAGGTATCCACTGGCGCCCGAAGCTTGGAGAGTGCTTGCAATGCAGGGGTATAATTACCCTGCGAGAAGTAGCTGTCTACCTCAGGCTTTAGCTCACCAAGCGCATTGAATAACGCCGTCTCAGCCTCACCTTCAAACAGGGCTTGATCCACTGTGGCTTTACTACCCACCGGGTTTTTCTTTAGTATGTTGCTTATTCTTTTGTTTGCCGCCGCCAGGCTCTCGGCTTCAGGCAATTGCGTAAATGCTTTCACCGCATTAATGCGTCGATCAAAATCGAGTGGTGACGTAGGCCGCACAGATACCACTGAATCAAATATCTGTGGACTGATGTCTTTAGAGGTGTAGTAGGCCCGCAGTCGCTCCAGCATGAACTCAAATACTTCATTCACATCAACTGTGGCCTTGTCAGACAGTCCGTCAGCTGCACCCTGAAGTAATTTTTCAAGATCAAGTTCCAGCTCTCCCTCGATAATGGTTCGTAAGACACCCAGCGATAATCTTCGCAAAGCAAACGGATCTTTTACCCCGGTGGGCTTTTGACCGATCGCAAAAATACCCGCTATTGTGTCAAGCCTGTCTGCAATAGCCAGTGACCTGCCGACAGGCGTTGCTGCTATTTCATCAGAGGCAAAGCGCGGCAGGTATTGTTCGCTTAGCGCTTTCGCAACTGAATCAGGCTGTCCTTCAAGGGTTGCATAGCGCTCACCCATGATCCCTTGCAGGGAGGCAAATTCGCCAACCATTTCTGTCAGCAAGTCACACTTGGAAAGCTGCACAGCAACGGAGGTGTGTTGTACATCAGCACCAATTTGACCTGCAATGTTTAGCGCCAGTTTTTCTACTCTTTCAGTTTTCTCAAATATGGTGCCAAGCTTATTTTGAAAGACGACTTTCTTCAGCGCTTCCTGATGATTCTTAAGCGGCTTCTTTTTATCTTGCTGCCAAAAGAACATTGCATCTGCCAGGCGTGGCCGGATGACCACTTCATTGCCTCTTTGCACTTGCGCAGGATCTGTACTTTCAATATTCGATATAGTGATGAACATTGGCAAAAGCGTTCCACTGGCATCAAACAGTGGAAAGTACTTTTGATTGTCCTTCATTGTGGTGATCAATACTTCCTCTGGAATTTCCAGGAACTCCGCTTCAAAGTTGCCAAGCACTGGCACCGGCCACTCAACCAATGCAGAGACTTCATCAAGCAATTCATCTTCAACAAGCGCATTGGCGCTTACCTGGCTTGCAGCCTGCTCAACCCCTTTGGCAATTAAATCACGTCGCTCAGCAAAGTCAGCAATAACTTTACCCTGCTCTTTAAGCGTCGACAAATAGCTTTCCGGATTGGCAATTTCAATATCGGTGTTGTTATGAAATCTGTGCCCGCGCGTTGTGCGCCCTGAGTTCAAACCGAGCACCTTCGCTTTGACCACGTCTGTGCCATACAACATCAATAGCCAATGCACGGGACGTACAAACTCTACATCGCTACTGCCCCAGCGCATACGCTTGGGCACCGGCAATGTCGCCAGTGACTTGGCGACAATATCAGGCAAAAGATCCACAACTGATGCGCCCTTCTGATCAATGTTCACCGCCAGCCAGGTGCCTTTATCGGTACTGATTTCTTCCAGGTCCTGAAGTTCAACCCCACAAGATTTGGCAAAACCCAATGCGGCCTGTGTCGGCTCGCCATCTTTATACGCAGATGCAAGCGCCGGCCCACGGCGTTGAATATTTTGATCTTCCTGGCGTGCCGGTACATCGTTTATAAGAACCGCCAACCGACGCGGCGCCGCAAACACCTGGCATTCACCTATCGATAAATTGGCGTCTTTTAAACCATTGGCAATTCCGTCCCCAAACGCATTGGCCAGCTTGCGCAACGCTTTGGGGGGAAGTTCTTCTGTTCCAAGTTCAACGAGGAAGCTTTGTGTATTAGGCATTTTAAGTCACCTTGCCTGAAGTCTTCTTAGACCCGGTGTGCTTCAGCAACGGAAATTCCATTTTTTCACGAGCGGCAAGATAGGCTTCTGCCACTGCTCTGGCCTGCGTTCGTATTCGCAAAATATACCTCTGCCGTTCGGTCACTGATATCGCATGTCGCGCGTCAAGCATGTTAAAAGTATGTGAAGCTCTGAGAACCTTTTCATAGGCAGGCAGGGCCAGCCCTAGCTCAGAAAGATGTTGCGCCTCTTTTTCTGCAGATTCAAAAGTACTGAACAGCGAATCTACGTCGGCATGTTCAAAGTTATAGGCAGACTGCTCGATCTCATTTTGTAAAAACACATCACCGTAAGTCACAGGGCCCGAGGGGCCATCGGACCAAAGTAGATCATAGACACTGTCGACATTTTGAATGTACATCGCCAGACGCTCCAGCCCATAAGCGATTTCACCCATTACCGGCCGACATTCAAGACCACCGACCTGCTGAAAGTAGGTGAATTGAGTGACTTCCATTCCGTTCAACCACACTTCCCACCCAAGCCCCCACGCGCCAAGCGTTGGTGATTCCCAGTTGTCTTCAACAAACCGGATATCGTGCACCAACGGATCAAAACCAAGCGCTTTCAGCGACCCCAGATACAACTCTTGAAAATCATCAGGCGATGGCTTTAGCACGACTTGAAACTGATAGTAGTGCTGCAGGCGATTCGGGTTCTCTCCATAGCGACCATCTGTTGGACGACGGGATCCCTGCACATGGCAGGCATTCCAAGGCTCCGGGCCAATGGCATGTAGAAATGTCGAGCTATGGAATGTACCGGCCCCGACCTCCATGTCATACGGTTGCTGAACAGTGCAGCCGTGCTCACTCCAATAGTGCTGAAGTGCTGCGATCAAACCTTGAAAGGTGTTCAATTCATATTGCAAGGAGTTGCTCCAAGGCGTTTATGCAATGCTTGTTAATTGTACGGATGCGGCAATTTTAGCGCGGTCATCGAGCTAAAATACAGGCTGTCCAGAGATTGCGCTCAATGTAACATTTTCCATAGAAGCACCTTAAAAATAATCCCCCGCGATTGCTTGATACCAGGCTCGCGCACTGGCATGAATATCAAGAGATCATCCGCATATCCCGTTAATTCGACAGCTGGTCGGCCAATGCCTGGTCGCTTTTTTAATGCCTTTTTATTAGAGTGACCTGCCCGCAGCAATTGAATCAAACAGAGTGCCTGGAGGCAGGAGTCAAAGGGACTGGTAAATGGGTTCATTCATAAATTAAAATGAAAAATCGACCAGCAGGCATGGCTGGAGCTAAGGGAATTCCCCCAAAACCACTTTTCAGAGCACATGAAATATCGCTAACCAATTGTTTTTAAAGCCTATACCGACAAAAAACTCACCCACTTTTCCACCCCGCAAAGCGATGCACAAAAAGCATCACAGCGCTGCAAAATAAGCAGATTACAAAGTCCCCCCAAGCAAGTACCTTCCGTATTGGAGATAAAAACAGGCTGGCGCACTAAGCATTGGCTGATTACCGCAGAATCCCACTTAATTGGCGAAGTGGGTTATGCTGATAAAAATTTGTAAGTGACGGATTGCGGGGCCTACAGAAAACCTCCGTATCAACCGCCACTCCTTTACTATCGCGGCACAAAATTACAGACAACGAGGATTCCGATGAGCGCAAAAGACGTATTGAAAATGATGAAGGACAACGACGTCACCTTCGTCGATTTTCGCTTCACTGACACCAAAGGCAAAGAACAGCATGTTTCCGTGCCTCACCATCAGATAGATGAGGACACCTTCGAAGAAGGTAAAATGTTCGATGGCTCATCAATTGCCGGCTGGAAAGGTATTGATGCGTCAGACATGATCCTTCTGCCTGATCCGGAAACCGCCGTACTTGATCCGTTCACCGAAGAAGCCACCCTCAATATCACTTGCGATGTGATCGAACCAGACACCATGCAGGGCTATGATCGCGATCCACGCTCAATAGCCAAACGCGCAGAAGCGTATATGCAGGCGCAGAAAATCGCTGACGTTGCCTACTTCGGACCTGAGCCGGAATTCTTCATCTTCGACGATGTGCGTTGGAGCACAGAGATGGGGAGCACTTTTTTCAATATCAATTCCGACGAAGCGGCCTGGAGCACCGGTAAAGAATACCCGGGTGGAAACACAGGTCACCGACCCGGTATCAAAGGCGGCTACTTTCCAGTGCCTCCGGTTGATTCCCTGCATGATATCCGCGCAGAGATGTGCCAGGTAATGGAACAGATGGGCCTGCCGGTCGAGGTTCACCACCATGAAGTCGGCACCGCCGGCCAGTGCGAGATCGGCACCGCATTCAATACGCTGGTAAAGCGTGCTGACCAGGTACAAATCCTGAAATACGTTGTACAGAACGTTGCTCACTTGCACGGCAAAACAGCCACCTTCATGCCCAAGCCATTGGTTGGCGATAACGGCAGCGGAATGCATGTTCACCAATCGCTTGCGAAAGGCAAAAACAACCTTTTCTCCGGTGATGAATATGCAGGCTTGTCGGAAATGGCGTTGTACTACATTGGCGGCACCATCAAGCACGCCAAAGCAATCAATGCTTTTGCCAATGCCTCTACCAATAGCTACAAACGCCTTGTACCCGGATTTGAAGCCCCTGTGATGCTCGCCTACTCTGCACGCAACCGTTCTGCTTCAGTGCGGATCCCACACGTATCAAGCCCTAAGGCGCGACGAATCGAAGTGCGATTCCCGGATCCAAGTGGCAACCCGTACCTGACTTTCACTGCCTTGCTAATGGCTGGTCTTGATGGAATCAAGAACAAAATCCATCCTGGTGAAGCCATGGATAAAGATCTGTACGACCTGCCACCGGAAGAAGAAAAGGCAATACCGAAGGTTGCACACTCACTGGATCAGGCGCTTGAAGCACTCGATCAGGATCGTGAGTTTTTGACTGCCGGCGGCGTGATGAGCGATGAAATGATCGACGCTTATATCGAGCTGAAAATGGAAGAAGTCACACGTATGCGTATGGCCACACACCCAGCTGAATTCGATATGTATTACAGCTTGTAGTCGCTAGTACCGGAACCGGAGCAATATGCTCCGGTTCCGCCATTACCTGCCACCCCGACACCACTGTGTCGCACGTCTCATTCCCACACCTTCCTGATATTCGGCCTGCAACACGGCCTGAATTTTGTTTGCCTAATGCCACCAGCTTTATACCCTCAGGAATAAGCGTGAAGGCATTCGCTCAAACAATTTTAATCGCTGCAGCACTCATGACGACCAACATGGCGGGTGCCGCCGTGTACAAATACATCGACGAAAACGGAAACGTCGCCTACGGTGACAAGCCGGTTGACGGTTCTAAAAAAATAAAAATTCAGTCAACGCGAAATCTATCTCCGGAATCCGAAGCCGCAGAAGATTCAACAGAACAAACAACCAAGCGTGACAGTACTCCCGCCGAGCTCGATGAACGAACCGATGAAGAAGCCGCCGCGGCGACAGTGTATAAAAGCCTCATCGTTCTCACCCCGAAGCCAGACAAAGAAATCAGCGGAAGTTCCGGTTCAGTACAGGTCATTTTTTTACCCACTCCCACGCTCGCACGTGACGACCAACTCGTCATTAGCGTCGACGGAAAAGACATCAGTAAAGGCCGGGATGCCAACGTATCGCTGAAAG
The DNA here is from genome assembly GCA_937928685.1 of uncultured Granulosicoccaceae bacterium. Taxonomy (GTDB): domain Bacteria; phylum Pseudomonadota; class Gammaproteobacteria; order Granulosicoccales; family Granulosicoccaceae. The sequence goes on from CALGJU010000325.1 coordinate 21,230, forward strand.
ACTTGTCGCTTGGCAGTCATAACGTACAAGGCAGAATCATGGATTCAGACGGCAAATTAAAAATCCAGTCAGATTCCGTTACTTTCCATGTGAAAGACTGATGATCACAGAGCAAGCGCTAAACACCCGCAATCTTATAATATAAAATGTTCGTCACTTTGGACGGACTGAAACCTATGCACTTCTTTTACCTCGTCGCGGCACTCTCCCTAACCGGCACCGTCAGTGCACAAAGCTCTACACAAGATCCTGACAGTCAGCACACCAGCAGCGAATCTACCTCTTCCTCACATCTTGATCTCAGCACCAACGAGTGCCTGAATAACCTCAGTGATCAAGATATTGTAATCGCATCAATCGCTTTTATTGATGGCGTTACCGGTCAAGCTCAACTCAAAGAATTAGTGAGACGACAGCCGTGGGGTGCCATCACAGCCAACACAACAAAAGAGATCAAGCAGCAGCTAGACACATCAAGCCCATTTTTGATCATCACGCTAACCAAAAAGCAAGTTCTTACGCTCGAC
>CALGJU010000326.1 GCA_937928685.1 uncultured Granulosicoccaceae bacterium
TGAATTTATTTTCAAGGAATTATCACGGATCAGGTGAGGATAGCTGGCTAATCTACCGGACCGGGCTCAGACTCGGATTACTCCAAGGTAACAATTCGGTAGAATTTTAGGTACTTCTATGTAGGAAACGCGGGTGCAAATACCTCATAAGATATAGTTCTTAATAGAAATTATACTAGTGACTAGTACAGATGGCGGACCCGACTAGGCCATTTCTATTGATCACTAGATCGCATAGGGGATCGACGCTCACCCCTACACCTCATAAAGTGACCGTGCAGTTCATTCTGCAGTCGAGGCTTATCAGGGCAGACCTTGCCACACGGATGTGGCAGCCGAGACACCCAATAGCGTGCCACTACACGTCGCTCTACAACGCTTGTTTCTGCGGCCTTTATTGTTAGGCCGCCGGGTACGATCCCTCTTCATCGTGCGTTTCATTGCCAATCAAAGCCGGGGAAAAAACACACACGAGTGTAAGATCGGACACCGCAAGCAATCGATGACGATCATGCTTATCAAGAGTGTACATATCACCAGGGCCCAGCTGATACTCTTTACCGTCGCCAATATCCGTCAGCACCGCCTCCCCCTCAATTACCAGATTGGCCTCTACGTGGTTTTTATACTCAAGTTCCAATGACCGCCCAGCGGCGACCGTTGTCATTGTCATCGTGAATCCTACACCGTCAGCTTGCAAAAGATAGCGCGCACTGCTCCAGGCACCTGGTTTCTCACGAAAACCACCCAGTGTTTTGACTTCTTCCAGACTTCGAACGATCATCATTTTCTCCCACCGTTGCCGCGTTTAATCAAACAGGCAACCGGCATCAATCGAAAATTTCAACACCGACCCTGTAAAGCGATGTTTAGAGTACTAGGCGCTATGACTTACCTGTTGTCCCGATTTATCTATTAAAATTAGACACTTTGATTGACTCATATGTGCAATCTATTTGTTCCAGTACACTTGCACACTATATATCGGCTACATCGCTAATTTGCTCTCAACAAAGAGACTGCATCACTATGACCGAACACGAAGCAATTACCTATTCAGACGCACTGGCTGCAAGGGAACGGTTTAACGGCGCTGTCCTTCAAACCCCATTACTTGAAAACCCGCTTCTCAATGAAATTGCCCAACGTAGAGTACTAATAAAGGCGGAATGCCTTCAACATACAGGATCTTTTAAGTTTCGAGGTGGAATGTCTGCGATAACAAACCTTACCAAGGAACAACAGCAATCCGGAGTAATAGCCTATTCATCAGGCAATCATGCACAAGGAGTTGCGCTGGCGGCTAAGTTAGCTTCAGTGAACGCAGTCATTGTCATGCCCAACGACGCACCAGCACTTAAACTTGAAAATACTCGCCGCTATGGTGCCGAAGTAGTCCTTTACGATCGACCCGGTGGCGAAGACCGGGAAGCGATAGGCAGTCGCATCGCGAACGAGCGCGGCATGCATCTTATAAAACCCTATGACAACCCTCAGGTAATTGCAGGCCAGGCAACCTGTGGAATAGAGATTGCCGAGCAGGCAAAAGCAGCGGGTATTAGTGCCGCTGACGTACTGGTGTGCTGTGGCGGCGGAGGATTAACCTCCGGCATTGCCATAAGCCTGGAAGCGACCGCACCAGAAATGACCGTACGCCCGGTCGAACCCGATCACTACGACGATGTGATCCGGTCTCAGCGCACAGGAAAACGAGAAAGTGTCGACACACATGAAAAGTCGATCTGTGATGCGATTGTCACCCCATCCCCGGGAGCCCTCACGTTTCCCATTATCAAGCGGCTCTGCGGGCCAGGTATTAGCGTCAAAGATGACGAAGCACTACACGCAATGGCCATAGCACTGAAATATCTAAAAATTGTCGCTGAACCTGGTGGCGCGGTCGCTCTGGCAGCAGCGCTTTCTCACGCCGAAAAAATTCACACCGATACTGTAATCTGTGTCGTTTCTGGCGGTAATGTGGATGACAGCATGCTCGGTCGGGCACTGAAAATGCTGGCCTAGGAGCATCCCCTCCGGGAACCGGAGGGGATGCTCCTAGGCGTGCTATAACCGCGCAAAACCGGCCAAAGCCATAAAACCCAAAAGTACCTGCCCCCCAACCGCATTGATTAGCGCCTCACAGCACTGACAATCAAGCGGAACTAAACAACGCCAAGTGTATCGAAGGGTACAGTCGGTGAATGGCACAAGCGATAATTACCGCTCAAGCCTTTCGCTAAAACAAACCGCTGAGTTTTACTATTGTTCGACCTATAATTACTAGTTACGCCAGTCAAACCTCTGGCACACATAAGACACTGCAATGAAAAACACAAAAATAATAATCGCCCTGGCAGTTCTTGCACTCATCGCTGCTTATTTCGTTTTTGATCTGGGTCAGTATCTGTCCCTGGACTTCCTCAAGTCGAAACATCAGATGCTGATCGATTATGCATCCGAAAACAGAGCGGTCTCTATCGCGGTTTTTTTTCTCATCTATGTTGCGGTAGCCTCGCTGTCACTTCCCGGAGCTGCACTATTGACCCTTGCAGGTGGCGCAATATTCGGATTTGTGACGGGTTTAATCTTAGTGTCTTTTGCTTCAACTATCGGGGCAACACTGGCTTTTCTGTTTTCACGCTTTATGTTTCGAGACACTGTACAGAAGAAATTTTCGTCGCACCTGCAAACCATCAATGACGGTATTGAAGAGGAAGGCGCATTCTACCTTTTCACATTACGACTCATCCCGGTGGTTCCCTTTTTTGTTGTCAATCTACTCATGGGCTTATCAACAATCAAACCTCTAGTGTTTGCACTGGTAAGCCAGCTAGGCATGCTACCTGGCACCGCGGTATTTGTTAATGCAGGCAACCAACTGGCTCAGATAGATACCTTGAGCGATATTTTGTCCCCCTCACTACTCATCGCATTCGCGCTACTGGGTATCTTCCCGATTGTCGCCAAAAAACTCATTGATCTCTACAAACGCAGGAAGACACCCATTGTATAAGGCACCCGACAGTTTTGACACCAACATCATTGTTATCGGAGCAGGCTCTGGCGGGCTAATTGCCTCATTGATTGCGGCTGCAGTGAAGGCAAAAGTCACACTCATTGAAAAACATAAAATGGGTGGAGACTGCCTAAATACCGGCTGTGTACCATCAAAGGCGCTGATTAAAAGTGCTCGATTCCTGCACGACGTTAAACACTCTAATAAATACGGAATTAAGTCTGCCAGTGCAGAGTTTGAATTTTCAGATGTCATGGAACGAGTTCAGGATATCATCAAGAAAATCGAGCCTCACGATTCTATAGAGCGCTTCACAGGCCTTGGCGTTGACTGCATTACCGGTACTGGAAAAATTACCAGTCCCTGGTCGGTTGAAGTCAACGGCAAAACCATTACTGCCAGAAATATCATTCTTGCAACCGGTGCCAGACCTTTCGTCCCACCTATTGAAGGCCTCGATCAAGTCAGCTGGTATAGCTCAGACAACATTTGGGATTTACGCGAACAGCCAAAACGAATGATCGTACTGGGCGGCGGTCCTATTGGCTGCGAAATGGCACAGGCTTTTTCACGCCTAGGTAGTGAAGTCACTCAAGTGGAGATGGCACCACGAATAATGATAAGAGAAGACGAAGAAATTTCTGCCATGGTGCAGGAGCAATTCGAATCAGATGGCATCAATGTACTTACCAACACACGTGCCACTGCCTGCAAAAAAGGCACAGAGCAACTTCTGGTGTGCGAGCAAGATGGAAAAACCATAGAGATCCCATTTGACGCCATGCTGGTCGCCATTGGCAGAAAACCAAATGTAGAGGGGTTTGGCTTAGAAGAACTAGGCATTACGTTACGTAAAAACACCACGATTGAAACAGACGCGTTTCTACGGACTAATTACGATAACATCTTCGCCGTTGGAGACGTAACGGGCCCCTATCAGTTTACACATACCGCTTCGCACCAGGCATGGTATGCCACGGTTAATAGCCTTTTTGGCCAATTCAAAAAGTACAAGGCAGACTACTCGGTAATTCCGTGGGCAACATTTACAGACCCGGAGGTAGCAAGAGTGGGTCTGAATGAATCTGATGCGAAAGAAAAGAAAATTGCCTACGAAGTAACCACTTATGGCATCGATGACCTAGATCGTGCAATCGCTGACAGCGAAGATCGCGGCGTGGTCAAGGTACTAACTGTACCTGGCAAGGATAAAATCCTTGGAGTAACCATAGTCGGAGCACATGCAGGGGATTTATTGCCCGAGTTTGTATTGGCAATGAAATACAAACTGGGATTAAAGAAAATCCTCGGCACTATCCATACCTACCCGACCATGTCAGAAGCCAATAAAGCCGCAGCGGGAAACTGGCAGCGAGCACACGCCCCACAGCTCGCCTTGAAAATTCTGGAGCGCTATCACCGCTGGAGACGTGGAAAGAAGAAAAAAGACAATATCACCCCTGCAGCAACTGAGTCTTAATTCGGGGCTAGTGTACTGGAACAAATAGAGTGTGCATTTGAGAGCTTGTCATTTGGTTTGCAACAAGACGAAGCTCGCAGGCAATAGTTATTCTCTTTTCAAGAGCTTCAACACAGCGGCAAGCCAAATGCCGAGCTCCCGCAGGGGCTATTAATCAAAGTGCACACCACATTCGTTGCAGGCTCTATGACTTACTGTTGTCTCGTTTTATCTATTAAAATTAAAAAATTAGACACTTTGATTGACTCATATGGGCAATCTATTTGTTCCAGTACACTAGCGTACTGGAACAAGCACAAAACACTCGTCAGAAATCAATCATCTCTGGTGCAGAGATATGATATCCCTGCACTAAGCTCACACCAAGCTCCCGCAGCTTTTCAAGTACCGCTTCACTCTCAACAGATTCCGCAATTGTACTTTTCCCAAGCGTCTGTGCGACATCATTGATTGATTTCACCATAGCGTAGTGCACTGGATCTTCCAGTATCGCCCTGACAAACATGCTATTTATTTTTACGAAACTCACCGGAAGTTTTTTAAGGTATGAGAATGAATTTAAACCGCCACTAAAATCATCCATGGCGAACTGACAACCCAGCTGGCCGAGCTTGTCCATAAATCGCGCAACAGCAGTAAGGTTGGTACTTACCGCAGATTCACTCACTTCAAAGCATAACACCGACTTATCAATGGCAGTTTTTTCGAGCACCTTGACCAAATACTTCAAGAACGATTCATCAGCAATCGATTCAGCGCTTAAGTTGATACAACAAAGTTCCAGTCGATCCGTCACATGCGGCTGCCCCTCTAACCAATCGAGAGTAGCTTCAATCACCGCTTTATCAAGCTTAACTGATAGCCCGTATCTCTCTGCAAGCGGCAACACAGTACCTGGCAACAACAACTCACCTTCCGGAGAAGGTAGCCGCATCAGTATTTCAATGCGGGAGTTTTCAGAATTCTCTGTTGAATCAGTTGACGCTATTCTCTGCAAAGCAAGCTTAATGCGTCGTTCGGCAATGGCAGTTTTAATAAACTCATCCCAATGCCGATCAGCCTGGCGCGCCGTGCCAGTTGATTCTGACTCACTATAGACAGCCACCCGGTTACGGCCTTGATTTTTGGCATCATAACAAGCGGCGTCTGCGGCACCGAATAGGGCAGAACGCGTTTCCCATCGCTCATCAATGAGCACCAGGCCGATACTCGCTCCCACTGAGAAATGCTTGCCCTCCCAGTGAAATTGAAAACTCTCTACTTCTGCACGCAGCTGAGTGGCAAGACGCATGGCCTCTGTCAAACCGACATCGTAAATCAAGAGCCCAAATTCATCACCCCCTAATCTCGCCAGCACATCACTCTTACGTACAAGACTGGTGAATAAAGTCGATAGCTGGCGCAGTAACTCATCACCTGCCAGATGACCAGCGGTATCGTTTACCCGCTTAAAGTTATCCAGATCAATAAAGCACAGCGCCTGCCGTGCTGTTGACGATCGATTAATCGCCTCATTGCAACGCAATTCGAATTCCCGACGGTTAACCAGACCCGTAAGTGAATCATGGCTCGCATGATACGCAACAATGCTCGCGCTATGGTGCTGGGCGGTGCAATCCCAACCAACTCCCCGGTAACCAACAAACGCATCTTCCGAGTCAAATACCGGCACACCAGATAGTCGAACTACCCGCTTCTCACCGTCTTTGCGCTGCCATTTGTATTCACGATCTCTAAAGGGCAGGTGCTTGTTAAGATCTACCGTCAGCACTTTCCACTCCGCTACATCATCTGCATGTACATGCTCGTTGATAAGCGCTTCAAGCGGCACATTCAACATACGATCAGTCTGTACGCCAAGAAAGTCGCTCATGTCCATTGAAATGTGAGTTAACCGCAGATCGTTATCCATCTCCCAGAAGAAATCTCCCGCAGCTGACACATAGTCTTTCAGCTTGGCATTAGCTAATTCCAGCTCGCTTTGCCGCTCTTCAGCGGGCTGCAAGGAAATTAGCAAATGATCTCGTCCTGACCACAAAACGGTACTGATGTATGCCGCAAACTGCTGTCCTTGGTGCTCTACACGAGCATTAATGAATTGATCACCGTTATCGTGACCACTCAACATTGCCTCAACACTTGAACGGGCACGATCACTAAACCAATGGTCGACCGAACGATAACCGTCTGATGATACTTTCTCTAATAAGACCTGCGCCGCGCTATTGGCTTGCACAGGTCGCCAGGCATCGCAAACAATCATCGGTTGTTTTATATTCTTGAAGAATTCTTCATCAATGGCGAGCTGCGGAGAGATCGCCTGTGGTGCTGCGTCGCGACGATGACCATGCCTTTTTTCCACGAACGATGAGGACTCTATCCGTGGTGCATCTGCGTCTGTTTCCGGAAGCCTGCCAGGAGTGCAGTAGACCGCCTGAGCTTTGCTGCCGTTCCATCGCACAGCACGAGACTGCAAACACAGCTCAACCTCAGTGCCGTCGGAATGCATCGATCTAATGGCTCTTACTTCTCCGTCTGAAGCACCTGACACCAACCTTCTAATTTCATCTGAACTTGGTGATGCGCCCGCACAGCCGGTAAGCTGCAACCAGCTGGAATTCACATAAATCAGTTCATGGCGACGATGTATAAGCAACCCGAACGGCGATTGGTTTAGCACATCTCGCAGTTGCTGTTCGCCACCAAGCAACATTTGATAACTGCGATGCAGCTCTTCCACGCTCACCACAAATATTTCAATACCGCAGACTTGCCCTTCACGATTCACTACCGGACTGCGAACAAAATAGCGCCCCGCAGTACGCTTGCTGAGGATTTCACCCGCGGTAATTTCTGAGGTACCAGTTTCAAGAACCCGGCGCTCTGCCGCATGCACCAATGCAGCGCTACGATCAGACAAAAAGTCATAATCGGTTTGCCCGACCAGTTGAGTCGGCGATGCCAGCTGCAACGATTCGGCATAACCCAGTGTGCAGGCACGGTACGTCAACTGCGCATCTTTAAGGGCCGTATTACGCGGTCGCCCGATTCCAGCTTGTTGTGCTGCCATTCGGCCAAGTCTTTCGATGAGTGGGAAGGTCACGGAAATACTGAGCTACCCGCCTTCGGGCGTCAAACTTCCGCATCGCC
>CALGJU010000327.1 GCA_937928685.1 uncultured Granulosicoccaceae bacterium
TCCTACGATCGATCACTGGACAACCCCAGTGGCAACGTTTTCGCGTTCACCAACAACGGCTGGCAAGTGGCTGACCTCAAACAGATCTGGGATCTGAACTGGCACCCGAGAAACCACCCGGAGACCGACCCGTCAAACAACTTCGCCATTCACTTCGGCAAATCTGCCACAGCACGAGATGACACCAGAGTCATCGGTTTTATTCTCGCATCGAAGCCCGGAGCAAAGATTAGCGATTGGAACTACCAGAGCGCCTTTTACAATAGCGTGCAAACCAAGGCTCTGGAGGCCATAAACCAGTTGCCACACAAAAGTGCCATTGACGGCATTTTATGGCATCAAGGCGAATCTGATGGAGAGGACAAGCAGTACTACACTGACTCGCTCTACTCACTTATATACAACCTGCGCAATGAAGCCTGGGTTAATTCCCGTGCGCCTTTTATTTGCGGCGAAACTAAAATTAGATCGGTGAATAACAGGCTCAACGGTCTTAACCGCGATTCTGATCCAAATACTGCTTGTGTTCGCGCAGAAGACTTATCCACATTAGGTGACAACAGACACTTCGATGCGCCAGCACTTAGAACGCTCGGGGCACGCTACGCCGACGCCTACCTCAGAATCAGACCGTAAAGCAAGTCATTTTCTTGCGTATGCCTGACGACAAGTGCGGTAGTCCCTACCGCATGTAGATCAACTACTGCACGGCGCCTCTGACGGGTGCATTGCATTCAATGACCAAGCGTAAGCCACGGACTGCAGCGTTATCCGGCAGCCAATTATGGTAAAGTCCCAGCGTTTACACCCGCATCAGCAATATGTCACATCCTCTGGTTCTCGATCACCCTACTAAAGCAAGCGCCCACTGGGGCAAACTGTATGGAAGTGCCAGCGCACTTGCGATTGCAGAACACGCACAGGCGGCTGAGCATCTCACGCTGGTGGTTACCGCCAGCAGTGCTGACGCCTTCCATTTAGAAGATGCCCTCAGATTTTACGCAAAGCACCTGACCATTCTAAACTTCCCGGACTGGGAGACTCTGCCTTACGACCTGTTTTCGCCACACCAGGATATTGTCTCGCAACGGTTGAAAACACTTTATCAGCTGCCCGGAGTAAGCCACGGTGTATTGATACTCCCGGTATCGACTTTAATGCAGCGCCTATGCCCCGCTACCTACATCGATCAACAAGCGCTGCTCATCAACACTGGTGATGAGCTTCCGATGGATGAATTTCGCAACAAACTCAGCAACGCAGGATACAGAAACGTCAGTGAAGTGGCAGAACACGGTGAGTTTGCCGTGCGCGGCTCCCTGTTTGATCTATTTCCAATGGCATCTGATAAACCGTTTCGAATAGATTATTTAGACGACGATATTGATTCAATTTTTCAATTTGATCCCGTCACTCAAATTGCGGATACCGCAAATAAAATTGATCGCGTCGAATTACTGCCCGCACGCGAATTCCCGATGGACGAGAAAGCGATAACACGCTTTCGGCAGGGTTTTCGTCAGCGCTTTGAATCAAGCAGAGAAAGCCCGGTATATCGCGATATCAGCAACGGTGTGGTCCCGTCGGGTTGTGAATACTATATGCCTCTCTTTCTTGAAGAGATGGTGACCATCTTTGACTACCTCAGCAAAGACGCGTCAGTCATTCAGTTAGGAGACTGCGCCTCAGCCATGCAAGAGTTCACAGAGCAACTGCATGAACGCTACGAACAACGCCGCTATGACATCGAGCGCCCGGTGCTCCCGCCTGAAGAAATCTATATTGATAGCGCCGAAGTTAACGATCGAATCAAACAATACAAAAGAACCAACGTCGCACCTGCTGAACTTCCAGACTCCAAGACAAACTACAACTTCAACACGGTAGCTCCCGGTAAATTTCCACTGACGGTTCGCCTGGACAACCCTATAGGGCTATTGCAGAAATTCCTTGATGACTTCCCCGGTCGAGTCCTGTTTGTTGCAGAGTCCGCAGGCCGTCGCGAAGCTTTTATGGAAATGCTGATCAGCAACCACGTATCAGTGATTGGCGTTGACGGGTGGCAGGAATTCTTACAAAGCGACCGGCAATACTGCATCTGTGCAGCACCGCTCGACGATGGATTAGTTTTACCCGGTGCCGCGGGCAACGGCATTGCTATGGTCTGCCAAGCGCAGGTATCAGGCAGCGGTGCAGAACAAGCCAGACGCAGCAGGCGTAAGCGTACAACGCGCGATAGTGATGCGGTTATTGCCAATCTGGCCGATCTGTCTATTGGCGCACCCGTGGTACACATTGATCATGGAGTTGGTCGCTACATCGGCTTGGTAACGCTTGATGTAGGTGCTGCAAACACTGAATATCTGGCCCTTCGTTACGCCAAGGAAGACAAACTCTACGTACCGGTTTCCTCACTGCATTTAATCAGCCGCTATACCGGTGCATCCGAAGAGTCCGCCCCGTTGCACCGACTCGGTGGTGAGCAATGGCAAAAGGTAAAACGTAAAGCCGCGCAAAAAGCACACGATGTTGCAGCTGAACTACTTGAGATACACGCCCGCCGCGCTGCGAAAGTCGGATTTGCATTTAAAGAAGACACCAACAACTACGCAGTGTTTGCTGAAACATTTCCGTATGAAGAAACACCAGATCAGGAACGTGCGATTGAAGAAGTTGTCTCCGACATGCGTTCAGTACAGCCAATGGATCGAGTGGTTTGTGGTGACGTTGGCTTTGGCAAAACCGAAGTGGCAATGCGTGCGACGTTTGTCGCCGTAGACGGTGGCAAACAAGTCGCGATCCTTGTGCCTACCACATTACTTGCACATCAACATCACCAGAACTTTCTTGATCGCTTTGCTGACTGGCCGGTTCAAATAGAATGCCTGTCTCGATTCAGAACAAAAAAAGAACAAGATGAAGTACTCAGCAAACTTAAAACGGGCGGTGTCGACATTGTTATCGGCACACACAAGTTATTGCAAAAAAGCGTGGTGTACAACAACCTCGGATTGGTCATTATTGATGAGGAACATCGCTTCGGGGTGCGCCATAAAGAACACATGAAAAAGTTACGTGCCGAAGTTGACATACTCACGCTAACAGCCACGCCAATACCACGCACGTTAAACATGGGATTGTCAGGTTTAAGAGATCTTTCGATCATCGCTTCACCACCACCTAATCGACATCCTATTAAAACCTTCGTCGGTGAGTGGTCTGACACGCAAATTAAAGAGGCTATCCAACGCGAACTGGCTCGTGGCGGGCAAGTGTATTTTCTCCACAATGAAGTCAGCTCAATAGAGCGCATCGCACGCCAGCTTGCTGAAATAATTCCGCAGGCCACGATACAAGTGGCACACGGGCAAATGGGTGAGCGCGCGCTTGAGTCGGTGATGTTCGATTTCTACCACCAGCGCTTTAACGTCTTGCTATGCACCACTATCGTTGAGAGTGGAATTGACGTGCCCACCGCAAACACAATTATTATTAACCGTGCAGACCGACTGGGCCTGGCGCAGCTGCATCAATTGCGTGGTCGAGTCGGTCGCTCCCATCACCGTGCCTACGCCTACCTGCTGGCCCCGCCGAAAAAATCGATGACCAAAGATGCAGAAAAAAGACTCACAGCGCTTGAGTCACTTGAGGAACTCGGTGTGGGTTTTACCTTGGCAACCCATGATCTTGAAATTCGCGGCGCGGGCGAACTACTGGGCGATGAGCAAAGCGGCCAGATACAGGAGATCGGTTTTACGCTATATACCCAGCTGCTGGAGCGTGCGGTTGACGCACTGAAGTCCGGGCGCCTGCCCGATATAGACGCACCATTGGCACAATCTACCGAGGTTGAGCTCGGTCTGCCCGCACTATTGCCGTCAGACTACGTATCAGACGTACATACCAGACTGATTCTTTACAAGAGAATTGCCAGTGCGAAGGATTCCGGCGCTCTGGATGAACTCAAAGTAGAATTCATCAATCGATTCGGTCTGTTACCACAACCGGCACAATCCCTGTTCCGTTCTACTGAGTTTAAACTTCAGTGCCAGAAACTGGGGGTAAAAAAGCTCGAAGCAGGCCCTGGAGGCGGCAGACTAGTGTTTGACGAAAAACCGAATATTGATCCGGGACAACTCATCGATCTCATCCAAAGATCACCGCAGGAGTTTCGTTTTGATGGCCAGAAGGTGTTCAAATTCACCTATGAACTTGAAGAACCCGAACAACGTATCGAATACATAGCCGAACTTCTGTCAAATTTTCAAAAGTGACCATGACTATGACCAGATTTTATAATGCACAACACTCCTCGTCACTGAAGATTCAGCTGGCCGTCCTGTTGGGTTTCTTATTCGCCTCACCCGCACAAGCTATCGACTACGATGTAGAGATAATTATTTTCGAACATGTCCGTGACACCAGCGTGGGCAGCAGTAATACGTTGTTGGTACCTGTCGTTCGCAATGCCCAGCAAATCCCTGACGCACCTGCCGCAGGCTCCCCGATACAACCTCTCGGCGAATTACGTCTTACCGCAGAGGCTGAAAAGATTAAAGCCTCTGGCAACCATCGGCTGATGTATCACGGTGGCTGGAGACAAGGGGCGATAGACAAAGAGAACGCACCGTACATGTCAATTGCCATGGGCAGGCGGGTAAGCTTATTGGCAGAACGAGGTGATGCAGATAGCATCTACCTGCGCGGATACACCAACCCGCCTGCCAATCTGCAACAAGACTTACAACAACGCACTATAAGCAAACTCCAAGGCGGCATAAAAGTCTGGGTCGGACGTTTCCTTCACTTCGATACCCTCCTGTCTTACACACCGCCGGGCGCAAATTATTCTTTTGCATTCGAATCAGAGCGGCGTATGCGCAGCAGACAAATGCACTATATTGACCACCCGCGTGTTGGCATCATCACCAAAATTTTTCCGGTAGACGAGACAGCGCCGAACTAGTGTACTGGAACAAATAGAGTGTGCATTTGAGAGTTTGTCATTTGGTTTGCAACAAGGCGAAGCTCGCTGGCAATAGTATTCTCTTTCAAGAGCTTCAACGCAGTGGCAAGCCAAATGCCGAGCTCCCGCAGGGGCGATTAATCAAAGTGCACACCACATTCGTTGCAGGCTCTATGACTTACTGTTGTCACGATTTATCTATTAAAATTAGACACTTTGATTGACTCATATGGGCAATCTATTTGTTCCAGTACACTAGATATAAC
>CALGJU010000328.1 GCA_937928685.1 uncultured Granulosicoccaceae bacterium
TGCTTTTCAGACATTGTGAATCAGATCTCTATATAACACGCACTTTCCAGCGCGCTTCCTGTTAACAAGCTGGCCTTACACCAGCAGTGAAAACCGCCTGGGCAAGTGCTGGAGTCTGAAGGTCAAGGCAGTGGGGAGTGCTATACACGCGAACTACACAATCTCTGAAAACCCACGCTATACCCTACGCGGTCTCCAATATTATATGGACAAAACTCAAAAAAACAAATAAAAAACCATTTTTTTAAGAAAAGAATCAGCAGCTTAGCGAAAATATACAGAGTTCAACTGCTACGGTATCAGCTGAATTCCCCCCTCGTTGTTCAATATAACAGCGCAGCGAGTGTATCGCCGTTGAGGTTTTTATCGTAAATTCGACAGCTGAACTTTGCGCTGGCCAACTTATGAATTCACGTAACTCGCCCATTGAGATAGGATTTTTGCTCACCCCGGAGCTTGCCATGCTCGCATTTGGCTCTGCGGTTGAGCCCTACCGCGCCGCCAATATCACCTCTGGCAAGGAGCTGTATCGCTGGACGTTTATCTCAGACGACGGCAACCCCATTACCGCTGGCAACGGCCTCTCTCTCACACCAGATACCAAGCCGGACAGCACCCACAGATTTGATCGCATATTCGTCTGTGGTGGCGTGAATACACAACTCTACAAGCCCGAAACCTCCGTGCGCTGGCTACAGCAGCAAGCGCAGAGTGGCACTGTCATGGGCAGTGTCAGTACGGGCGCCTGGTTACTTGCTCACGCAGGCTTACTGCAAGGCCATCGCTGCACCATTCACTGGCAAAGCATCGATGCGTTCCGAGAAGCTTATCCGGATGCCAAAGCAGATCCATCGGTCTACGTGATCGAAAACAACCGCTGCACCTGCTGCGGTGGAACCGGTGCTATAGACATGATGGTGCACCTGATTGCCGAAGACTATGGCGACGAGGTTGTTACCGATGTATGCACCTGGCTGTTCCACGATCGAGTGAGAATGGCCACTGACGTTCAGGGTATTGCGCAACACACAGCCCTGGCCAGAAAATCACCCAAGCTTGCTGCCGCATTTAGAGTCATGGCCAGCCATATAGAAGACAGGCTAACACCAGGTGAAATCTCTGCCCGCATAGGGGTGTCACAAAGACAGCTCGAACGTCTTTTTCAGAGACACATGCAGTGCACACCGCAACAGAAGTATATGGACTTACGCCTGCAACATGCCAAACGGTTGCTGATGGAAACAAGCCTGCCTATTCTTGATATTTCTATTGCCTCTGGCTTTACCAGCCAATCGCACTTCACCAAGTGCTATCGCGAAAGGTTTCGCTGCACACCAAGGTCAGAGCGTGTCGGTCGGCAGAAGCCATGACACCCAATCAATAAACTTCTACAAGTGAAGTTCGAAGCTATATTTGCATTGAGCATGTTTGGCGCCTCACTCACTGAAGGCTGGCTTATCCGGGAACAACCACACCAGATTCAGCAAGTAAGTTAAAGAAAAACAGGAATAATGCCACCACAACTGCCGCAATCCACTGTAGTGGGATACAATCGAACAACGGTGCATAGCCAGTACCTGCCACATGGGCGCTTCGCGGTGTCCATACCCCTATTACCCGGTTCAATTGAATGCCAGCCCTTTACAAATGCAAGTAGCAATAGACACAGAAGCACTGATCATAGGTGCCGGACCCATCGGTTTGTTTCAAGCCTTTGAGCTCGGCTTGCTGGGAGTTGACTGCCACATTGTTGAAGCGCTGGACAGACCCGGTGGCCAGTGCACAGAACTTTACCCGGACAAACCTATCTACGATATTCCGGGCACCGCTTACACCACAGCAGAAGACTTTATTCAACAACTGCTCGCACAAATAAAACCCTTTGGCACTGAAATCCATACAGGGCAAACGGTAGAGAGCCTGACCAGGAATGACAACGGCGACTATGTGGCGACAACTGAAACCGGCAGCGTATTTACCGCCAAAAAAATATTTCTCGCCACTGGCGCAGGTGCATTCACACCCGTTAAATTACGAGTCGACGGGATAGAGCAGTTTAACAACAAACAAGTTCACTACCGCTCATTGGAAAAACAACAGCTGGCCGGAAATAACGTGGTAATAGTGGGGGACAACAACACTGCTGTGCATTGCGCTATTGACGCATGCGATCATGCAAAAAGTGTCGTACTGCTACATCGCAAACGCAGGCTTGATGCCACCACAGAAAGCCTTGCCGTTTTAGAACAACTGGTAGCCAACCACCGCATTGAACAGATCAAAGGCAAGATCACTTCCTATACCGGCAACTCATCTCTACAAAAAATAGCCATTCAAAAAAGCACCGACCATACACAAGAGTATGATGTTGATCAGCTTATCGTGAAGCTAGGCAATTCGCCCAAGCAGAGCGACCTGGACGGTTGGGGAGTAGCCACCACAGCCAGGCACATACCGGTAGATACTGCCCACTATCAAAGCGAATTACCCGGGGTATTTGCCGTGGGGGATATCAACATCTACCCTGCAAAGAGAAAGCTTATATTATGTGGTTTTCATGAAGCAACGCTTGCAGCGTTTTCAGCAACCGCCAGCTTGCGCCCGGAAAAGCCATTGCACTTGCAATACACAACCACCAGTACCGAACTGCAAAAGCGGCTCGGAATAACATAGTCAATTCAATTTTACACTGACAACTGTACGAGTACACCGTGAAACTAGACAGAAGAATTCTCGACATCCTGGTCTGCCCTGTATCAAAGGGTAAACTGATACAAATTGACGACGAACTGTGGAGTAAGCAAGCAGGACTAGCCTTCCCTATTAAGGATGGTATTCCTGTGATGATTGAATCAGATGCAAGACCTCTGACGCAGGAAGAAATAGAGTCACAGAAAAATCAGTAATTTTAACCTTGAGTCAGTTGATCAATTAGATCAACTAGATCAACTAGATCAACTGACTCGAAGCGTCGTTATAGTTTAACCATTCATTGATACAACAGGTGTGCCCTGAATAGTTACCTTATATTGTAACTATTCAGTAGGAGATGCTGAATTCATATTAGACTGCTATTGCAGGTAGCTTTTCAGGGTGTGCCTGTCGTATTCATGGGGTAGGAGTTCGCGCCCAACATACAGGTGTATTTGAGCACGAACGACAACGCCCATGGATGCGACAGGTGTGCCCTGAACAGTTAGCTTATATTTTGACAGGCTGGCTCATCACCACTGATAACGCTTCCATCACACCACCATTGGCCTGTACTTCTTTACGCAACTGGAAGTACAACATACCCTTTCCAGCATCAGACATCTTGGGTGAGTACTGCAACACATCGCTGTACGACTTCCACTCTGCATTGCGAAATTCAGGGTCAGTACTTACACGATAATGCGTAGGTTTACCTTTGCTATAAGAGAGAAACGCAAAACCATCGTTACCGCTCGGGAAGTACGACAGCGAGGTAATTTCAAGTGGCCACTCATCTTTCTGTTTGCCATCGGTAATTCCCGGCTTGAGATCAACAAACTTTAACGCTCGACACTTCTTGCTTGAAAGCCCTTCGGTGACCAGCACATCTGCAATAACATTGTCTCTGGTGGCCGGGTTTTGCAACGCTATACCACGGTAGTTTCGTTTAGATACTGTGATCAATACAGAGGTCGCTGGTACATTGTCGTACAGTGCTACACCACTGTACGAGGTCACACCTGTACCGTACAGATTCCGATTGGATGCTGTGCCCAGACAAACCGACGCATTCGCAACAGGCAATCCGGTATTTGCATCAAGAACCCGCACACCGAATTTGCCAGCGTGACTCAGACTTGAAAAAGACACCAACGCCACACCCGCTAACGCAGCTAATACCTTCGAAATTCTCATAATTACACTCCAATTGATGACGCTAGGTGCGATCAATTGGCGACTGTAACAATATCGATATATATCGTCAATATATTGACATTGAAGGTTTTAGGATTAGTGACGGAGATCACCGGAATCCAGCGAATTTTTGCTATCTGACACGCTGTAGAGCACCTCTGCTGACCGAAGCACGCGGCCGCCACCGATTCAAATGCAGGAAAAAACCGCCTGACAGACCATAATCTCAGAAACTACTTAAACAAAAAACAGTTAACTCTGTAAAGGATGAACGTTACCTCACAGTCGGGATCAAACAACCGAATCGCTTGAACCAATATTTGACACCCGTCTAAGAACACGTCAAATTTTAACGAACTGTCGTCGATACCCCATTCAAATCAACCAGATCCACGACTATATCCTTTCCCGCGGTAACTAAGCGCAGTAACTATGTTAAGGGGGAATACCAGAGCAAACCGCCTGACTCAACACTCGATTGGTCCAAACGCCATGAATACCAGACAAACTGAACTTGCCCTCGCCCATGTAACTGATGCCTACGGTATCGCCACCATGTCGCGAGACATTATCGAACACGGCTTGCAGTGGAGCTGGACCCCTGAACGAATCGGTCGCTGCATGCTATCCCCCGATATCAATGTGGTTACCGCTAAAAATGGAGGGGAATTAATCGGCTTCGGCATCATGTTCTATGGCCACAGCAAAGCGCACCTTAATCTGCTTGGTGTTGATGCCTCATGGCGCTCCCACGGCATCGGCCACAGACTACTCATCTGGCTTGAGAAGTGTGCCATTGATGCAGGCATAGAGCGGTGTCAGCTGGAACTAAGAGCTTCAAACCGCCAGGCAAGCAAGTTTTACAGTCAACATGGCTACACTCAACTGGAAGTGGTCCCTGGCTACTACCAACAAAAAGAAGATGCCATCCGCTTAACCAAAACCCTGCACGAAGGCTTTAACCCGGCACAGTAGAGCCACCCCCGCCCATTCAACCACTCTGAAAAAAGATGCCGCACTGCGATCACACGCGCCTGAATTGTATTTCACATCATCCGGAATCGACCTAAACGAGAGACAAAGAACCGTGGTGTCGCTATTAGCCACTTTCACAGGGAAGCGACCCACAAACCACGGATAACCCTGCTAAATTGCATCCCTCCCGTATTTACTGACAGCGTATCGGCCACACAAAAAAGCACCGGGTAATAACCCCGTGCCGCGCCCCACACATTACCGCTCCGCCTTACTGTACAATAGTGAATTCCCGTGCAATCCCCCTCGCACCGAGAACGACAATGCCTGCAGCTCAACCCACCTATCCACCAGCGCCAAGAGAACTCTTCGCCTATCCACGCTATTGGGCAGAATGCTTCGGCGCCGCGCCGTTTTTGCCGATGTCACGCGCAGAAATGGACACACTGGGATGGGATAGCTGCGACATCATTATCGTCACCGGTGACGCCTACGTTGACCACCCAAGCTTCGGCATGGCCATTATCGGTCGTCTTCTTGAAGCACAAGGCTTTCGTGTGGGGATTATCGCTCAGCCACAGTGGGACAGCGCAGAACCATTCAAAGCGCTTGGAAAACCAAATCTATTTTTCGGCGTTACCGCCGGCAACATGGATTCCATGATCAACCGCTATACCGCCGATAGAAAAATACGCAGTGATGATGCTTATTCACCCAACGATGTAGGCGGACAAAGGCCGGATCGATGTTCGTTAGTATATTCACAGCGTTGCCGCGAAGCATACAAAGACACGCAAATTGTATTGGGTGGAATAGAAGCATCATTGCGTCGTATCGCACACTACGACTACTGGCAGGACAAAGTCCGGCGGTCGATATTAGTCGACGCCAAGGCAGACATACTTTTATACGGCAACGCGGAACGCGCACTGGTTGAGATCGCACACCGCGTTGCAGCGGGTGAATCGGTTAAAGAAATTACCGATGTTCGTGGTACTGCATTTATGAGAAGCACGCTACCGGACGATTTGCAGATCATAGATTCAACCAGTATTGATCCGGTTGGCAAGATAGACAAGCACATCAGTCCTTATGAATCCACGGATAGCACCTCTGCCAAAGCCACAACTGCAGACGATACAAAAACACTCAGCGACAAAGATTCAACTGCAGCCATTCCAATTACTTTTAAAAAGAAATCAGAGCTCACAAAAGAACAACGTATTCGTTTAAATACAGAGCGCAGAAATAAAGCCGCGATACGACTACCAGACTACGAGAAACTGCGTCAGGACCCGGTACTCTACGCACACGCCAATCGTGTATTACACCTTGAAACCAATCCGGGTAACGCACGTGCGCTCATCCAGCGCCACGGCAACAGAGACCTGTGGATCAACACGCCACCCATTCCACTTGCCACCGAAGAGATGGATTACGTTTTCGACTTACCTTACGCCCGCGTACCTCATCCGACTTACGGAGACGCACGTATACCTGCATACGAAATGATTCGTTTTTCAGTCAACATCATGCGTGGTTGTTTCGGAGGCTGCACCTTTTGCTCTATCACTGAACACGAAGGCAGAATTATTCAAAGCCGTTCTGAAGACTCCATCATCCGTGAAATCGAAACCATGCGCGACGTACCGGGCTTCACTGGTGTAGTGTCAGACTTGGGTGGCCCGACTGCGAATATGTATCGGCTAGCCTGCAAATCTAAAACCATCGAATCTGCCTGCCGCCTGCCCTCTTGTGTATATCCGGGCATTTGTCCAAACCTGGATACCGACCACTCATCACTGGTAAAACTGTACCGCCGCGCCAGAGCACTACCGGGGGTTAAAAAAATATTGATCGGCTCAGGCCTGAGATACGATCTGGCAGTAGAATCCCCGGAGTACGTTGAAGAGCTGGTGACACATCACGTGGGGGGCTATCTCAAAATAGCGCCGGAACATACTGAGCGCGGACCGCTCGATAAAATGATGAAGCCGGGCATAGGCACGTATGAAAAGTTCAAACAGATGTTTGAAAAATACTCAAAGAAGGCAGACAAGGAACAATACTTAATTCCGTACTTTATCGCAGCGCACCCGGGCACCACCGATGAAGACATGATGAATCTTGCCGTGTGGTTAAAGAGCAACGGGTTCCGCGCCGATCAGGTACAGAATTTTTATCCATCGCCTATGGCCACAGCCACTGCAATGTATCACTCCGGCAAAAACCCGCTAGCCAAAATAGGACGTGAAACAGAAAACGTTCCAACGGCAAAGAAAACCAAGCAGCGAAGACTACATAAAGCGTTCCTGCGTTATCATGATCCAGACAACTGGCCCATGTTACGCGAAGCGCTCAAAGACATGGGCCGTGCAGATCTTATAGGCAACGGAAAAAAGCATCTGATTCCGCATTGGCAACCAGAACCCGGTAGCTATCGCGCCGCAAGAAAAAAGAATCGCAACAATCAGCCGACACCCGGCACGATCCTAAGCCAGCACACCGGCCTGCCACCACGAGCCGGCGTTAAAGCAAAAACCACGGGGTCAAGCGCTCGACCGAATAGCCAATCAAGTGGCCAACGCAAGTCGAGCAACGGCAAAAGCAACACTTCTTCCCGTGCGCAAAAGTCCTATTCAGCAGCCAAACGCACAGGCAGATAATCGAATTAATCTTTAGTGCAGGTAGCACTCACGACAGGCATATAGTGCAACCTCCCTGCAGATGCTGGCAGCGCAGTAAAAACTAAGATAAAAAAGGCGGTGTAAATACCCGCCTTCAGAAGAACACAATAAATCAAATTAACACCTGCTACTGACCAGTAACAATATCAATCTCCATTTGATTCCATTTGTAATTGATAGAATGACTATACCCATCCGCATTGCGCATCGCATCCGACCAGATCAATGTCATTTTTCTACCGTCAGCACTAATCCACTTGGGTGAAAGCTTGGGCTGGTAAGTCAGATTCTGTGCATCGTCCGCTGTCCAGTAGTCATTGTAGTAAAACTGCTTCCAGGGACCGTAAGGGTTTTCTGAATACCACAAGCCCAGACTGCCAGTCTTTGTGTGCATCCATTGGTTGTAGTAGTCATCACTTGAATTGCTCAGCCCGTTACCCGCATAGGTGCCGCCATTTACCATAACGTATAACTGCAAGCCCGGGTTCCAAACCACTGATGGCAACCACGAATACCATCCAAAGTACTCCCCGCTTGTGTTGCGCTCAGGCAGAGTGATGTTTGGTTGCCGTGCTTCAATGTCTGAGCTCCAACTTGGTGTGTTGCCATTCCAGCCACTAAAATACTGCCACGCACTGCGCTGACCAAGCTGCTCCGCGGGAACACGAGCTAACAACAATTGATGGCTATTCGCACCTTCCGGTGAATAGATATAAACATAGCCATCTTTCGATGCCCGATGATCCTGACCACTTTGCACAAATGCAGCAAAACTGAACGGATACGCTGTCTTGCCCTTGCCGTATCTTCCGCTCTCTTCAAAGAACATCATTTCATCGCGATTGAGTAATTCCCTGGCACTATCCCATCGCCCCAGATAGCGATCATTGTTGTTACGATCTACCCGATGCCAGGTATCCCCTGAATCATATGAACGTAATAATTTCATGCCACGAAACGGCCCCTCTGCCCAGGAGCCACTTTGAGTTTTTGACACCAACGAATACAACACGCCATTCACTGACAACACACCGTACGCAAACCAACCATCTCCATCGACGTGATAATTCGGGTAGTTTTGAATTTCTGATGCGGTAAACGCACTCGCATTACCGTGAATTCTATAAAGGCGGCTGTGATAGGTAAACTCAGTACCATTCCAATCTCCGTCATCCATTGCTGTGACGACACTGCCGTCCGCAGCCCATGTCTGACACCAGTTGTCACCCTTACCGCCAATCCGCCTTAAGGTCGAACGATTAAATTGCACACCTGTCGGGGTGCTGCCGCTTGATAATGCAGAAGAAGTATTGTTGGCATTGCTGTTAGCCCCACCGGCTACCAGGCAACTACTGCCATACTCATATCCCCAGCCGTCACCGTCGTAATCAACGACACCGGCGCTACACTGAGGCGCGGAGAATTGATCGGCCGAAACCGGCGCCTGCACTCTGCAACTCAAACCAAACTCCCAGCCCCACCCATCTGCATCCGGGTCATCGACTGATGCACTACACACCGGATCTGACTGAACAGCCGCTTGAATAGGGGGTGGCGGTACTGTGCAAGAGGCATCATTTTCCCAGCCCCAACCATCACCGTCAAAATCACTGTTCCAGTTTTGACACACCGGGACAACTTGAGCCATGGACTCAAAGGCAAAAACTACGCTAATTAAAACCGCACGAAAAATCATAAAACCTCAGTTCACTGGCATATACGTAATGGACGTACATGATGGGTTTGGAGACGTAAGAAAAAGTGCCGCCTTAGACAAAACGAAATAAAAAATGTATTACCGTTTTTTAAGAATTTTTTAACCATCAGGCGATCCGCCAATTTATCTACTGGCCCGACCAACGGTGCTCTGTGACCGGTCAAATAGTTGTTGATTTGGAGTCGGCTCACTATCGCCATCGACGCTGGTGTTCTGATAGCAGTTGATAAAAAACTATCACCAAATCTTTCTCAGCCGTCATCACAAAGTTGTTACTTAAACGACACATCAAACCCCTGGCCCCAATGGCAATAAACCCACCCCCACAGGCCGGTTACAATGTCGTTTTTCCCACCGCACGTAATCTCTACAGCGGTATTATCCCTCTCAGAATTTTCGTAACTACGGACTCTGCATGCTCGATCTTTTCGTTGTGCCCACCTTGGTGGCAACTCTAATTTTGATTGTTTCATTGATCGTGTGGTGGCTGGCAATTGAGTGGGCATTCAAGCCGTATAAACCACGACAGAAATCTGCCGACAATACCTATCTCAATGCGAAAAAAACCACCCGTCCGATCACTAAAGGTGACCATACGAACGCTGGTCATGTTCAGCCGTTAGCGCCAAAAAACAACGCCCGCCCGATCGCAACGCAAACCGCAAATGCTCCGACCTCACAAAACGCCAATTCTATTCGAGGCACGAGCGGCGCTAAGGGAAAGCAGAACGTTAGAAACACCCGTCAATCATCTGAATTAAACACTTCCCCTGCAGATAGAGGCTTACAGAGAACGGCTACTAAAATCGCATCGCCTACCGTTGGCGCTAACCACAACACCAACAAGATAAGCCCCGCCGATCAAACTATAGAAAACAAAAACTCAGCAAAACACACTGACAGCAACCCCGGTAAAAACACCCACTCTCTGCAAGACACAAAACAAGCAACAAAAACCGTTGCTGAATGCTTTTCAGCAGCACGAGCTAAAGCCGGATCGTTAAAGCAACACCAGGTAGAAACACTCTCTGAACATCAGGCACAAGACCCTGATGCACAAACGGGCGATGCTCTGAAGGCCGTCGCACAGCCAGCCGCCTCCAATAACACAACCCAAAACCGATCAGCCACCACCAGTACTCGCCAGATTGCTCCCGTCACAACAGAGCAAAAGGAAACAACGCACGGATCAATCGACTCCACACCTTCGGTCACTGCAAAGCAACACACTGTTGAGCGCGAATTAGTAGCTGAGGTGGAACACGAAGCAAGAGTAGGACGCGGGCAATCAACCAATACAAAAGCCACTCAGCCCCGCCAATCCAACAACAACAACAACAACAACAACAACAACAACAACAACAACAACAACAAAACGACAAACCCACCCAGATACCAAACTGCTGCGAAGGCCAATAGCCCGTCGGTTCGAAATGAAGCGTCACTTCAAATCACGGACCCGTCTATTCGCCCTACAACAGCGTTGCAGCAAAAGGCTGAACCTCAACGAAAGGGCGCTGTGCCTGCCACAGCCGAATTGGACAGCAAACAGACATCTCAAACAACCGCACAATCATCGCCCAATGCCCACGGCAACTCTGCCAAGCAAAACAGCCAAGGCAACAGCGTACAGCCCGGCCGCGCTCATGTTGAACTTAAACAACTCAACCAGCCGGTTAACAAGCCAGGCACAAACGCAACAGACGGCAACACAGCTGCTAGACCACCAACGTTAGAAGATACAGACAGTAAAAATTTATCTGACTCAATGACGTCACCAGTCGCCAGCACATCTGATGAATCCGTAAATCAACGAAACAAAGACAAACAAAGCCAATCTGCCTCCAGACAAAACAGCCTGAATCAAAACCACCAGCCCGACGCAAATACCACCGGCAGCTTGAGAGGTGACGATGCATCAACAACACTACCTTCAGGCGATAAAAATCACTCTAACCAGACACAAGCCACTGCAAACGCCGCAGGTGATTCTGTCAAACAACACAGCGGGGACAGCGGCCAAGGCAACTCTGCGCAACATAATCTTAATCAAAACAGCCAATCCGCAGATACTACTGTCAATTTGACCGGCGGCAACGCATCAACAACAGAAGCATCAGACAATAAAAATCGATCTTACCAAACAGAGCCCACTGCCAAAGCTTTGATCGATTCAGCCAAACCAGTCAGCCATGACAATAAAACTCAAAGCAGATCTACTCACAGCGGATCTACTCACGGCGAGTCTACTCATAGCGGGTCTACTCATGGCGGATCTGCTGAACGCGACAACACAACAGGCAATTCTGGTCACGGCAATTCCAGTCAAGGCAAGCCAGGTACAAGTCAATCGAGATCATCCGAACCTGACCGCGCGCGCGGCAACAGTGCATCGACAACCACCAATCAAGCCAGCCCACCCGCTGGCCCTGTCAAGCATCGCAACAATGACGACACAGACAGTGATCTGACCAAGCACACGCCCCGGCAAATCAGTGGCAAGCAAGACGACCACAATCAAGAAATACAAAATACAACCAGCGATCAAAATACAACCAGCGATTCAAATGCAAAACCAGGCAACGTAGTTAGCGCAAGCACAACAGACAGCAACAGTGGCAAGGCAGTTAACACCACAGCCGACGATAATTCAAAAGAGAACACAAGCTCTAACGTTCGATCGATTGTCAGCGCCAACCGCAGTCACCTTGCCTTGGCCAACATCAGCTCAAAAGGCCAAGATGGCACCCGCAACAATCGCAAGCAATCCCCCATTGAAATGGCTATGGCGAAGAAAGAGGAAATACAACAATCCTCTTCAGCATCTGTGCCTCGAACCTCAGACGACACACAACCCCAACAAGCCTCCCATACGCAGATCCCAGATGAGAGCATCCAGACAGCAGACACAGCGCTACGCACTGAGCTCGAATTAAGCAAAAAACGTGTGGCGAGCTTGCAGGCCACACTCAACAAGATGCAACACAGCCAGAACACCCTACCGGAAAATTCTGCCGTTCAATCCAATGACCACGCAAAAAGACCCACACTGCTGAGCAAAGTCAGAGTGCTGGATAGCCTGAGCGTTTGATTTAAATAGCCGTTTTCTGATGATTTTAAGTCACCCCCGGACAGACTCGGGTTACACTGGAACACAGCTTTTTCCAATGTATCGCCATGCAGCCAATTGTCTCTATAAAAAATCTGTGCAAAACATATAAGTCCGGGCATCAAGCTTTAAAAGATATCAACCTAGATATTCAAGACGGTGAAATCATCGCACTTCTCGGACCCAACGGTGCGGGCAAAACCACGCTAATATCTGCAATCTGCGGCATCATTTCAACCACCTCCGGCTCTGTCACGGTAAACGGGTATGACACTGTTAAGCAGTATCGCAAAACCCGTGGCCTGATTGGCCTCGTCCCACAGGAATTGACACTAGGTGCCTTTGAGAAGGTACAGAACACCATGGCCTTCAGCCGCGGTTTGTTCGGTAAAAAACCAAATGCTGCCTACCTGGAACAGTTGCTGAAAGATCTTTCATTGTGGGAAAAACGCGATGCGGCACTGATGATGTTGTCAGGCGGTATGAAAAGACGGGTACTTATAGGTAAAGCACTGGCTCATGAACCACGAGTACTTTTCCTAGACGAGCCTACCGCAGGGGTAGATGTCGAACTGCGCAAAGACATGTGGAAGCTTGTCAGTAAGCTACGCGACTCCGGCGTCACCATTATTTTAACGACCCACTACATTGAAGAAGCAGAGGAAATAGCTGATCGCGTCGGTGTCATCAACAATGGCGAACTATTACTTGTTGAGGACAAAGCCCACTTAATGGACAAACTCGGTAGCAAACAGCTCACCATTGAACTAAGACACTCAGTATCTGAAATTCCAGACAGCTTGAGCAGCTACCAACTTGAACTTTCTGATAGCGGCACCCACTTGACCTACACCTATGATGTAAAGAGCACGCGCACGGGTATTACGTCACTACTACAGGCAGTGAATGCTGCAGGCTTACAACTGAAAGACCTGCAAACATCACAAAACTCTTTAGAAGAAATTTTCGTCAACCTGGTCTCAGAAGACCAGACTCAATAAAAGAAATTACCCATGAACTGGCAGGCAATAAGCGTCATATATAAAAGTGAAATGCTGCGCACCTGGAACACCCTGCTGCAAAGCATCGCATCACCGGTAATATCTACCTGTTTGTATTTCGTGGTGTTCGGCTCTGCGATCGGCTCACGAATTGAGACCGTTGGTGCGGTTAATGGAGAAGGGGGTGTATCGTACGGTGCCTTCATCGTTCCAGGCCTGATGATGCTATCACTCCTTACACAGAGTATTTCCAACGCATCGTTCGGTATTTATTTTCCGAAGTTTACCGGCACCATCTACGAACTACTGTCAGCACCCATCTCATTTTTTGAGGTCGTACTGGGTTATGTTGGTGCAGCGGCCACAAAGTCGTTTATCATTGGTGTGATCATTCTAATTACCGCTGGTTTTTTCGTTGATCTTAAAATTGCCCACCCGTTCTGGATGATGGGTTTCTTCATTTTGACCTGCGTTACGTTTTCGCTGTTCGGTTTTATTATTGGCATCTGGGCAGACAGCTTTGAAAAGCTGCAATTGATTCCGTTGCTGGTGATCACCCCACTGGTTTTTCTTGGTGGGAGTTTCTACACCATCGATATGCTGCCGACGCTGTGGCAAAAAATCTCATTATTCAATCCGGTACTCTATTTGATCAGCGGGTTTCGATGGAGCTTCTTTGAAGTATCCGATGTAGGACATGAACTAAGCCTGGCTATCGTCATCCTGTTCTTAACACTTTGCATGGGCATTGTGTGGTGGATGTTTAAAACCGGCTACAAGTTGCGCCAGTGACTCCACTTACTACTAAAGCACACACTTAAAGCACACTCTGATCAAACTATAAAAGCGATAAAGACACAACCTCAATGACCGACTTGGTAGACGAAATACTTACCGCAAAACCAATCGATGCAGCGACGGTGGTTCTGGTGCGCCAAGCGCCTGATGACTACGGCATTCAGACATTGCTGTTATGTCGTGGCAAAAGTCGCACTGTCATGAACAATGCGTGGGTATTCCCCGGTGGAAAAGTAGACGCGGCCGACTTAAACCACAGCAGCACAATTCAAAACCAGCTCGCCGGTAGCGCCGCCGACATGCTGAATGAACCAGATCTGGACAACCACAGTGCCTGCGCCTTATTTCGCGCCGCCTGCAGAGAGACCCAGGAAGAAACAGGTGTATCACTGCAGCCAGCAGCACTACAAACCTGGTCGCGCTGGATCACCCCCAACGAACCCTCAATGATGAAAAAGCGCTTTGATGCAAGATTTTTTATCGCCTCCATGCCAGAGGGTCAAACCGCCACACACGATGGGCAAGAGGCTACCGACAGCCAATGGTGCTCACCGTCGTACGCATTACGGCAGTATGCAGCCAACACACTGGTGCTGGCAGCCCCCCAGATCATGACACTCATCGCACTGTGCCAGTACAACAATGTAGACGATGTGCTTGAAGCTGCGTACAACACGCCGTCGTATCACATCAGGCCGCAGGTGATTAAAACAGGCCAATCCCGCACATTGATCTACCCCGGCGATGTGAATCACCCTGAATCAGAAAAAAAGATGCCAGGGCCTACCAGGCTGACCTGGAAAGACACCCACTTTGAACCTCCTCAGGGACTCGAACAATTTTACCAATGACACGTTCGTCAAAATATTTGCAATAAATCCTATCCATTGAAAGATAACCGCAAAGACCATAATATTTCGACTCACCACACAGGGACAACCCATCCATGATTCCAGCGTCAGAAGCACTAGAGCGATTGAGGAAAGGCAATCAACGATTCGTTGCCGATGAGCATGATGCCACCAGCCTGGGCTACAAAAGCAGACGCCCCGAACTCGTTGACAAGCAAGAGCCCTTCGCCATCATTCTCGGCTGCTCAGACTCACGTGTTCCGGCAGAGCTGGTGTTTGATCAAGGCCTTGGTGATCTATTTGTGATTCGAGTGGCAGGCAATGTAGTGGCCCCCTCTCAGGTGGCAAGTGTTGAGTACTGCGCTGAGCAGCACAACACACAACTGGTGGTTGTCATGGGGCACACCAACTGCGGTGCTATCAGTGCAACCCTCAGCGAGTTAAAACTTCCCGTCGAAAAACGCTCTGAAAACCTGCACGCCATTGTCAATAGAATCCGGCCCTCGGTAGAGACGCTTCTGGAAACTGATCTGGTAAACCGACCAGATGAATTATTGCGCGCTGCGGTCAGGTCTAACGTGCGGGCGTGTGTTGCACACTTGCAGCACGGCTCAAGAATTCTGGAACAGCTGACCATTGGCCAGGGCTTACAAATCGTCGGTGCTGAATACTGCCTTGAATCTGGAGTGGTCGAATTTTTCGACAGCCAAACCGGCGCCCAGTCAGAATAGCGAAGCAACAACGGTAAATCGGCAGATTCAGCCGGAGGACTATTAAGGGAGGACTATTAAGTATGGCGCCGACACTTTTCGGCTTTTCGAGGTATTCGGTTCAAGCCGTCTATTATATTTGTCCGAAATTTGGTCGACGCCATGGCCTTCAATAAGCAATTTTCCGTCCCAACAGGGAGGCGCGTCGGTCAACTCAACAGAATTTCAACCTTCAGCGCGGCAAATCATCAGTTCAGACGCCTCATCGCGCCCAGCGTTCGCGAAGACATTGCGGCGACAAGGCCGGCCACGTAATCTACAGACTGCGACCAACACTACTAGAGCATTTGAGCATGTTAATACTTGTCTCCCCCGCAAAAACCCTGGATTTCGAAACAGCCCCCCCGGTGGCAGATAACACCCAGCCGCTGTTTCTTGACGATTCACAGGAACTTATCGATCAACTCAAAAAACTCCCCCCTGCCAAGGTGGGTAAGTTAATGCATATCAGTGACAAACTGGCCCAGCTCAACGCTCAGCGCTTCAAAGAATGGAAGCAGCCACTGACCACCGAGACTGCCAAGCAAAGCCTGTTTGCCTTTCAGGGCGATGTGTATACCGGTATGGACGCCGCCAGCATGAAAAAGAATGACGTCAAATTTGCGCAAAAACACCTTCGCATTTTAAGCGGCTTGTACGGTGTGCTGCGACCACTGGACCTGATGCTGCCTTATCGACTTGAAATGGGCACCAAACTGGTGAATAAGCGCGGACAGAACCTCTACCACTTCTGGGGCGATAGCGTGACCGACGTGTTAAACGCCGAACTGGACAACATGAAAAAACCTTTTGTTGCCAACTTAGCCTCTAACGAATATTTTAAAGTAGTTAATAAGAACAAGCTGGTCGCAGACACCATCAGCCCGGTATTCAAAGACAAGAAAAATGGTGAATACAAATTGATATCATTCTTTGCCAAAAAAGCGCGCGGCATGATGGCACGCTACATCATTGATAACCGTGTATTGAAACCTGCCGACTTACACGATTTTGATACCGCGGGTTACAAGTACAATAAAAAAATGTCTACTGAATTCGAACCGGTATTTACCCGGGACAAGCAACCATAAGATCCAAACAAGGCCGGTGGCACTATGCAGAACCCGATTCTAAAGCCTGGTAAAAAAAGCCATCTGTCTGGTGACTACAGCCACGCTGAGGTCACACTGGCCAATCGCAACAATGGCACACTGTTAGAAACACTGAACTACGATGTCACGCCCACCGGCGCGCACTACTTATTAAACCACTTTGATGTGCCTTATGTTGCCGATGACACTGACTGGAAGGTGTCAATTGATGGAGAAGTTGAGCACGCGCTGTCACTGAATCTTGAACAAATAAAAGCCTTAGCCACAAAAACCAGTACCGCCAAAACACTTCGAGTCACACTTGAATGCGCCGGCAACGGCCGCGCTAACCTGTCTCCGCGTTGGCCGAGTCAGCCGTGGCAGATGGAAGCGGTTGGCACGTCAGACTGGCACGGCATGCCGCTTAAGCATTTACTGGAGCAAACCACTTTACTGGCCAGCTGCAAAGAGCTGGTTTTTCATGGCGCTGATCACGGCATTGATTCAGGCCAGGTCCACAATTTTGCACGCAGCCTGAAAACCGCCGATGCCCTGCACGAAGACGTATTGCTGGCCTGGCAAATGAACAATCAACCGCTATTACCGCAGCACGGGTTTCCGCTGCGCCTTATCGTTCCCGGCTGGTACGGCATGGCCAGTGTGAAGTGGCTAAACCGAATAGAAGCGATTGACCATACATTTAACGGACTTCAACAAACCGGTACGTATATGTATCGTGCCGACAGTGATGATGCCGGCACGCCAGTCACCACCATCCGGGTAAAGTCTTTAATGGTACCTCCTGGTATTCCCGACTGGAGTTCCCGTAAAAGACTCATAAAACCCGGGCCGGTTGTTGTAACCGGACGGGCATGGTCAGGCAACGGAATTCCGATAGACAAAGTAGAGTGGCGCTGCGATGCTGATCAATGGCAGGAAGCTACTCTGCATCCTTTAAAGACAATTACCACAAACGAACACGCATACAGCTGGCGCAAGTGGACAGTTAAATGGCACGCGACAAGCGGCAAACACATACTGGCATGCCGGGCCACTGATGCCGATGGCAACGTACAGCCTATTGATCCGCCATGGGACCAGGCTGGCTTTGGCAACAACGCCGTCCAAACGGTAGAAGTCTGGTGCGATAACTACTGAGTTATATCACCACGAAGTTTATACTCCACAGACCCCACCGCAGGAATCCCACCCAGTTGAACGCATCAGACAACCAAATGAATGGCGCAGAAAGCCTTGTGCATACACTGATCGACAGTGGTGTTGAGGTCTGCTTTTCAAACCCCGGCACCTCTGAAATGCACTTCGTTGCCGCACTCGATAAAGTCGCCGGTATGCGCTGTGTACTCGGGCTGTTTGAAGGGGTAGTGACTGGCGCTGCAGATGGTTACTACCGAATGAAAGATAAGCCTGCTGTCACACTGTTACACACAGGACCAGGCCTCGGCAACGGTATCGCAAATTTGCACAACGCCCGCAAGGCAGGCAGCGGTGTGGTTAATATCGTCGGTGATCATGCAACCTATCATGTGGAACATGATGCGCCATTAACAGCAGACGTGGAAGGCCTTGCCACACCCGTTTCCAGTTGGGTAAAAACAAGCACTTCAGCCACGGATGTTGCCACCGATGGCGCAACTGCTGTGGCTCAAGCCAGCACCTACCCCGGCCAGGTGGCTACTTTGATCTTACCTGCCAACACAGCCTGGGAAAAATCAGCTGGACCCGCACAACAGGTAACCGCTCTACTACCACCTAAAGTTCCTACATCACGCATCGAGTCTGTCGCTAATGTATTGCGCAGCGGGGAACCGACCGCCATTGTGATGACAGGCTACTGCCTGCGTGCAGAGGCTCTTGAAACAGCCAGCAAGATCGCCGCAACATGTGGCGCACATTTATTCGGCCAAACATCAAACGCCAGACTCGAACGCGGCGCGGGCCGGGTACCACTGCGTACCGTCCCCTACCCCGTTGACGCAGCAATAAAGACACTGGCGCCGTTTAAAAATATCATCACAATCTCTGCCAAAGCACCTGTGGCATTCTTTGCCTACCCGGACAAGCCAAGTAGCCTTTCTGCTGCCGATAGCAACGTACACGTTCTGGCACACGCCAATGAAGATTGTGTCGACGCTTTAAACGAGCTGGCAGATTTGCTCCATGCAAATACAGCCACACCGATACTCCAAAATAATCCAGTGGCCGTTATCCCCACTAACAACAACAAGCTTGATGCGCACAACATTGCGGCCACCATTGCGCACCTGCTACCAGACAACGCCATCGTTATAGATGAATCAATTACCGCGGCAGTGCCGCTGTTTCAAGAAACCAGTTGTGCCGCACCACACGATTGGCTGCAAATTTGTGGTGGATCAATAGGCGCCGGCTTTCCACTGGCCACTGGCGCGGCGGTGGCCTGCCCTGATCGCAAGGTGGTGGCACTGCAAGCTGATGGCAGCGGTATGTACACGCTGCAGGCACTATGGACGCAGGCGCGGGAAAACCTGGATATTACTACTGTGCTTTTATCAAATCGCGCTTATGCAATACTGAAACACGAATTAAAAAACGTCGGCGCAACTACCGGGGATCATGCGGGAAATATCGCCCTGGATATGATGGAACTCAATCGACCCGATTTAGACTGGGTAGCACTGGCACGTGGCATGGGCGTCGAAGGAGGACGGGCAACAGACGTTAACAGTCTGGTGGTAGAACTAAAAAAGGGATTGCAAAGTGAAGGCCCATATCTCATAGAGGCCGTGCTGTAACAGCCGTCCCGCACCAATCAAAGGCTACACCAATGGATAATAAAATCCCTCGCGTTTCTACGTTTACAGATCGCATTGGTGGCGATGGTGCTGCCGCATGGGAAATTCATGTGGCCGCCAATGAAGCACAAGCGCGCGGCGAAGATGTGATTATTCTAAGTGTTGGTGACCCGGACTTTTCAACACCCACACCTGTGATCAACTCTGCGATTGACGCGCTGAACAATGGTGACACGCACTATGCCGCTACCGCCGGACGCACAGAACTGCGCCAGGCAATTGCTGATGATTTTTCAAAACAATCAGGCCTTAGCACCGACGTAGACAACGTCTTTGTTTTCGCTGGAACCCAGAATGCACTGTTTGCTGCAAGCCTGATATTACTCGAACATGGCGACGAAGTGATCGCTCTGGAACCTATGTATGTGAGCTATGAGTCAACGCTACGTCTTGGCGGTGCAAAGCTTGTCACAGTGGCACAACCCGCAGACAACGGATTCCGACTTGATATTAATCTGTTAAAAGATGCCATCACTCCCGCAACGCGCGCCATCGTGATCACCACCCCAAACAACCCAACCGGGGTGGCGATGACACTCGATGAGCTCAATGCAATCGCTGAGCTCGCCATTAGTCATAACCTTTGGGTAATTTCAGACGAAATTTATACCGACATTATCTTCGATGGAAAACATCATTCCATAGCGGCACTACCCGGCATGGCCGAAAGAACGGTCACCATTAATGGACTGTCAAAATCACATGCAATGACTGGCTGGCGTGTCGGCTGGACCATCGCACCCAAAGCACTTGCCCCACACTTTGACAACCTCACCCTGTGCATGTTGTACGGCATTCCAGGCTTTATACAACAAGCAGCACTCACTGCTTTGCTGCATCAGCGCGATGCAAGCAAAGAGATGCGGGACAAATATCGGCAACGACGTGATGTCGTTTGCAGCGAACTGGCGAAGGCCGACAATCTACCCCTGATAAAACCCCAGGCCGCTATGTATGTGATGGCAGATATACGCGCCTACGGTTCATCAGGCACAGCGTTCAGTCGTGCTCTATATGATGCAACCGGGGTTTCAGTATTAGATGCTGGTGCATTCGGACCGAGTGCCGCTGGTTGGATACGTATCTCTTTCACACTCGGTGAAGACACGCTCAGAGCGGGCTGCAGAAGAATTGTTGCTTTCTTACAAAGCCAGCCCACCACAATGTAAAGCTAATAGATTCGGCTAATAGATTTGCTCACGCAACTGTCGGGAGCGTTTTAGCCCGTCAGACAAACCATAACGTGAATACACCGCATTCGCCTTCTGTAGCGACAGCAGTGCATCATCCATACTGAAGTTGGAACGATATAATTCTACCAACACATCTGGTTGACGCCGATACTGCGCGCGCTTTGAAACACCAGCCAGAGACTGCTCTGCCTGCTGCCTGAAACGCCACGCCTGCAGCACATCTCCACGGGAACTCAGTTGATTATAAAGCTGTGCGTAATCTCTTGCCGCACCAATGGCCTTTACACTGGATTCATATTCACGATAGTGCTGCTGCATTTCCTGCCCGAGCTGCTCAGACGCCTGTTGAGATAATCCGTTCTGCAGTAGTAAGTCATGCAATCGATTGGCAGCATGTAAATTGCCGGAAGCGGCGTGCAGTTTTATTGCTTCAATACCTGAATTTTGCGCCTGCTCGATATTGTGTTCTCCGCTGTAACCCCGGAACAATGTTTCATAAGCACTCGCCGCAGCACCATAACGATTTAAATCAAGATTGGTCTTTACAACCCGGTGCAGCGCCGCTTCAGATTCATGGAATCGACCTTGGCTTATTTTCCAGCGTGAAATTAATAATTGATCGTAAGAGTCCGACGCTTTTCGCGCCCTTTGCCTGCCATATAAGTGCAATCGCCCCATTTGCAAATGTACACCTGCGAGCTGCAATTCCTCACCCAGCGCTTCATAGAGTTCCAGTGCCTCAGCAAGATACACCTCAGCCATACCGAGATCACCTTGCAACAAGGCAAGCTCACCTAGCTCACTTAGATGCAATGCCAAACTGTTGTTGTCTGCAGACGCGACTGATTGCAACGCACGCTCCAGCAATGCGTTTTTAGCAAGTTGATAATTTCCGGTACCACTGAGCGACTCGATTTCAGGTGACAACACCGGTCTTGTCGCTGAAATAACTTCTTCTAACTGTGCTCCTACAGTTGCAAACGGCGACGCTACCGTCGGCTCACTAGCTATAGAGGGAGGTGATGAACTGTGCGGCTTATCTACAACAAATACATGATGAATCAAGCCAATGGCAATAGCACTAGCCGCAACAATGACTAGTGAAATGCCTTTACGAACCAACCGACTATTCTTTCGGTGCATCTCGGATCTCCCAGCGATAAACGACCAGTATCCGAGCAAGCGCTTTTCCTACTTCGCACTCACCCTCTTTTTTAGTCTAGCAGATTTACGTTCAAGTGATTCTCGCCAGTTGACTACGCACAGGGGCTGGGAGCTTGTCCGAGGACTAGGGT
>CALGJU010000329.1 GCA_937928685.1 uncultured Granulosicoccaceae bacterium
AGCGCCGCCTGCCGTGAGTAGTCTTTCCAGATAGCGGGCGATGACGTCAATTTCCAAATTCACTTTGACCCCGGTCTGACAGCGCCCGAGGTTGGTGTGCTCTACCGTGTGGGGCACGATATTTACCCCGAATTGATCACCGGACACTTCATTCACCGTCAGGCTCACGCCATCAACACAGATCGAGCCTTTGGCGGCGATGTATCGGGACAAAGCTGCTGGTGCGACAATTTCTATACGTTCTGACCGGCCGTCCTGGTAGCGCGCCACCACCTCCCCCACCCCGTCAACATGACCACTGACCATATGCCCGCCAAGTCGTGTGGTTGGAGTGAGTGCAAGCTCCAGATTTACCGGGTCGTTTGCCTTAAGATCACCTAACGTGGTACAGGATAATGTCTCGGCAGACACATCAGCACACATGCTGTGGTTCCCGTCTTTGCTTCGACTAAATTCTACTGCAGTTAAACAAACCCCACTTACAGCGACACTGTCACCGAGGGCAATCTCAGTAGCCGGTAGACTACCCAGCTCAACGGTAAAACGGCTGTCGGTATCTGAACTTTCAATACTGACAATTTTTCCAACGCTTTGTATGATTCCGGTAAACATCAATTGGCCTCTAACAAGTTAACTGAGCGTGATGTCACAGGCACCGCTGACGCATTGTCAAACTCAGCGCCTGCCAACACGCCGGCTTCAGCAATAGATTCAGCGGAGTCATAGCGATCAAACACTGCATGCATAGCACCTAGCGCATAGGGACTTCCAGAACCCGTCGCCCAGAATCGCGAGTACTCGTACACTTCACGCATAGCGTAAATGCCGAATATGCCGTGCTCATTCACCGCCAACGCATCAATGTGGCTGGACTCGTATGGGTCGTCTTCTTCATCTTTGGTATTAAGATAATAGTGTTCCTTTAACTCTGAATGCACTTGCGAAAACGTAGTGAAAATAGAGGAACGATTACTGAAGTCAGGAAAGAAGTCATCCTTGTTGAGTAAGCTTTCAATAACCAATGTATGAGCAGCACTGCCAACAATGGCCAGATGCGTTTCACCAAAAGTCTGTATCTTTTCACTGTGCGGATCATACAGCGCCGACAGTTTTAAATCACCGTAGCTCGTCAGTGAATCGGCAGCGATACAGGCGACCCCGTTTTTGCGAACAACAACCACTGTGGACATGGCACACTCTACTTTTAAACTTTAAAGACAAATAAAAAGGTCACTAATCAGGGCACACCTGTCGCATCCGTGGGCGTTGTCGTTCGCGCTCACATACACCTGTATGCTCACGCGAACTTCCCCATAACTTTACAAACCTATCGTGGGTCGCAGTTGAAGTCGCAAATCCTTGCCGACTTGCCTGGTTCCCGCTAACTCAAATTCAATTCGCTCGTCCATCCGGGTAAATCCCCCCAGCGCGAAGAGCGATCTGGCATCTGCACCTAGCAAGTGGGGAGCAATATACAACAACAGCTCATCAGCAAGGCCGTCTTTTATCAAACTTGCACAGAGTCGGGCTCCAGCTTCAACATGGACTTCATTAATTTCTCTTCGCGCCAGATCCTCAAGCATGGCGTGCAGATTGATCCCTTCGACTGACCTGTCGCTATTTTGTGTGATCACCTCACAGGCCGGATTCAGAGCGGTAACAGTTGCCACATTTGAATAGATCAGTACGCCACGCTCAGCTTCAAAAAGTCTCGCTGTAGGCGGCGTTTGCGCGCTGGAATCAACAATGGCCAGAAGGGGTTGCCGGGCTGTCCCATGGCCGTGTTCTTGAAACTGTTCCTGCGTAAGGCGCACATTCAGTTGCGGATCATCAAGTAAAACCGTGCCAATACCGGTTAAAACACAATCGGCCTGAGCGCGCCAGTGTTGCACGTCAGCCCTTGCGGCATCCCCGGTAATCCACTGGCTTTCTCCATTGGCGAGCGCAGTGCGGCCATCCAGGCTCATCGCCATTTTCACTCTTACAAACGGGCGACCTTTCTGCATACGACTGAAAAAGCCGGGATTAAGCCGCACACAAGCGTCCTCTTCGCAGCCGGCAACCACATCAACGCCTGCCGTTTGCAGTCTTTCTAATCCGGACCCACTCACTCGCGGGTTCGGATCGGTACTCCCTGCCACCACACGGGAAATACCGGCATTTAATAAGGCATCCGCACAGGGTGGTGTTTTGCCGTGAAAGGAACAAGGCTCAAGTGTGACGTAGGCTGTGGCACCTGCCGGGTCACCGACGCAATCATGCAAGGCCTCAATTTCAGCATGCGGCAGCCCGGCTTGCCGGTGCCAGCCACGACCAATGACCTGATCACTTTTCACTAATACACAGCCAACTCTGGGATTCGGGCTGGCTGAATACAGACCGCGTTCTGCCAGACTGATAGCCTCCCGCATGTATTGTTGGTCAGTCGCAGTAAATACTTTGCTGATCACTATTTGCGTCGCGACTTACTGATTCGGCCCTTTTCAGTCTTTAATAAGGTCATTTGACTTTTAGCCTCCTCGGGGGACAGCTCTTTTTCCAGGCGCTCGATAACGTCTCTGAATGATGCAATGTCCTCAAAACTTAAATAGACCGACGCAAAGCGAATATAGGCCACGTGATCGAGTTTGAGTAACTCTTCCATTATCCATTCGCCCAGGCGACGGGACGGAATCTCGCGTTCACCGGTTACCAGCGCCTGATGCTTCAGACGGCTCATGGCCAGATGCACGTCGTCCATGGCCACCGGTCGTTTTTCAAGCGCTTTCTGAAGCCCCGCCAGCAGCTTTTTTTCAGAAAACGGTTCGCGGCTGCCATCAGACTTAACAACGCGCGGTAAATTCAGCTCAGCACTTTCATAAGTGGTGAAGCGTTCCTGGCACTCAAGGCATTCCCGACGACGGCGAATCTGGTCGTTATCACCGCTTAAGCGGGAGTCGATAACCTTGGTATCCATTGCACCGCAAAAGGGGCACCTCATCCGTCATCACCTGATTAAGTTTCAATTCCTGATTGTACCAAACTGGCGTCATGGTGTGATAAATACACCCTGAATCGACCAAAAGAAGCTATCATCCTCGGTTTGGGTTTTTTCGTTGTTAGCGCACTTGCGACTTTGCTGGCAACGCCAAGAACTCCATCAGTTTCTCAACCTCGCAGGAGAGCTTTACCATGACTGATCCCGTTCGCATCGCCATTACTGGTGCCGCTGGGCAAATCTGTTATTCCATGTTGTTCCGGATTGCCTCTGGTGGCATGTTTGGTCCTAACCAGCCGGTCGCACTTCAACTACTGGAAATCCCCCAGGCAATGAAAGTGCTGGAAGCGGTCAAAATGGAACTTGACGATTGTGCGTTCCCGCTGCTTGCAGAAACCATCTGCACCGATGATCCAAAAACAGCGTTCACCAACATTGATGCTGCCTTGTTCGTCGGCGCGAAGCCACGTGGACCGGGTATGGAAAGAAGTGACTTGCTGAAAGACAACGGCAAAATATTCAGTTCACTGGGCAAAATCTTAAACGACGTGGCTAACCCTGATGTCAAAGTCTGCGTGGTCGGCAACCCTGCCAACACCAACGCCTACATATTGAAGGCAAACGCACCTAAGCTTAACCCGCGCAATATTACCGCCCTGACAAGACTCGATCACAACCGTGCCATCAGCCAGTTGGCTGCAAAGGTTGGCTGCGGTGTACCTGACATCAAAAAGATGGTCATCTGGGGTAACCACTCCACCACTCAGGTTCCCGATATTTCTTACTGCCAGGTGTCGGGCAAAGATGCGTCCGGTTTGGTTGACGAAGCCTGGGCTCGTGAGGAATTTATTCCCACTGTTGCAAAGCGCGGCGGTGCGGTTATCGCGGCACGCGGTTCATCAAGTGCAGCATCTGCCGGCAATGCAGTGGTTGATCACATGGCAACCTGGGCAATGGGCACAGGGGAAGGCGATTGGACCAGCATGTCGGTACCTTCAGATGGCAGCTACGGCATCAAAGAAGGCTTGATCTACAGCTTCCCGGTAACCTGTAAAGGCGGTGGCGAATGGGAAATCGTACAAGGCCTGGAAGTCAGTGACTTCATCGCTGGCAAGATGAAAGAAAGCGAGCAGGAACTACTGGAAGAAGCAGAAGCCGTAAAAGAAATGGTCTAAAAGCGATCTGTCAAATCAGCTGTGCCGCGCCTGGCGGCACAGCTTTTTGAGTTTGTACAATTTCACAACAAAAGCACATCCACTAGCCCCGACTTACTCCCGCGTTGAACACCGAGCCCTAACGCTTAACCATTCTCATAAATCGCCAGACAAGCAGCACCGCCAACGCCCCGAGATAAGCAGTCGGCTCCAGTAACTCACTGGCCTTTACCTGCCAAACAAAGTGCACCACAGCGAGTACGGTAAGTACGTACACCGAGTTGTGAACACTCTTCCACTTACGACCCAGCTTGCGCACTGACCATCGATTGGAAGTCACCGCTAGCACCAATAGTCCGACCCACACAGTGATCCCGAGTGTTATAAATTTCTTCTCAACGATTGCGTTTACCGCTTCCTGCAGATCCAAGCCCTGATCTAACACCACCCAGATGGCCAGATGCATCGTGGCATAGAAGAATGCAAACAAACCCAGCATGCGGCGCAACTTAGCCACACCAACCCACTTAAAAATAATCTGAACGGGTGTCACGCACAGTGTGATCAGCAAAAAACGCAGACCCCACTCACCGGTTATTTTTAACAGCGATTCTACTGGATCAACATACTGACTATTAGCCACACCGTACACCGCAAACACTGCTGGAAGCAGTGCCACTATAAAAACCAGTGGCTTGAGAAAGCGGGCTGGTGACAGTACTGGTTTAGCCACAGCTCCTTCCTTGTTTACAGATTGTGAGTGCATTGTTCAGGACTCAAAGTCGACTAGAAATTTTTCTTTAAATCTAAGTCGGTGTATAGGCTGGCCACTTCATCTGCATATCCATTGAACATTTCTGTTTTACGTTTATCTGAGAACAAAGCGCTGAACCCCTTACTGCCGCCATCAAGCCGTCTCTCCTTCGCCTGGCTCCAACGTGGATGACTCACCCGGGGATTAACATTTGAATAAAAACCATACTCTCTGGGTGCCGAGATGTTCCAACTGGTCTGGGGTTGTAGCTCAACAAAGTTGATACTCACAATAGACTTAATACTCTTAAAGCCATACTTCCAGGGAACAACCAACCTTAACGGTGCACCACTTTGATTCGGCAATGTCTTTCCATAAAGACCTACTGCCATTAACGTTAACGGGTGCATGGCCTCGTCAATGCGCAACCCTTCGGAGTATGGCCACTGCAGTACTGGAAATTTCTGCCCGGGCAACTGCACAGGATCATAAAGCGTTTTGAACTCCACATACTTAGCACGACTATTGGGCTCAAATCTTTTTAACAGATCTGCCAATGGAAATCCTACCCAGGGAATCACCATCGACCACGCTTCGACACATCGCAAACGATAAATTCTCTCTTCAAGCGCATGCGGCTTGAGAATATCTTCAAGTGCAAACTTACCGCCCTTCTCACACTGCCCGCCAACCTCCACGGTCCACGGCTCTGTGATCAGCTTGTCTGCGTTTTTGACCGGATCACCCTTGGCGGTACCCAGTTCGTAAAAATTATTATAGGTGGTAGCTTGCTCGTACGAGGTTTGCATCTCATCCGTGCTATCGGGCCATTTTGCTATATCACCGGTCAGCGGTGTTTTTGCCATCGCTTCAGAAGGCAGCAGAGTAGATGCGCTTGCGCCAAGGCCCAGCCCTGCAGCTTGCAGAATCAGACGTCTCTCGCGAAAAACACTTTCAGGAGTAATTTCTGAAGATCTGATTTTAGAAGCCATAAAGTTCCACCTATTGGGTTGCCAAGGTTGTCATTCCCGGGAATCATTAATTCGCGCACGATTCTTGAATGACAGACGGGTTGCGTTGATACACGCCAATTTATTATCACGCTTATTCTAGTTAAATCTATTCACAAATTCATAACAGAATGAATGAGTTTTTCAAAACGACTGCTAACCTTAATGGTAGCAATCTATTCGTTCTCATTTCATAAGCACGGCACCTATGACATTAGTAGCGGCAAACAGTCTCCCATCAGCAAGCGACCAGTTATCTATCCGCGGATCAGATAGCCAAGGTAGTTCCCAAAGCGCGATGCAGTTGGCACAGCTACTTCGCACTTCCAATCTCTCAGATTGGCAAAGCGGGCAAGCTGACATTCAG
This sequence comes from uncultured Granulosicoccaceae bacterium, assembly GCA_937928685.1. Classification (GTDB taxonomy): domain Bacteria; phylum Pseudomonadota; class Gammaproteobacteria; order Granulosicoccales; family Granulosicoccaceae. The sequence goes on from CALGJU010000329.1 coordinate 6,263, forward strand.
CTAATGCCCTCATCGTGCATCGACAATTATCATGATCTGGTCGTTCACGGCCAGGCACTAAAGCTCCTTGCTGCGCCGGACGGCAAAGAAAACGGCGTCACAATGAGCCCGCCGGGCGCTTTGGCTACCCGTAATCAAGCCGGAAAACTGGCACTGCGCTGCCGCAAACTGCAAGTAGAAACCGCTGATTCAAGCCACCCGGTGCAATACAAACTGTATCTTGCCGCAGGTTTTATCGTTCACGAAGTCGATGGAGAGACCAAGCGAGCGCCGATATTACTCATTCCAGTAACGATCAGTCGATTGCGCGGCAGAGGCAGTTCGTACGTCATTAAATACCTGAGCGGCGCTCTACTGCGGCTCAATCCGCATGTCGCCGAACTGTGCAATACCCATGTTGAACAGTTGATCAAGCCGTTTGACAACTCCGCTGATTTACGTGACTACCTGCGAGCCATGAACCGCAAGCTGCACACTGAACTCAATTGCACGATAAGCGCGAACACCGGACTATTAAGTCTGCAGGCGGAAGTACTGAGTGAGTTTTCCGCTGAGGAAATTATTGATATTGAACTAGACAGAACAAAGCCCGGTATCGACTTCCAGCCACTACCCGTCACACCACCGGCGTTTGATGCGCAACTGGCGCTTAGAATTCTGCGATTCGTTAAGCACGAAGACTTACCACAAGCTTTGCAGGATTTTTCCGGTCAACCGTCAGAACCTTCAAAAGCACCCATCTTTGATGCAGAGCCCGATCTGGATCAGGCAACACTCGATAAGTATTACAACTGCGCCGGATGGTTGATTGATGTCGGTCTCGGGCATTGGAAACTGAAGAATATCGCCGCCCTTCCCGAGCGCGTAAAGCACATGGTAGCGAACTTAGACAACCTCCTGAACAGCCCGGATTTTAATGCTTATATCAGCAAAGATTTTCGTACTGTCGATATGCTGTTCAGACTTAACAGCAGCAAGGAGAAAATACTTAACGCGCCACCTGAAATGAAGCACCACGCTATCTCACAACACGCTGATGTCGATACCAGACTGTTACTTCAAAAAGCAAAGATTCAAGCCTCATCTCTGGAACAGGAACTCAGCGTTATTTACGAGACATTTCATATGAGCGCTGTGCCGAGCAGCGCAGCACTACACAAACTGATAAAAACCATCAGTATGCGGGAGCACGAATCACAACTCACCAACCCGAGTTACTTCAGGGCCAGACGACAACTGAATGAAATTCTCAAAACCCATCACGGAGTGGTTACAGAGAACGATCTCAATCGGCTTGATAGCCTGGCCAAGACGCTGCGCTTTGCTGAACTCTTTAACGACGACGCCTACTACTCACGTTGCTTCGGCTCCCTGTTCAACGGTACCGATACCAACTGGCAACGCCTTGATTCAGTCATCAACTATGTTCGCTCATTGTCACAAGACCTTGGCTCATCACTTCTGGTTGCACAGTTTGCTGACCAATGGGGTTCCTTTGAACGTGACTTCAATAACATTGAGCCACATCTGGGTAATGCAGCCAACAGCGCACATAAGTTGTGTTCGCTTATTCCAATGTTCATTAACCGCGAGACGCCACTTGAGCATGCCACCCGGACCGCCAATAAATTTCATTATCGCGTTGACCAATGGCAAAAATACCTTCGTAAGCACTATGCAGACACTGAACTCACACCTTTTCAACTACTATCTAACGTTGA
>CALGJU010000330.1 GCA_937928685.1 uncultured Granulosicoccaceae bacterium
AGTCGGCGATATCGTGCGTTGCTTAAGTCATCGCGCGCGTCATCGTATTTGCGTTCCAGCTCATCCAGAGCCAGTTCAAGGCCATGCACATATCCACGCAGGAAGCCTTGCTCTGATTCAGTCGGGCAGATGCCATTGTAGTCATTCGCTTTGCGGCCAACCTGTATGCCATTGGCTTGCGAGCAGTAGGTTTGCAGCCCCTCGTTGTAGCCTGTGTCGTAGAGGGCCTTATCAGCACTGATACCATGCTTTGCACATGCTTTGGCGTGAGCGTTGAATCGGCTGTTGGTTCGTCCTCTGGAGGCATCTTCAAAACCTGCTGTTCGCCATTCTCCATTTTGGCACTCGCGCTTGTTCATCGTCATGCAGGACGACAAAACCATAATGATCGGGAGTGTTGTAATCAGGCTTTTTGCGAGTGATTTACTAGTGCTTTTTTTCATAGAGCTGATGTTAGAAGGCGCAGTATTGATGTCAGAGAGGTGATATCAGATGTTGAATGTATCAACTCTGAATAATTCGAGTTGGCAAAAATTTGGCGCTCAATGAATATCCACAATTCCTGTGGATAACTTAGTGGATAAAATCTGAAATAGCGTTTGGAATGTCCAATAATCAAGGGCTTAACTTAAATTGATTACTTTTTGATCATTTTTGCTATTGTGAATATAAACAACTACTTAGTGTGTTATTGGTGTGGAAATTTTGTAATTATAGGGTTTTTATAGGGTTTGAGTGAGTGTTAAGCCCCGTATGTGTATAACCCTGTTCCCGGCGCAGTATTCCAATTCATTTCGTCAAGGCTTTTATTTGACTTAATTCGAATTTTTGACACCAAAATCGTATTGTTATTTTCTAGTTTTTCCGTTAAGCATTACTCATTGGAAAGTGACTTGATCGGTTAACGTAAAGAAAATGATACAGTCTGATTTCAGTGAAAATCTCTTGATCGAGCGGTGAGATCCCCAAGCATCCACGAGTTGTCTTCAACATGCCGTGCCACCAGATGCACGACTTCACCCTCACGTTGCGTGGTACCTGATATCACCACCAGCCTGGATCCAATGACCGCTTGGCGGCAGCGCTCACTGACGTTCTGCCAAATAATAATATTCGCCAGGCCGGTTTCATCTTCTGTGGTCATAAACATCACGCCTTTGGCACTGCCTGGGCGCTGGCGAACTTTGACAAGGCCTGCCAATCGGGCAAATTTTCCATCATCAACTGATTGCAGCCACTGCTTTGTGGTGAGAATACGCTTGGACGCCAACTGCTTGCGCAACAAGGCGAGCGGGTGGCGGCCCAGGGTAAAGCCAATGCTCTGGTAGTCGGCAACGATATCTTCACCTTCACTGATCAGGGGCAGCTGTTGTGGAATGTCTTTAGACGAGGCCTTACCGAGTATTCCCGGTAGCTGCTCCACGCCAAGGAGGTCCCAGTGCGCTCTGTGGCGATCACCGCTGATTGACTTTAAAGCACCGCTGGCTGCCAGTGCTTGCTGATCACGGGTGTTGAGTCGGGTGCGATTGACCAGATCAGGTATGGATTGAAAGGGACCTGAGAGATCGCGCTGTGTTGTTATGCGATCAATGGCCCCGCGGGACAGGTTTCTTACTAGTCGAAGTCCTAGTTGTACTGCGAAAGTCTGGGGGTGGCTTTGAGGGGTTTGACTTGCCGGGCTTGATCCCCCGCTGACGCGGCGGGTTTCCTTCGGGGCTTCGGGTTGTAGGGTGTGGTCGCGCATGCTCAGGTTAATATCAACTTCAAGCACGGTAACGTTGTGCCGTTTCGCATCAGCCACCAGATCAGAAGGGCCGTAAAAGCCCATAGGCAAGCTATTCATAATGGCGCAGCAGAAAGCGGCGGGCTCATGGCACTTGAGCCATGCAGACACGTATACCAACAGCGCAAAGCTTGCCGCATGTGATTCGGGAAAACCGTACTCGCCAAAGCCGCGAATTTGTTTGAACACGGCTTCGGCGAATTCATCGTCATAACCGCGGGTGTGCATGCCATCCATGAGCCGTTCGCGAAAGCGATCGATCGTGCCGACCCTGCGCCAGGCTGCCATAGAGCGGCGTAATTCATCTGCCTCTCCGGCTGAAAATCCGGCGGCTATCATGGCAAGTTTCATTACCTGTTCTTGAAATACAGGCACACCCAATGTGCGCTTGAGTACTTTTTCTAGCGCTTTACTTGGGTAAGTGACCGGTTCCAGTCCCTGGCGTCTTTTCAGATACGGATTAACCATACCTCCCTGAATCGGGCCGGGGCGAACAATGGCTATTTCAATCACCAGATCATAAAAGTTACGTGGCTTAAGCCTTGGCAGCATTGACATCTGAGCGCGAGATTCAATTTGAAAGACGCCTATCGTGTCTGCCTTCTGGATCATTTGATAAGTGTCCTTGTCTTCAGCGGGTATGGTTGCCATGCTCCAGGTGATGCCGCGGTGTTGTTGTAGCAGTGAAAAACATTTGCGAATCGCGGTCAGCATGCCGAGTGCCAGCACGTCTACTTTTAACAGGCCCAGCTCTTCGAGGTCATCTTTATCCCATTGGATTATGGTGCGGTCTGGCATTGCAGCATTTTCTATCGGTACCAGTGTGGCAAGCGTCTGGTGAGAAATAACAAAGCCGCCAACATGCTGTGACAAATGGCGCGGAAAGCCCATAATCTGCTCAAGTAGCCAGGCAAAGCGTTTCATCAGTGGGCTGTCTGTGGCAAACCCCATTTCACTGAGCCGCTCTGGTATGACATCGTTGCCATCCCACCAGGCCATTGATTTTGCCAATGCGTCAATTTGTTCTTCCTGCAGGCCAAGTACTTTGCCAACGTCGCGTATTGCGCTGCGTCTTCTGTAGCTGACAACAGTAGCGGCGAGGGCAGTGCGGTGGCGGCCGTATTTGTTGTAGATGTATTGAATGACTTCTTCACGGCGTTCGTGTTCAAAGTCGACATCTATATCTGGTGGCTCGTTGCGTTCTTTTGAGATAAAGCGCTCAAACAGCATGCTCATCCGCATCGGGTCAACTTCTGTAATGCCAAGGCAAAAACACACAGCAGAGTTTGCTGCAGAACCGCGACCCTGACAGAGAATGTGTTGTTCTCGTGCAAAGCGAACAATATCTTGTACGGTGAGAAAGTAATGTTCGTAATCCAGCTCTTCGATTAACGTCAGTTCTGCTTCAATCTGCCGGGTGACTTCTTCGCTGGTACCTGATGGCCAGCGGTTCTGCATGCCTTCATAAGTGAGTTTGCGAAGATACTCTATTGGTTTGACGCCAGCAGGTACTAACTCTTTTGGGTACTGGTAGTTAAGTTCATCCAGGGTAAATTCACACAGCTGTGCGATTTTTATACTTTCTGCTATAGCGTCAGCAGGGTAGAGTGCTGCAATGCTTTTAAGACTGCGTAAATGTTGCTCACCGTTGGTGAGCAGTTTACGCCCGGCAGTTTGTAGTGTGCAGTTTTCACGTATACAGGTGACCACATCCTGCAGTGCCCTTCGGTGTCTTGCGTGCATGTGCACGTCGCCGCAAGCAACAATCGGGATCTGATGTTGCTTTGCCAAGGATGAAATATTTCTGCTGTGACATGGATCGTTTGTGTTGTGTAGTAACGTGAGTGATAGCCAGTGGTTTAAAAATGTTTGCTTAAACCATTGCAGGGTTTGTGTCCCTGAATCAATAGTGTTGTCTGTGGAGCTATGATGCGGAGGTTTAAGAATCGCTATGCAGTGCTGTGAATCGACTTTTCCGAAACGGTCATGGTCAATGAGGTAATTTCCTTTCTCTGCGCTGCGCCGTGCGTCGCTTATCAGGCCGCAAAGGCTGGTGTAACCTTTGTGATTGCGGGCCAGTAGAATCAGTCGGTAATCATGATCAAGCTTGAACTCACTTCCGATAATTAACTTGATGCCGCTTTTTTTTGCCTGTGTGTGGGCCCGTACTATGCCTGCCATTGAGCATTCGTCGGTGATGGCAATGGCCTGATAGCCAAGCTCAGCAGCGCAGCTTACCAATTCCTCCGGGCGTGATGCGCCGCGAAGGAAAGTAAAGTTGGAGATGCAGTGAAGTTCTGCGTATAGAGGGTGTGTAGCCATATGCTGTACAAGTATACAGTATATGGTGAGAGATCAACGATTGCCTGCAGAGAAGACTAAGGTATTGTGTAAGCCGTTAAAATACCTGTGGTTTATCCGAAGTTACGGGGTGGATTAGCGATCGGCGGAGTCATCATCTTCCTGATTGTCGTCGCTTTCTTCCGCTGATTGCTCAACTAAAGATTCGAGCGTTTCGGTATCTCCGTCATCGCCACCATCGAGGCCGTCCAGGATTGGTAACGGGTCTAAAGTGCGCCAGGCCGGCAGGGAGGACATGACACTGCCCAATAGCAACCCGCCCCGGACCAGCCAGATGACATAACCGATCGAAATGCCAGATGAAATGGTGACGGTTTTGGTCGCAAATTCAAAGTTACTTAATTGCGTGTCTTTAAGTAACGCGCGTTGATCATCAAGTGTATCAACCGTTTTCGAACTACGGAATCCGGCATCATCGGGTGATACGTTGAATAAATCATCAAGCGATACATTTTTGTCTGATGCCAGATTAACCTGTAGTGTGTCCCGGTCTTTCACACCGTTAACAAACTGCCATTTTTTGTGCTGTAGAATTTTGTCATCAAACGTATTGTTATTGTTGAATTCTGTTTGTGCAGTAAGGATGACTTTAACCGGCGTCGGTGGGGCAAGAGTTTTCTTTTGCGGAGCGATTGATTCTGCTTTTTCGAAGAAGCTAACATCGCCAGTATCCACTGTCGGGCTTGCTTCATTTCTAGGTTCGGCGGTGACTTTGGTTTCTGGTGCAGGTGCTGTCGTTGGAATCGCAGGGCTGCTGAAAGCGGATTCGATCGGTGGTTCAATAGATAGAGTTACAGTGGCTTCAGTTGCCACGCCATCGGAATTAATGACCCGGTAGGTAAAGTGATCAGATAGCTCAATAGATCCATTGTGTTGATAGGTGAAGTTTCCGTCAGGCCGCAGATCAACAGTGCCATGTTTTGGTGGTGAAACAAGTTCGATCGTAAAGTCGCTTGTGTCATTGTCTATTAGTAGTGAATCAAGTGCGCTGGTTGATGTGTCAAGCGCTTCTGCAAACCTGATTGTATGATCCTGGTCGTATATGATTGCTGCGGGATCGATGACCTCTCGTATCGATATCTCAACC
>CALGJU010000331.1 GCA_937928685.1 uncultured Granulosicoccaceae bacterium
CCCTGATGATGTTGTATTGAACCCAGCAGTAACAGCCACTCCTAAACAGATTGCAAATCCAAACAGCAATAGACATTCTGAAAAACGCCTATTCTCAATATGCATTATATATTCTGACTGTTTCCATATCTCGTTGATAATGTTATCCAGGGTCTCGTGGTTAGTTATTTTTTTTCTCATACGTTTTCCATGTCGCTATTTTTCTCACTCACGCCATTCCTCTTTTGTCTAATAAGCAGGGAATTAAACGTTTCCACGTCGAGAGGCTTGCTTTTGATTCTATAGCGTTTACCCATTTTTTTTAGCGCTTTTTGGTTTCTGGTGCCGGTGACAATCGCAATTTGCATGTGGAGCCGCCGCATCGCAATGCTCTCTACTTTTTACTATATCCGCCAGAACGATCTGGATGATACCTATCGATACGCACAAATTTTATTCAATGACCCGGAAGATTTAATGCATAAGGCCTCTGGCTGGATGCTGCGAGAAGCAGGAAAGCGTGACATACCACGTCTTGAGAATTTTCTTACCCGCCATGCACCCGCAATGCCACGAACCATGTTGCGGTATGCGATTGAAAAACTACCCGCTGCCAAAAGGAAGCATTTGATGGGACTTAGATAACACTGCTACGCTTGGCTTTCCTCATTTCAAATGCTCCTAATTTAAAATGACGAACATAGCGTTTAAACTGTTCATGCAACAACACTCAATTTTCCAACAACGGCGGCAATTGAAATGCAACCATATGATCCATCAAAGGAACCGATTAAAAACGAATGGCTCGATGCTTCGGAAAGTGACCGTCTATCCGCTGTGTTAGCCTACTGAAGGTTATAAAACGCTCGAACTCCAAATCCAGCTTAACCGCTAACTCGAATACGACATTCTTTTTGTACGCACATACAGTTGCGGTAATCTCATGCCTTTCTTCTATCTATTCCAATAATATTTTTATTGCCTTACTTGGGTTAACAATCTTAGGAATAAATTAACGGAAACTCTTCCGAATCCAATGGCATGCCGGGGGTGAGCTTCTTTTCAAGTCCCGGGAACGGTGGTGACATTTCACCACCTCGAATCACATAGGTTGCATCATCACCCATTAAACGTGCTGAAAATGCGCGCCTTCTGTGCGTTGAAAGATTCTCCGGTGCGCCATGTACAGTGAGATAGTGGAACGCGATGCAGTCACCAGGCTCCAGCTGCCACGATTTAATATCGTACTTTGCTCGCTCTGCATCAATGTCTGGAATTGCTTCCATGTTGTCCCCCTCACGAACGTATGCATCACCAGTGAACTTGGTGGGTACAAACCATTTACCCCATTGATGGGAACCGGCGATAAACTCAGGACAAACCGATTGATCAACCGGGTCAAGGGGAATCCATAAACTACAGACCTTGGATCCATTTACACAATAATAAGGTTGGTCATGATGCCAGGGAGTTTTCTGGGCGGTGCCCGGCTCTTTCACCAGCACATGCTCATGGAAGATTCTTATCGTTTCAGACTCAATCAGTTGAGCTGTGACTGCGGCAGCTGGAGAACTAAAAAAGAAATCATGGTACTCAGGAATGCGCTGCCAGTTGCAATAGTCACCGAAGAATTGCCCGGTTTGACCTGCTTTGGTGTAGTTCTTCCCGAACTCACCCGGGTCTTGCATATTGTGCTCTATACCGGCCCGAAGAGGTTCAACCCAGTCTTTAAATAAACCTCTGATAATCACAACACCATCGCGTTGAAACGCCTGTACGTCTGTGTGACCCAACAATGGTTGTTTCGATTGCTTGCTCATCCGAGCACCTCCGATAAGAAAATGTACCGCTTCACAGCGCTATACTTATACCACCGAACAGTACTACTGCGCTGCCCGCTGCTCTATAGTTAACGCGACATTATCACGTAAGTAAACAGGCAACGCCTGCCCGGCCGAGACACCTCCACCACGCTCAAACAGCTGCTTACCAATGGACAATACATCCAGTGCATGTGGAAATGGATCAACGCCTTCTGTTCGCACTACCCCTGTTATTTGCTCAAGCTGTGCAGTGTAAGTTTGCCAACCGGTACCGGCCGCACACCAGGTATTGTCGAGCGCGGTGACGCGCTCAGGTGTACAAACACACTCATCGCCGATTAATTCCGGCAGATCAACACTCAGTTGGTACGCCCCCCAGTACACTTCACCCATACGAGCATCAATCGCGACAGCCACTTTACTTGCACCTGTTTCGCGAGCACAACGTGTAGCAATGGCCGCGAGCGTCGACACGGGGGCAACCGGCAAATCAGCGCCCAACGCTATGGCCTGTGCAGCGGCTGTCGCGATACGCACACCGGTAAACGCACCAGGGCCACGCGCAAACGTAACAGCATCAAGCTGTTTGGGTGTAATGCCTGCTTCGGCCATTAACTCATTCAGCATAGGCAGCAATGCTTTAGCGTGAACACGGGGCTCTACCGTATAGCGAAAAATTGATTCATCGCCACATTGCAGAGCAACAGAGCAAGCTTCGGTGGATGTATCCAGGGCAACAATATTTTTCACGCTATTTACCGTTACTGTTCCTGCTCTACTGCAGCTGCAAAAAAGTTATCAACACTTTCAGGCTTCTGCACCATGCGCATGCTTGGCAGACTTTCAAGAAAAGTATTGCCGTAGGCTTTGGTTTGCAGGCGCGGGTCACATATAACCAACACACCGCGATCATCAACATCACGGATCAAACGACCAACCCCCTGTTTCAATGCCAACACCGCCTTCGGCAGTTGAAACTCCATAAAAGCATTAACACCGTTTCGCTGCAGGCCTTGAATACGCGCATGCAATACCGGATCACCCGGTGAGGCGAACGGAAGCTTGTCAATGATAACGCATGACAACGCTTCACCACGGACATCAACTCCCTCCCAGAAACTACTGGTACCCAGCAACACGGCATTGCCGAGCGATTGAAATGCCTCAACCAACTCGCGCTTTGGCATTTGACCTTGAACCAACACGGGATATCTGCAATTGGCCCGCATCACGGTGGCGGCGTTTTCCAGAGCCCGGTAACTGGTAAACAATACAAAGCAACGTCCTCTGCTCGCACTGACCACGTGTTCTGCTACGGCTAACACGGCCTCATCGAACATCGGATTCTGCGGCTCCGGCATATTTGCCGGCAAGTACAGCATGGCGTTTTTTTTATAGTCAAATGGACTGTCCACCTGCAACTCGATCGGCTCTTCAATACCCAACTGAGCTTCAAAGTGTTCAAAACTGCCTTTCACCGCTAAGGTAGCTGAGGTAAAAATCCAAGAGCAGTTGAGTTGTGATAACGCACTGGAAAATGGCTTGGCAACGTTTTGCGGCGTGAGATTCAAACTAAACCCGGTGCGGTAAGTTTCAAACCAATGAACAAAATGTTCATCACGGTTATCGCTAAACGCCTCAATCGCCTCTAGCTGGATCAAACATCGACGTTTACAACTCTCAAGCCCTTTGCCTCTGGCCGAAGCGGCATCAAGTGGCTCAAACAATAATTCCAACGCTTCACGCAATTGATCAAGTGCCGGGTTAACACCTTCTTTCTCACTTACTTTGGCCCACGCTTCGCGTTGCTGCTCAATACCTAATGACAGTCGAAAATCTCGCGTGGCTTTCTCAAGAGCTGCGGCGCGATCTCTAATTTCACTGACATCGGGTGCCTCGGATAAGTATTCAGTATGACTGTCGCGCGCCAGATCAAATAGTTGCCGACTGCTTAGCCGTTGGCCGAAAAACAACGCCGCAGTTTCCGGTAGCTGATGCGCTTCATCAATAATAATCACCTCGGTGTCAGGCAATATTTCACCAAACGATCCCTCTTTTAAAGCAAGATCAGCACAAAATAAATGATGGTTGACCACAACGATGTCTGCCTCCATCGCCCGCTTACGTGCCTTGGTGACGAAGCAACCCGGTAAATCGTCAGGCTCGTGGTCTCTGCAAAAATCATCACTTGAGGTGACGTAGGACCAAACAGGTGAGGATTCCGGCACATCCAGCACTTCCGATGTATCACCGGTGGTGGTTTGTTCTGCCCAGTTACGAATCAAGCCTAGTTGTGCGGCCAGCTTGGGTTCGCGCAAAGCCGGGTTGTGAAAGGCCTTTTCAAGGCGACGCTGACACAAGTAGTTCGCCCGGCCCTTGAGCAAGGCTATCTTCGGGCTTCGACGCAACGCGCGACGCACCACCGGTAAATCGGTGTGGAAGAGTTGATCTTGTAAATGCCGGGTACCGGTCGAGACAATTACCCGCTTGCCACAAGTCAGCGCGGGCACCAGGTACGCGAAGGTTTTACCCACACCCGTGCCCGCTTCAGCCACAAGTATATTGGTTTCATCAATACATTTGTCTATCGCAGTGGCAAGGGTCAGTTGCTCCTGGCGCTCTCTAAAACCCGGCTTGCTGTCCGCAAAAGGCCCATGATTGCCGAGAATATCTGCCACGGTGACAGGACCTGCATCAAGGACCGATTTATCAGGCTCACTGTCTGTCATCGTTTCACTAAAGAATTGGCATCCAGGTAAAGCTCAGATCAACTGCTCACAGGAACAGCCTCGAGCAGCACTTGGACTTGTGCTGCGCGGAGCTTGGAAGGCCTAAGTTTGCCTTACTCGATCAGTTTGGTCGACTCTATTTCTGCCTGTCTTGCACCAAGCAGATCACCGCGACCCTCACGCGCACGCTGAATGATGAGCCAGTTGCGATAGCGCAGCGGTCTGTTGCCAATTGGCGCCAGGAAGTTGGACTTGGCAGCATAATTCTCAGCCCGCAGATGTGAATTCTCCTTCAGCTCAAGTTCTGCGGCGCCACTCCAAAGTGCGGGGTCGCGCGGCGTCAGCTCAATAGCTTCCTCAAGCTTTGCTTTTGCAGAGGAAATGTTGCCCGCCCGACGCATGATGTTGTACTCCTGCCAGAGCCGGGCGACGTTTTCATCGTCCACTTCATGGCGCACCGCGCCCTCCTGAAACACGTAGGAATCGAGCTTTTCTGCTATGAGATCCTGCTGCGCACTGTCATTAGTCGATGACGTGGTTGCGCAACCGGTTATTGATGCTGCGATAGCGATGGTCGCCGCTGTACGGCGTGCAATCTTGAATATCATCGTCAACATATTTCCCGCTGGTAATGAAAAAAGCCGCCCCCGGAAAATCCGGAGAGCGGCTCGTTAGTGTAACAACTGCAGCGAGCAGTTGTAAGCTTGTGCAGATTAACGCTCGATCACATGGAACTCTACGCGACGATTTGTCTCGCGGCCTTCCGCAGTGCCATTGTCAGCCACTGGCTTAGACTCACCGAACGCACGTGCCGTCATCTGCTCAGATGGTACACCACGAAGCATCAGGTAACGAACTGTTGCCAATGCACGCTTTTTAGAAAGCTCAATGTTGTAAGCCTCAGCACCCTGACTATCAGTGTGAGCCTGAACTTCAACTTTGATACTCGGGTTAGTCAACAACACATCAGCAGCGTCGTTCAAAACCACCTGTGCACTGTCAACCAATCGATCTGAACCACTGGCAAACTGAACACCGTCAAGTACGCCACCAAACATGGCACAACCCGTTGCTGTTACCGGTTCGCCTGCCGCTGTACCCATACAGTCATCAAGACTATTTGGCACGCCATCATTATCTTCGTCATTTTCGTCATCGTCAGCACCACCGCCAATCAAGCCACCGACCATTGCGCCACCTTTCGAAAACAGACCATCGTTAGATGCTCCACCACCGTTGCCACCGAATCGATACAACAAGCTAAGCGACGCCATTTTTGCGTCTTTATCGAAGCCTTCTAACTCAGCACGTAACGCCAATCCCATTTTAGTGGCGTATTCAACACCAAGGCCACCGCTCAGGTGTAGGTCGTTATCGCGACGGAATTGCAACTCGCTGGAATTGTCCATTGTGCCAAAACCAAGCTTCAAAAATGCGCCAAGACCTTGACGAGCCATCAGGCTTTCATAACCGCCCAGGTTGAAAAAATGATAAACCGCGCTAAGTTCAGCAACCTGATAAGAAATGCTGCCTACATTCGCCGGGCCGATCAAGGCTTCACCCAGATCCGCTACGGTCAATTCAACCGCCATACGTGGCTTGAAGTCATAGCCAATGAAAAACTTGCTTGCGCTGTCTTCGCCATCATCAACAGTGAAGCCTAAACCACCTTCAGATTCCGGTGATAAGTCCGAGCTACCAGTACCCAGACCGATATATACCCGCTTTGAAAAATCTTCAGAGGCTGAAGCTATCGCTGGAAGGCACATAACAGTACTAATAAGCGTAGCGACGAGGGATTTTTTTAAAATCATTTTGTTATTCCCGATTGTTTAATTAATTCTTTGTTCGCCCATTGGTCACTACGTGACACTCAGCGAAGCTGTTAGCCGCTTCTTATTTGAACCCAAAGCAAGCATGATTTGTTATCTACAGATAACTTATAGTCGAACAATTGAAAAATTGAACAAAAAAGTTCAAGCAATCCTCGTTCCTGCCATCATTGCACTGCAACGCAGAGCACTAATGTTGTTTTATAGGTGTTATTTACAGGACTATTAGTTGTTCCTGGTACTGCAGAACAGCACCGCGAACATTGCTTCAGATTGCATCATCAGCCTAGTTGATCTCTTTTTATAATTGTTATGACCACTGGTTTGAGTCAAACCACAGACAGTTTGCCTTTGAATACAAAAATGTCAGGTTAAAGATTGATTAGATTTGCGTAAAACTCAGGTAAACCACCGCGATCTCACGCTGTTGCGGCTAATACTTTCTAATCAGCAATCATTTTTTTCAGGAAAACTAAAAAATATCGCCACCGAAATTGCCACAGAGAGATAAAACGACGTTGATTAAGCACCCTATTCCCACTCGATTGTGGCGGGAGGTTTACCAGAAATATCGTAAACCACCCGGGCTATCCCCTCTATCTCATTTACTATTCTTCTGGAAACAAGATCGAGAAAGTCGTACGGCAAGCGCGCCCAATGCGCTGTCATGAAGTCAGTGGTCTCAACAGCACGCAAACTAATCACATTGGCATAGCGGCGTCCGTCTCCTGTTACCCCAACTGATTTCACCGGCAGAAAGACTGCGAATGCCTGAGATACCTTGTGGTAGAGATCGTGCGCTCTTAGTTCCTGAATGAAAATATCATCAGCCAGACGCAATGTATCTGCATACTCTTTCTTTACTTCGCCTAAAATCCTGACACCGAGCCCCGGGCCCGGAAACGGATGCCGATCGATCATTGCATCCGGCAAGCCCAGCTCACGCCCGACCTTGCGAACTTCATCTTTAAACAACTCGCGCAGTGGCTCAACCAGCTTGAGCTTCATATCCTTAGGCAGGCCACCGACATTATGGTGCGACTTGATCACATGGGCTTTTCCCGTGGCACTGCCGGCGGACTCTATTACATCAGGGTAGATCGTGCCCTGTGCCAACCATTGAACACGCTCGAGCTTGCGAGCTTCACGTTCAAATATTTTTATAAACAGCCCGCCAATGACTTTTCTTTTCTGCTCTGGATCGTCCACACCACCTAATGCGTCAAGAAATTCATTTTCAGCATCCACACGAATCACTCTTACTCCCAGTGACTCTGCAAAGGTTTTCATAACTTGATCACCCTCACCCAGGCGTAACAAACCATTATCCACAAATACACAGATCAACTGATCACCAATGGCCCGGTGCAACATCGCAGCAACCACTGATGAATCAACGCCACCGGAAAGGCCAAGCAGCACCTGATCTTTTTGCACGGTTTTTCTCACCGTTTCAATTGATGCTTCGACAATGTTGGCAGACTGCCAGTCCCTGTCACACTCACATATTTCAGTCACAAAGCGCTGCAGGATTTCGGCCCCCTGCTTTGTGTGGGTCACCTCAACGTGAAACTGCAAGGCATAGAGTTTTTGTTCTTCATTGGCAAAACCGGCAATTGGAGCACTGTCTGTACTGGCTATTAACGTAAAACCTTCAGGCAATGATTCAACACGATCACCATGGCTCATCCAAACATCTAATAACCCATGGCCGCTTTCATTAACACTGTCTTGTATGTCACGAAGCAACTTGGAATGACCGCGAGCACGAACCGTGGCATATCCAAATTCACTTTTACCATGCGGCGCGACTTCACCACCAAAGTGTGCCGCCATTGCCTGCATACCGTAGCAAATACCCAATACAGGCACTTTAAGATCGAACACAATATTTGATACCGGATGACGACTTGCTGCGACAACTGATTCGGGCCCACCGGAAAGGATGATGCCTCTGGGCGCAAATTCTTCTATTTTTTCAGGTGCCACATCGCAGGCATAGATTTCACAGTACACCCCTGCTTCACGAACACGTCGTGCAATCAGCTGCGTAAACTGCGATCCAAAATCGAGAATCAGTATTTTATGTTTATGAATATCGGCCAACTTAAGGTCCAGGTACCGGTGCAATCACCAGAAGTTGCTTAGTAATATCGAAGTACGACTATCAATGGCAGATAGCCAGTTATGGTGGCTTTTAATCAAGCCGATAGTTAGGCGGTTCTTTTGTTATTTGCACATCGTGCACATGACTTTCACGCATACCTGCATTACTGACTTTGACGAAGCAGGAATCATTTTGCATTGCGTTTATATTTTCACAGCCGCAGTAGCCCATACCGGATCGCAATCCACCAATCAGCTGATGCAATACTGCACTCAACGGCCCTTTATACGGCACTCTGCCTTCTATGCCTTCAGGCACCAGCTTGCGTGATGATTCTTCGTTGTCTTGAAAGTAACGATCACTTGAACCTTGCTGCATCGCACCCACAGACCCCATGCCACGATAGGACTTATAAGACCTGCCTTGATACAGCTCCACTTCTCCGGGCGCTTCTTCAGTACCCGCCAACAAGCCGCCTACCATCACTGTTGATGCACCGGCTGCAATCGCTTTCACTATATCTCCGGAGAAACGGATACCGCCATCGGCAATCACGGGTACACCAGACTGCTTGACTGCCTGTGCGACATTATCGATCGCAGTAATCTGTGGAACCCCGACACCTGCGACAATTCTTGTAGTGCAAATAGAGCCCGGACCAATACCTACTTTTAACCCATTCGCACCGGCTGCAACTAACGCTTCCGCGGCAGCTGCTGTTGCAATGTTGCCTGCAATTAACTGTAGATCGGGGAATCGCTTGCGGGTTTGCCTTACCCGTTCAAGAACACTCTCCGCATGGCCGTGTGCTGTGTCGACAATTAATACATCAACACCTGCATCTACCAATGCCTGTGTTCTTTCATCTGCATCAGCGCCCACTCCAATAGCGGCACCAGCGATCAACCGTTCCGCTGAGTCTTTACATGAGACCGGGTAATGACGTGCGCTTCTGATGTCTTTTACTGTGATCATACCTTTGAGTTCAAAGTGATCATTAATTACCAGAACTTTTTCAATGCGGTTTTGATGCAGCTTGCCCAGCACTTCATCACGCGGTGCATCAACCTTTACGGTAATCAGTTTTTCCCGCGGCGTCATGATGCTTGCGACTGGTTCATCTTCACGAGTTTCAAAACGGATATCACGCTTGGTGACAATACCCACCAAGCCACTGCTATCCACCACTGGCAAACCGGATATACCGTGCTTGGCTGTGAGTTCCCGCACTTCACTAATAGTTGTGTCAGGGGTAATAGTGATGGGCTCAAGTACCACACCACTTTCGAACCGCTTTACACGACGAACTTCCGCCGCCTGGACTTCGATCGGCATATTCTTGTGAATGATGCCAATGCCACCTTCCTGCGCCATCGCGATGGCCAGACGTGAATCAGTGACCGTATCCATTGCAGCAGACAGCAGCGGAATGTTCAGCGAGATTTCGTGGGTCAGGCGGGTGTGTAATTTGACTTGATTTGGTAAAACAAGCGAGTGCGCGGGTTGCAGCAAAACGTCATCAAACGTGAGTGCTTCCTGAACAATGTTCATAATGAGATGCCCGGTGGGAAAGTTTATCGACCGTGCGCCCCATCATACCAGTTTGACCCACACGCGTTTAATTGATTAACTGGTGTATTAACTCCCGCCGGAATCCGCAGATGGAACAAATCCCACTGACACTCGACAACGTCTATACCGTCAGTGACCTGAACTCAGAGGTAAAGTGGCTGCTCGATACTCAGTTCGGCAGCCTGTGGGTAGAGGGTGAAATTTCAAACCTGATGCGCGCCCGCACCGGCCACATGTACTTCTCTCTGAAGGACAGTCGATCACAGCTTCGCTGCGCGATGTTTCGCAACGACAATCGACGCGTTCAATTTACCCCGGCTGACGGTCAAAAGATTCTGGTTCGTGGCCGATTGGGAATCTACGAACAGCGCGGTGACTACCAAATGGTGGTCGACCGAATGACAGAAATCGGTGTCGGCGCGCTGCAGCAGAAATTTGAAGAGACTAAAAAGCGTCTTTATGCAGAGGGGTTGTTTGATGAAAGCACCAAACAGCCGCTACCTGCCTTCCCCAAGCGCATCGGGTTGATCACCTCACCGACTGGCGCGGCCCTGCAGGATGCACTCAATGTTCTGCGGCGGCGCTATCGCTGTGCCGAACTGATTGTCTACCCGGTGACAGTACAAGGTGAGCAAGCAGTGCCGTCAATCGTCAATATGCTCGGCATTGCCAACCGTCGCGCTGAGTGTGACGTATTAATGCTCATGCGCGGTGGTGGATCGCTGGAAGATTTATGGGCCTTTAACGAAGAGGCCGTCGCGCGGGCAATCTACGCATCAAAGCTCCCCCTTATTTGCGGTGTAGGGCACGAAGTGGACTACAGCATTGCCGACCTCGTGGCCGATGTTCGCGCCCCGACTCCCTCTGCCGCCGCAGAGTTAGTCAGCCCCGATCAATCCAAACTGCAGCTCGCAATCGCCACTATGCAGCGCCGTTTGTGCCGCGCTGTGATGCAAAATAGTGAGGAACAGACCGCCTTTTTGCGAAAACTGGCGCGACGGCTCGACAATCACCACCCCAGTCAACGACTGCGGCAGCGGGCGCAGCGCTGCGATGAACTGGATATGCGACTGCAACGCGCCACACAACTATCGGTATCAAGGGCCAATTCGGCACTAGGTCATCTGCAGCTCAGGCTGCGTAATATCTCACCGCAGCGGGAGCTTGCCCGCCGGGCAGATAAATTGAACCAAAACCACAATCGCCTGTTGCAGGCTTTTAACACCCGATTCAATTCAGCAAAGGCACGATTGGCAAGCGATGTTCGCGCATTGGACACAGTTAGCCCGCTCAACACCCTGGCACGTGGCTATGCGATCGTACAAAGCCCTGAGGGGGACGTCATCACCAGCGCTGCACAGGTCTCGCCGGACCAGCAAATAGAAGTACGGGTGGCCCAGGGATCACTCGGTGCTATCGTCAATCGGGTCGACCCGAAATCGGATTAAACACCTGCCAGATCAGATCAACGCCAGGTTGTTCAGCCAGCCGGGAATACCGGCAAAATTCGCCGGGAAACACTTAATTCACTAAGATTCACCAAGGAATTAGTCCACATATTCCGCAGTTTTTTTGAAAAATACCAATCCACAGAATGGCTTAGAGCTGCCCGACCGGTCACAGAACACTTTTATTAAATTTGCCAACAAAGCTTTAATCTGGTAAAAACGGCCGGCTTCAGGAATGTACAAGGCGTAGATATGGCTGCGAAAAAGAAAACCGCAA
>CALGJU010000332.1 GCA_937928685.1 uncultured Granulosicoccaceae bacterium
ATTCTGGCTGAATATACACGACTCATCTGTCCGGCACCGATACCGATGGTTGCACCGTCCTTACAAAAGACTATCGCGTTAGACTTTACAAACTTAACCACTTTCCATGCGAACAACAGGTCTTGAATTTGTACGTCTGTGGGTGCGATCTTGGTGACAATTTTAATATCTTCAGCGGTAACTATTTTACTGTCATTGTCCTGAACCAACATGCCACCGTTTACGCACTGGTAGATCTTGCGCAACTGGTGTGCAGCCTGGTTACTTTCACCGATCTGCATAACACGAATATTCGGCTTATCACTTAATACTTTTAATGCATCCTCGTGATAGGAGGGTGCGAGCAACACCTCTACAAACTGTCGATCTACCAGACCTTTGGCTGTGGCTGCATCTAACTCACGATTCATTGCGATAATGCCACCAAATGCCGATACTGGATCCGTTTTGTAGGCATTTTCATAAGCATCAGAAATATTTCCGGCCACCGACACACCACAGGGATTTGCATGCTTGACAATCACACAGGCAGGCTCACTGAATTGCGACACACATTCAAGCGCTGCATCTGAATCTGCAATGTTGTTGAACGACAGCTCCTTTCCCTGTAGCTGTAGTGCTGCAGCTATACTCTGCGGGCTGGCAGTTCCGTGCTTATAGAACGCCGCAGTCTGGTGCGGGTTTTCCCCGTAGCGCAGATCCTGAATCTTATCCAGGCTTATTTGTAGCGATTGAGCCAAACCATTAGATTCAGCAGAGGCTTTATTTTGCTGCATCAGATAACCCGACACCGCGCTATCGTAGGCGGCTGTATGCGCAAACGCTTTACAGGCAAGGTCAAATCGCGTTGCATCAGCTACGCTACTATTGCTGGCAATGGATTCGGCCAGCCGGGAATAATCTTCAGGTTCCGTCACCACTGCAACATCTTTGTAATTCTTCGCTGCTGCACGAATCATAGCGGGACCGCCGATATCAATATTTTCTATCGCATCAGCTAAGGTGCAGTCGGGCTTTGCGACGGTTTGCACAAAGGGATATAAGTTCACCACAACCAAATCAATGCCGTCAATATTGTGCTCTTGCATTACTGCCGCATCAATATCACGCCGCCCTAAAATAGCACCATGAATTTTTGGGTGTAGTGTTTTCACACGCCCGCCCATAATTTCAGGAAAACCGGTAACGTCTGACACTTCTATTACTTCAATTCCTGCTTTGGAAAGAGCAGCAGCTGTACCGCCTGTCGATAGCAAGGTAACCCCCGCATCTGACAATGTCTGCGCAAATTCTACGATCCCTGTTTTATCAGAGACGCTTAACAATGCACGGCTTATTTTCTTGGACATAGATCTTTATCAATCGTTAAGTGAGAACAGTAAAGAAATCATTTTTCTATACCGAGAGAAATCGAACACTAAAAGAACGCTAACAACTACAGATAGAACAGCTTAGGAAATATTGTACTGCGCCAGCTTCTTACGCAATGTACCGCGATTGATCCCAAGGTACTCCGCCGTTTTACTTTGATTGCCGTCGCAGTAGTCAAGCACTACGCGCAACAGAGTCTCTTCAACCTGCCCTATCACTAGATCATGCAGTGCGCAGGGCTTTTGACCATTTAATATACTGAAATATTGATGCAGCTCTTTTTCTACTTGCTCTTGTAGTGGTGATGCACTCATTAAAGCGCACCCACTGCCAGAGGCATTTCATTAAACGGTTGTCTGAAAAAAGCATCTACCTGATCAAGCTGTTCTTCGGCGGTTTCAAGCCTATACACGTTACTTCGAAATTCAGCAGCGTTCTTCTTACCTTTGCAATACCAGGCGATGTGCTTTCTGGCAATTCTGACCCCGCTGTATTCCCCGTAAAGCTCATAGAGGTTCTGCAAGTGCCACTTAAGTACATCAGCTTTTTCTGCCGAAGTGGGCTCTGTGAGCTCTTTACCTGTATCAAGGTAATATTTTATCTGACCGAGAATCCATGGATTGCCTTGTGCGGCACGTCCGATCATCACACCTGCAGCACCAGTTAATTGCAATACCTGTTCTGCCTGTTGTGGTGTGTTGATGTCGCCATTGGCTAGTACAGGGATATCAACACTCTGCACAATTTTTGCAATTGTTTCATACTCTGCTTCACCCAGAAATTTGTCAGCACGTGTTCTACCATGAACGGATAACATCGCCACCCCGCTATCACTTGCGATTTTCGCAATCTCAACACCGTTGATGCTATCGCGAGTTGGGCCGGTTCTAATCTTTAAGGTCACTGGCACATCAACGCTTGCCACCACTGCGGTCAGAATTTTACCCACCAGCGATTCATCAGACAACAGCGCTGAACCGGCGGCTTTGTTGCACACCTTCTTGGCCGGACACCCCATATTGATATCGATGATGTCAGCGCCCAGCGCTTCGTTCATCTGTGCGGCCTCCACCATCATTGCCACATCACCACCGGCAATCTGGATTATCTTGGGAGAAACCTCACCTTCGTGGTTCATACGCGTGAGGGACTTGCGAGTGGCGTAAAGTGCCTTATTTGACGTCACCATTTCAGACACTGCCAGATCAGCACCAAGACGCTTGCAAAGTATTCGGAAAGGTCGATCCGTTACCCCGGCCATAGGAGCCAGAACAACGGGGCGATCAAATTCGAAACGGCCAAGACGCATAACGCTACTACCCTGAACAGGGCGACCAATTCTACAGAGTTTGCAGCGCGCTGTTAATAGACAGTTTCACAGCGCGCTGGAAAGCTACTCAAACCCAAGTTCAACATCTGTCGCATCCAGCCCGGTATCAACCACTTCGATGGTGATTCGTGTGGGCTCCTGCGGCATTAAGTACCCGGAGTTGCTGCGATCTACCACTTCGTAGTCGGTGGACTCAAAGCGCCGCTCCGCCACCGCTCCGCCGTCTGCATTCAGCAGTGTTACCGCCACGGCCGGGTAGGGCTGCTTGTATACCGAACTGTTGACAAGATCAACGCTGATCACCAGCGCATTATCGATATCAGGATGCGGGTACAGCCGTTTGCGCATGGTTTGCAGCTGACTTGTGTCTTTCTGCGGCTCTGCCGGCACACAACCGGTCATTTGGCAAAAACTTGCTATCAAAGGCTCAGGCAAACTCATATTCGCAATAACATCGCGAGCGGCATACAGCGCAATACATACTGCTGCTATCAATGCACAGGTTAATAGCCAAGGACTCAAGCCTGAGCGTTTGGTTTTCTTCGCACGCACAGCCTTAGTCTCTTCAATGTGACTGACTTCAACAACGGGTCTGTGTTGTTGATAACGACGCATTTCCTGCGCTGATGATTCACTTACATTGTAGCGTTCACGAGGCTCATGACGTTGCTTAGGAGCTTCATTTGCATATGGCTTTTCTCTCGAATACGCATCCCGACGATCATCACGCGAATGAACCGGAACGCGATTCGAGTCATTTGAGTGCCTGCCATCATTTAACGCAGTACTGAACTGTGGCGTATCAGATTCAAACCGCATCTCTTCACGCCTGCCATCATCTCTGTACACAGGCGACTTCTTTAATACATCATCTGGTATGAAGTCATACTCTTCAGCGCCTCCAGTTCGATTCTGCACTCGCTCTTGTGATCTACTTTCAGGCGATCTATTTTCAGGCGTGCGACCAACATCGCGGCCATCAATTACCGGCTGCCCGGACACCTTGTTGCGCGTTTTAAGTTCATCAATCTGCCGCTTGTGATCTTCGCTAAGCTGACGGGTTGGCTCAATGGCCAATGCGCGGCGCTCTCTATCACCAGCCGCTCGCCGTTTAAGCAGCTTTATCTCTTCAGCTGCCAACTGCTCCCGTTCAGCTTGATCTGACGGAACGCTATCCAGTGCTACGGATTCCGGTGTCAGCAGATGGGCATCAGCCACCTCGGTGATATCGTCACGGTGAGGGGTTTCACGGGCAGTTCCTGCCAACCTATCAACACCGGATGCACCAAGCGCTGATTCAGTCGCCATGGTTCTTTCAAATTCAAGGTCAGGTGCGATATTCTGGTTTGGCTGATAGGCGGGATAGTCTTTCGTGCGCTGCGAACCGACGGGACGGGCAGCGGATAAATCAATATCAGGGCGGCTTGAATACTCACTGGGCACAGAAGTAGAAGCCGATACAGTGCTTTCCAGCGCAGCTTCAATGGCACCTGCTGTTTCGACGGATCCGGGAGCACTGGCACTCTGATAGAAGTGTTCGGTCGCCACAGTCTCAGCCATTTCAAGCATGGTGGGATCGATAGATTCAATAATTCGACTTTTCTGCACAGGTTTGTATGTTGGTACAGCCTGCTGTGCTGTAGCTTCATCAAAGAGATTGGCGCGCGCATCAAACAACGACATGCACTCTCCACATCTGACACCGGGATCTCGTGAGTAAACAAGATCGGAACTGACTTCAAACTTGGATCCACAATGATCGCAACGCGTAATCATGGTCTAACCTGTATCTAAATGTTTAACAATTATCGCCGCACACACTGTATAACGCGAATGCCAGACGTTCCTATGAGACTACGTTGTGATAACGCCCTGCCTCACTGCAGTGTACATCGCCCACTGCTCGCGGATCTCGGTTTCACTGTGACGAAACTGTGTAGCATAGGCCGATGCCAGCGTGGCAATTTGCTCTGACAACACGCCTGACACGCCTAACTGCCCCTGATCTGACAATAACGCTTGAAAGCGTGACTGCAATTCAAGCAGTGGCGCTAATAGAATATTAGCCACCAGAACACCCACCCCGGTCGGGAGCTCTCGATCGCTGTGACAGATGGTAATTTTGTCTGCCACTCCGTTGCGCTCGGCATTTTCTGCCGTTGCCAATAACGCTTGCGGATCAATATCAAAAGCGTATACGTTGCTGGCCCCAAGGCGTGCAGCAGCTACCGCCAGAATTCCAGATCCGCAGCCGTAATCTATTACCGATTTATTGTGCAGATCTTGCCCCGCAAGCCAGCGCAAACAAAGATGTGTTGTTGGATGCGTACCAGAGCCAAACGCCAGACCGGGATCCATCATAATATTAATCGCCGACTCATCCGGCGCTTCACAAAAGGTCGGCACCACCCACAGCTTTGATGTGATCTCAACCGGCTTGAAGTCATCCATCCAGGCGCGCACCCAGTCTTTATCTTCAAGTAACTCAGAGGTAATTTCGCCACTGATGACGTCCTGAATTTCAGCCCGCAACAACAGCTCGACAATGTCTTTGTCAGCTGATTTGTCATATACCCCGGTGACAACAACATCTGGCCACAGTGGAGTGGTGCCAGGTGCCGGCTCATGAATGGGCGTGTCTGTCGCATCCTGATAGGTGCAAGACAAAGCACCGCTGTTGAGCATCGCCGTCTCGACAGTCTCGACGTGATTGCGCTTAACGCTCACCTTCATTAAGAGATAATCGTCAGTCATCAACAATCTTATACCGGTCTAACAACAATGGGGAAAAGCAGGCGCTGTCATTGACGCCAGCGCTTCAATTCAAGACTCAGGAAATACCGAGCTTCTTTTCAAGATAGTGAATATCAGTGCCACCCTTGGCAAAGTTTTCATCATCCATAATGGATGAAAGCAATGGAATATTGGTTTTAATACCACTGATAAATACTTCACTTAACGCACCACGCATACGCGCCACCGCTGACTCTCTGGAATTACCGTGTGCGATCAGTTTGCCGATCATGGAGTCATAATTTGGCGGTACTTTGTAGCCGTTATAAATATGGGTATCTACTCTCACACCCAGACCACCTGGCGGATGAAACTGTTCTATCAAGCCTGGGCTTGGCATAAACGTTTCCGGGTCTTCTGCGTTAATCCGGCATTCGAACGCATGGCCTGTGATTTTTATATTTTCCTGGCGGTAGGTCATTGGCTGACCCATGGCGATTCTAAGTTGCTCTTTAACAATATCAACACCGGTGATCATTTCAGTGACCGGGTGTTCTACCTGTACACGAGTGTTCATTTCAATGAAATAGAATTCACCATTTTCAAAGAGGAACTCAAACGTCCCTGCACCGCGATAACCGAGACGCTTGCAAGCATTCACACAACGCTCACCAATTCTTGCGCGCTGCTCTTCGGTTATTCCCGGTGCTGGCGCTTCTTCCACCACTTTTTGATGACGGCGTTGCATAGAGCAATCCCGTTCACCCAAATGGATGGCATCACCATGGGTATCCGCTAATACCTGAAACTCTACATGACGCGGTGTTTCAAGGAATTTCTCCATGTAGACCACGTCATTATTAAATGCCGCTCCGGCCTCTGTTTGAGTCAGTGCGATCGATTCAATCAGTTCATCATCGCCGCGCACCACACGCATGCCACGACCACCACCGCCACCAGCGGCTTTGATTATGATCGGGTAGCCAATTTCATTGGCAATTCTCAGGTTGGTTTTCGCATCTGGCCCCAGTGGACCATCAGAACCCGGTACACAAGGCACACCGGCCGCACGCATTTCCTTGATTGCGCTTACCTTGTCACCCATCAAACGGATAACACCCGGGGTGGGACCAATAAACGTAAACCCGCTCGACTCTACACGCTCTGCGAAATCTGCATTTTCAGATAAGAAACCGTAACCCGGGTGAATGGCATCCGCATCAGTAATTTCTGCCGCGCTGATTAAGGCGGGAATATTGAGATAGCTTTCGTTCGAAGGGGGTGGGCCAATACAGACAGCTTCATCAGCTAATCTGACATGCTTAAGCTCACGATCAGCCGTGGAGTAAACCGCCACGGTACCAATCCCCATATCACGACAGCAGCGCATGATCCGAAGCGCAATCTCACCCCGGTTGGCAATCAGTACTTTTTTCATGTTTCAACGATCATCAATGGCTGACCAAATTCAACTGGCTGGCCGTCTTCAACCAACAGCTTTTTCACCACACCACTGACTTCAGACTCTATCTGGTTGAGAATTTTCATCGCCTCAACAATGCAGATGGTGTCACCCGGTTTAATTGACTGACCCACTTTTACAAACGTTGGTGCACCTGGTGAAGGGGCGGTGTAATAAGTACCAACCATTGGTGAGTTGATCACCGTACCGTCAATCTCCGGTTCTGCCACCGGTAGAGCGGGTGCTGCAAGCGCCTGCGCCACCGGCGGAGGAGCAACTGCCGGTGCCGGCGGTGGTTGCTGAGCATAAACCGGCGCGCTGTTGGCGCGACTGATGCGCACTGACTCTTCGCCCTCTTTGATTTCAATCTCGGAAATCGCTGACTCTTCGAGCAGTTCTATCAGCTTTTTTACTTTGCGAATATCCATAGATTTTCGATCCGCCTCACGGTGTTGGACTGCAGCAATTTCTACTTAATTTGGCTTTTTGCCTGGTGTATTCGCAGGTTGGACAGTGTTCGCTTTATGCGCCACACTCGTGCGCAATGAAGCGTAAGCCCACAATCATCCGAACTGCCATACTAGTAACGAGGGCTTATTCGAAGAAACCTGCCAAAAACAGCAAAAATCGTTATTTCGCTGAACTTAGCAACATTAACGTGCGTATATCAGCCTGTTCGCGTGACATTAACATAAAATCCTTCATCACTCGCTCATTGATTGATCTAAATTGCCGGAATCCCTGCCGTCAATTCTTACCGATCGTCCATCTCTTTCAAATTCAGCATAAAACAGCAGACCACTGAAGTGACCGAACAGGAAAAAACAGACAGCTTCGAAAGCCTATCACCTGAAGCAATTCTTGATGCCATTGAATCCCAGTCCGGCCTGCTCACCGATGGCCGCTTGCTGGCGCTGAACAGTTATGAAAATCGCGTGTACCGGGTGGGCATTGAAGACGGCGAACCACTGATCGCAAAATTTTATCGTCCGAATCGATGGACAGTAGAACAGATTGGCGAAGAGCATTCATTCGCACAAGAACTCGCCGATGCAGAAATTCCGATTGTCACGGCATTGCCCGACCCCGATGGCAATACCCTGCGCGAAAGCCAGGGGTTTCACTTTGCACTGTATCCGATGCGCGGCGGACGCTCACCAGAACTGGACAACCCGAAACAGCTTGAAGTCATTGGACGCTTTGTCGGGCGCATGCACAAAATTGCTGAAACCAAAAAGTTTAATCACAGACCCGCCATTAACACCGCAACACTCGGCCACGAATCAGCCAACTACCTGCTCGATAATGATCGCGTGCCATCGGCACTGGCAAATGCCTATGAATCACTGGTGATAGACCTGTTGGACAAAGTAGATGATTGGTTTGAACAAGTAGCAGACACAAAAAGCATACGATTACACGGAGACTTTCATCCGGGTAATATTTTATGGCGCGATACCACACCCCACATCGTTGATCTTGATGACGCACGCACCGGGCCCGCCGTTCAGGACCTCTGGTTATTTTTATCCGGCGACAGGTTCTATCAGCAAGCAAGACTGGCAGATCTGCTCGAAGGCTATACCCAGTTTAGAGAGTTTGACCCGGTTGAGCTTGGCTTGATTGAATCACTTCGAACGTTAAGAATGATTCACTATGCCGCATGGCTTGACGTGCGTCGCAGTGAGCCCGCATTTCAACAAGCCTTTCCCTGGCTTGCTGATGCACGGTACTGGGATGAACATATTCTTGAATTAAAAGAACAGAGTTCAGCGCTTGATGAGCCACCGCTTAAGTGGGATTGAATATTCATGCGCCCTAACGGCTCACAATACTTGCGTCGAATCCCTAAAAGCAACGCACCACTAAGATCTAAATCGCGACCCCAAGAAACCCGACGCGTTAGCGAGTGGCAAGCTCTGCATTGCTAACCTCACTAATCCTGTTAGTCGATACACACAAACCCACCTTAATGCACAGCAACTATCACCATCACGGAAACCGATAAAATCGCGGCAATACACCCACTCGCTCACGCGTCGGGCTTCCAAAAGCAACACACCACTGAGATCCAAATCGCAACCCCCAGGAAACCCGACGCGTTAGCGGGTGGCGAGCCATGAGCCTGCCAAATTCAACTGCTCGATGAAACGAGTGACTATAGACATCCACAACAACAAAAGTCATAGCACTTAATACCGATCAATGTAACACAGGCAGTGGCTCATCCGGGCTTTGGAAACATGCAAATCAATGCCTCATCCAGCGTGCGCCACACCAAATTTGAGGTATCTTAACTCCTCAGGATTATGCGTTTGGAACGCAAGCCAGAAATATAAATGAGATGTACCATGAAAAGTATTGCGCTACTCACTATCGGTGTAATCGCCGGCATTGCCATCGGCATATTTGCAACATCCCGCAGTAACCAGACGCCCATCGCCCCAGAGCCTTTGGCAACTGCAGCTTCTCAAGCAAAAAAAGCAACATCGCCGTTTGCACTAACAAAAGACACCAGCGATCAATCCGTGTTGATAGAACCGTCTCCAAACCGGCCATTTGAAAAAACAGTAGAAACGAAAAAACCTCCGATAGCAGTATCCGGCTTAAAACACTATCGCGAAGTAATTCAGTATTTATTGTTTATTGATACTGCAAATTCTGATGAATTGCTCACCATGCTGGCTGACCTTAAAAGATCACATGGCAACTCACGTTTTGCAGCTATCATGAACATCGCCATATACCAACGCTTTAGTGAAGTGGATATCGAGACAGCTGTCGAGCATGCTATTTCCGGGGTGGTCGACCCCACCAACCAATATTCACATTGGGCGCATGACGGCCTCTCGGTTCTAGCAAGCGCCAACCCGGACTATGTTCGCGACAGAGTTGAAAACATCAAAAGCACCAGTTCCCACCCTGGACTCAAGAGTGCAATGTACGCCGGTATAGCCAGTAATAATCCCGAACAATTCGTAAGGCAGCTTGTTGCCGGCACTGACAGTAATGATCGACACAAGGATGAAGCATTGTCTATGGCCATTTCAGAATGGGCCAACGAAGACCCACAGGCGGCCTGGGACTTTTTAAATTTAGATGTTGATGAAGACACCAGGCTCAGATACGCCGATCAAATTTTGTACACGTGGTTTGAACGAGATCCGGCGGCAGCGTTTGCGGAGATTGAAGCAGTGCTCAATGACAGCAATATTCACCCTGAACAACAAATGATGCTGACTGACCTCTACGTTTCGCATTTGTCTAAAACAGATCCTCAGGCAGCATACGACTGGACCCTGTCACAGAGCAATCCAATGGTAAAGGAAAGCGCTCTAATGAATATGATCTACAGCTGGAATCCATCCGATCCGACCGGATTGGAGAGCTTTATCAATCAACTAAACCCTGAAGACAGAGAGCGGTTGATGCCTGTCGCTGTGACGTCTATCGCAAGCAAAATGGCACAGTCCGATCCAGCCGGTGCTATCAGCTGGACGGAGCAGCTTCCTGAACAACAGCGAATAGAGGCGCAAATGAGCATCGTCAATGAGTGGGCCTATACAGATCCGGATGCGGCTGCAGACTGGCTATTCAGCCTGCCTGACTCAGCATCAAACGAGCCGCTGTTCTACGCCACGGCTGGCGCATTTATGAACGGGGACCCCGAAACATCAAAACGAATATTTTCAAGAATGCCTGCAGAGGTGCAGACAGGGCTTGCAGAACAGATGGTCTACATACTCTCGCAACAAAGTCCTGACGCTGCTCGTCAATGGCTCAACCGGCAAAACAATAACGTACAGCAGATCGGTTCAATCGCACTCGATTCAATGGATCCAAATATCGATACCAATACCATTCTCACTCAAATCGCAAACCTGCAGGGCGATAGCAGGGAAAACCTGTTATTCAGTACCATCAGCCAACGCATGACAAGCCATCGAAACGAGGTAGAGCAATGGATGGCAAGCACCACACTTCTTACATCACAAGAGCGTGAGATGCTGGAGCAAATGACTTCAAACTTCAGCCGGTTCGGTATGCCCTACAATGACAGCTCAGATTTCTACTACCGTCAGATTGAATACTAGAGGGGTTAACTCCGCCGATCAGAGCCACTCACCCGCATCTCGCCCAGCCGTACAGTGGTGAAAGCATCCACCACTGTTGCTACATACCAGCCACCTTACAGAAGTAAATATTAGCCGTTGTATCTCTGCATAATCAAAGACGCATTAGTACCACCAAAACCAAAGCTATTCGACATCACCGTATCAATCTTTGCATCAGTGATGGTCTCTCGAACAATATCTACATCCCCGGCTTCCGGATCCAGAGTATTAATGTTCGCAGAGGCAGTAATGAAGTTACCTTGCTGCATTAACAGGCAATAGATCGCCTCCTGTACACCAGCTGCACCAAGCGAGTGGCCAGAAAGAGATTTAGTCGAGCTTACCTTTGGCGTATTACCACCAAACGCTTCTTGAATTGCACGAAGCTCAGTAACATCGCCTGCGGGTGTGCTGGTACCGTGAGCATTTAAATAGTCGATCTCACCTTCAATGGTTTGCATTGCGTTTTGCATGCAACGCACCGCACCCTCACCCGAAGGCGCCACCATATCAACACCATCAGATGTTGCACCATAGCCTACAATTTCGGCATAGATAGTCGCGCCGCGTGCCAGTGCGTGTTCGAGTTCTTCCACCACGACCATGCCACCGCCACCGGCGATAACAAAACCATCTCGCTCTGCATCATAAGCACGGGAGGCCGTGGTTGGTGTGTCGTTATATTTTGAAGACAAGGCGCCCATTGCATCGAACAAACAGCTCATGGTCCAGTGCTCTTCTTCACCGCCGCCCGCAAACAAAATGTCTTGCTTGCCAAGCTGAATTTGCTCTACTGCATGACCAATGCAATGTGCACTGGTAGAACAAGCAGATGACATAGAGTAGTTAACGCCTTTGATACCGAAGGGAGTCGCCAGGCAAGCAGACACCGTGCTGCCCATGGTTTGGGTAACCCGATACGGCCCGACTCTGCGTACGCCTTTGTCTCGCATAATGTCTGCGGCTTCCACCTGGCTGGCCGATGATGCGCCGCCTGAGCCTGCGATTATTCCAGTACGGACATTTGACACCAATGCTTCAGTCAGGCCTGCATCTTCAACCGCCTGTTGCATAGCAATGTAGGCATAAGCAGCTGAGCCGCCCATAAACCGAAGCTGCTTTCGATCGATATGATCTTTGAAATCAATCTCAGGGGAACCGGCAATCTGACTGCGCATACCGAGCTCGGCATATTCAGGCTTACTGGAAATACCGGAGCGGCCAGTCTTCAGCGCTTCAGTCACTTGATGTTTGTCATTGCCAAGGCAAGACACAATGCCCAGTCCGGTCACTACCGCTCTTCGCACGCCATTCCCCTTTGGATCTAAAATAAGTTGAGTGACTGCATTTTATCAGAGCGCAACTGTTTGCGCCCGAAGCTTGTGCTGGTAGCCGTTTATCTTTCTAACTCACAAGAGAGTGAGAAAGCAGCGTTTGGGCGATAACACGGAAGCCCCACAGGCTGTAAACTCACCGTCAGAGACGACCGCAAGCAGGCATGCCGATGCAGGGCAACCAGAACCTCAGATTGCGACTTTAGAAATCATCAGTGGAGGTAAACAAGCCTACGCGCAGATCGTTTGCGGTATAGATTTCGCGACCGTCAACTTCCATTCGGCCATCAGCGATGCCCATCACCAACCGGCGTTCGATGACACGCTTCAGCTCAAGATGGTAGGTAACTTTTTTTGCGGTCGGCAGGACCTGACCGAAAAACTTAACTTCACCAGCCCCAAGCGCACGACCGCGGCCCGGATTACCTTTCCACGCCAGAAAAAACCCGACCAATTGCCACATGGCATCAAGACCCAGGCACCCGGGCATCACCGGATCACCATGAAAGTGACAATCAAAAAACCATAGATCTTCGGTGATATCGAGCTCTGCATGAATCTCACCTTTCTCATGAGAACCACCGTCAGCATTGATCAACGTGACACGGTCCATCATTAACATATTAGGCGAAGGCAGACGGGCATTGTTGTCACCAAACATCTCGCCCTTGCCGCAGCTTAAAAGCTCCTCGCGGTTATAACTGTTTTTTTGCTCCATGGAGCCCCGTCTAATTAAGGTGAGGAAGCCCGCAACTATATCATGCCAAACGCAAAGACATCATCACGGACTTTTTTAGGAATTACACCCGAAGTGAAATGGCGAGTGTGATAATTGCCTGCTACACCTACCGCGCACTCGAAAAGAAGCTCAGGCTGTATGTTTACAGAACTGGCTCCGGGTGCAATGGCCCGGCATCGAAAGCCGCCCTGATGGTACGTCGCTCAGGCTGATGCGGCGATGCCGCAAAGGAATTTAGCGCCGCAATCCAGCGCGACGCACAAAAACCTACCCAAACACATCCCGCAACAGATCCGTAGATCGGGAATCCGGATCACGCCTGATAGACTTCTCTTCCACTTCAAGTTGCTTAAAGAAACCACTCAAGCTGTATTCAACGACATGCTCTGTCATCAGTGTTTCAAGAAGATTTCCAAACTTGATTTTCGACGCGATATTATCGCAGCTATGTTTGGCACCAGATTCCAACAGTAACTCCTCGACCACTGGCTGCAGTTGTCGCTGCACCCTTTCCATTACTCGCATTCGGAGATAGTCGGTTGCTGCAGCATCGTGCGCCACCAACAGAACCCGGGGTTCAGTGATTTTGATTTGTGCCACTGCCGACTTTAACAAATCACGCGTTGCGGGTGCCGCTGCAATCACTGCCTGATTAAGCTGCTCTTCCAGTAAGTCAAATGCTTCCTCATGGCCACCCTTGGTGGCGATCTTCTGCGCCTTGCGCAAATCTGAGGAAAGTTTCACTTCACCGTCACCTTGATACCCGGCTTCAGCGACCACCGTTTCAACGACCCGGTCAGAGGCCACCACCAGCGCTTCACGAATAGCGTTGCTGATTTGCTCTTTATCGAGATCCGGGCGATAGCTCAACAGTTGCTCACGTCCGTAGGCGGGCAAGGCACTGTTCGCGACACTTACTAACTGGGTAAATACGCCCGCACTCGCCTGACTGCCCATTCCTGAGATTGCAGCAAGCGCCAGGGCGAGGACTGAAGATTTTATAGTTATTCTTTTCACTTTCAGTATTGCCTGATTATTCTATTTTTTAATTCGCCTGAAAACTGCGCTGCCTTCAGGGTGGTGCAAACTCTCATAAATTGGCCTGCGGTAAAAGTGGATTATTGCGGTTTCACATTGCAGATCGTCAATGCGGCCAACAACACACAAATTGTGGTTATTTCGCTGATTTTAAACACAACCGGGCGGAGTGACGAGAGCCCCTTCGCATAAATTACAAATTTTTCGAACACAAAAAAAAGCCCCGCATGCGGGGCTTTTCTCAGTGCTTAAACAAGCAGCTTACATCATGCCGCCCATTCCG
This sequence comes from uncultured Granulosicoccaceae bacterium, assembly GCA_937928685.1. GTDB lineage: Bacteria > Pseudomonadota > Gammaproteobacteria > Granulosicoccales > Granulosicoccaceae. The sequence continues at coordinate 14,406 of CALGJU010000332.1, forward strand.
CCCATATCAGGCATCGCAGGACCATCTTCCTTAGGTACTTCAGCAATCATTGCTTCAGTAGTAATCATCAAGCCAGCAATAGATGCCGCATTCTGCAACGCAGAACGTGTCACCTTAGTTGGATCAAGAATACCCATAGCAATCATGTCACCGTACTCACCAGTGGCAGCGTTATAACCGTAGTTGCCGCTCTCGCCAGCCACTTGATTTACCACCACAGAAGGCTCATCACCGGCGTTCGCTACAATCTGGCGAAGAGGCTCTTCCATTGCACGACGTGCGATTGCGATACCGTGATCCTGATCGGCATTGTCGCCTTTCAAGTCAGCCAGTGAAGCAACTGCGCGGATCAATGCAACACCACCACCAGCTACAACACCTTCTTCAACGGCTGCGCGAGTTGCGTGAAGCGCATCGTCAACACGATCCTTCTTCTCTTTCATTTCAACTTCAGTGGTTGCACCAACCTTAATTACCGCAACACCGCCGGCAAGCTTGGCAACACGCTCTTGAAGCTTTTCTTTGTCGTAGTCAGAAGTTGCCTGCTCGATTTGAGCACGAACCTGATCAACACGACCATCAATTTCTGCTTTGGCACCAGCACCGTCAACAAGAGTACAGTTCTCTTTATCAACGTTTACTTTCTTAGCGTTACCAAGATCTTCCAGAGTGACCTTCTCAAGAGAAAGACCCACTTCTTCAGAAATTACCTGGCCGCCAGTCAGTACTGCGATGTCTTGCAACATTGCTTTACGACGATCACCAAAGCCCGGTGCTTTAACAGCACAAACTTT